>CAZCXP010000105.1:0-9072 GCA_964502665.1 uncultured Dehalococcoidia bacterium | reverse complement strand
TTGAACTCCGATCCCTCAAACTCCTCTCGGGCCTGTTCCAGTTTCTGATGCAGTGCAGCGTGCTGCGCCGGAACAAAGGCGCCGGCGATATAGACCCCTTCGAAGCGAGCCGACCTTTCCCTCTCGGGTATCTCGCCCAGCTTGACGTTGCCCCTGCTGTGAGACAACCTGGTGACGCTTCTTAATATGCAGGGCAGCCCGAGCTTTTCCGATAGCTCGAAGGCCCACCTGGTCATATCCTTGGCCTCCTGAAAGGTTGCCGGCTCCACGAGGGGCAGGTCGGCAAACCGGGCAAAGTTCCGGCTGTCCTGTTCGTTGGAGCTGGATATCGCTGAGGGGTCATCACAGGCAGCAATGACGAGGCCGCCCTTAGTGCCAGTTAGGTTGACCGTCAGCAGGAAATCCGAGCATACGTTGACCCCATTCTGCTTCATGGCCACTATGGCCCTCAGCCCGGAGAGGGAAGCGGCCGCCGCCGCCTCCAGGGCCACCATCTCGTTGGTAGACCATTCTACGTATAAACCGAAATGCTCCGCCACACGTGCCAGGGATTCTGGAATCTCTGAGGACGGGGTGCCCGGATAGGCGGCGCAGAAGTCAACCCCCGCTTCGATGGCTCCCCGGGCGATGGCTTCATTGCCCATCATGAGCACACTGCGACCTGGCTGGTCTATAGTTAGTGTTGACATCTCAAACTCCTAAAGGAACTTCCTCCGCTCAACATCGCTCAGGCGCAAGTATAACAGAGAGCTCTCGTCGCCTGTCCGCTTCACAATCTCGCTTATGGCCCTCGTTTTCTTCCGCAGGGATGCCTCCCGCAGGTGGGCCAGGCGTGCCTCGTCCAGCGGCCTGGTTTCAATTATCCCGTCCGCCTTTGCCTTCTCAATCAGCCTCCCTGCCTCCGGGGTTCTGACTATCAAGGTGTTCCAGTCTTCCATTCCCTCCACCATGCCCACCGAGATGTCAGCGAACTCGCAGGTCATGTCAAAGCAGATGCTGCATGTTGGCTTGACGAACCCCCTGATCTCATCCAGGGGGAATTCTATGGAGCCTGCTCCGGTCTCTACTACCAGGATGTTGGCCGGCGGAGGGGGAATGTCGATTCGCTTGATGAGTGAGGGATCGACCTTCCCCCTGAGGAACTCGTAGAGCCCCTTATAGGATAATGCCCAGGTGCAGAAAAGCCCGACAACGAGCTTTACCCCCTTGGCCCCGGTTTCGTGTTTTGAGGCCTGCATCTTCCTCAGAGCCAGAATCTGGCACGGGATGCCCACCACGCCAATCGCATCACCCGGCTGCTTCATCACCCTATTCAGCCCCGCCAGGGTCGCGGAGGCGATGTAATTCGAACCAGCGCATCCCAGCACCTGAGAGCTTTCTGCCACCACCACCGGTGCCGGCATAAGACCTCCATCAAAGGGCCTGGTGAGCACGGCGGCTCCTATCTCCCCCAAGTCCATGGCATACTTCAAAAGGGCGGAAACGACTCCCCCGTACTGAGCACGGCGGCGGGTCTCGCTATCCTTTGCCTGCGCCATCTCGATGGAGATATAGCACCCGAGGGAGGAATCGGAGCGCTCCTTGCCAAATATCCTTCGATCCAGGGCAGCGATATCGGTGGGCGTTCGAGGACAGAAATCATAGCATTTTCCTTCAGCTATGCCGCAGGGCTCGATTACCGCCACCCTATCCTTAACCACCTTGATATAGGGACAGATCTCCACACAGGCGCCACAACTGGTACACAGCCCCTCGTTGAGAACCTCTTTTTCCAGATCAAGGCAACCTTTTGCTGCTTCCATCTATAACCCCCTTGGTGTCACCATTTATATCATACCCTATAAACACTAGTAGGGTGGGTGGAGTGAAACGAAACCCACCTTCATGTTGGTGGGTTCCGCTGTGCTGCACCCACCCTACGAATTTATCACAGCTCGATCCCCTTCAAGTCCGGGGCTATAATAAGCTCGGGCTCGGTTAACACCTGCACCTCTTCCGCGCTGGACCAAAGTAATGCCTATCGAGAGCGGCGGTGCTGCCGCAAGAAGTCGAGGACAGTTTCGTTCGCCTTCTTCAGCGCCTCAAACAGAAAACCGTGGCTCATGTCCTCGAAGATGACGAGCTCGGCACCGGGTATTCTCGAGGCAATAATCCTTGAGTTTTCGACGGGAATCAGCCTGTCGGTAGTCCCAGATATGACCAGGGTGGGGGCCTTGATCTCGGGGAGGCGGTCATAGGCGTTGAACTCCTTAATCGCCTCTCCCTGCCTCCGATAGCCATGAAGCGGGGTGACATATTCTATCATCCCCGCAATGACTTGATCCATGAACTTCGAGCTTCTGTCGATGAACTCCTGGGTGAAGAGGAAGGGGAGCATTTGCCTGGCCTGCTCTTCCAGCGTCAGCCTCTTCCTGCTCTCCAGGTCGAAGAGAAACGTCACCGCCTCCTCATCGGGCAGGACGGAGTTTCGCCCTCCAGGGGTGGTGCAAGCCAGAATGAGGCTTATCACCTTCTCGGGATAGCGAAGGGCAAACTCCTGGGCGATCATGCCCCCCATGGAGACGCCAAAGACGTGGGCGGCGTCGATTCCGACGGCATCAAGCACCCCCGCGGTATCATCCGCCATCATCTCGATGGTGTAGGGGATATCCGGCTTGTCGCTGCGGCCACTTCCCCTGTTGTCGAGGGCGATCACCTGGTACTCCTGAGAGAAGGCCGGGATCTGAGGGTACCACCACTGGGAGTTAGCGCCGTAGCCCGTGATCAGGAGTAACGGCTCGCCTTCTCCATGAATCTCGTAGTAGATGTTGATGTCGCCAACTTGTGCTATTGCCATCCCTCGCTCTCCTAATTTTGGTTCTCAGGACGGTCTCACGCTGGGATATGCTGTGGCGGCCTCACCAGGTGCATCCTCAGCGCTCCAGGTTCACAGACCAGGGTGCATACACCACAACCCCAGCACTTCTCAGGATCGACCACAGCCTTCAACCGCCTGGAGCCCTCCACCTTCTGCATCTCAATGGCGTCAAACTGGCAGCGATCTACGCAGTCCTGGCAGCCATTGCACAGGTCGGGGTCCACTCGGGCCTCATAGCGGCTCTTGGCGAAAATTTCATCGTTCGGCACCTGGCGTATGTCGGCATAATGCCAGACCGTGCAGCAGCATCTACAGCAGCTACACAGCGCATAGGGCATAGCCGCCTCGACCTTGGCACTGTTCACCCATACATGCACCAATCCATCCTCTTCATTCCTGTCCAAGATGGCTATAGCCTCATCCACCGATATGCGCCGTCCATGTCCTCTGCTTAAGGAGTACTCCGCTGACTTGGCGAACTGCAGGCAGTTGGGATCTGCCTCTGTCTTACTGCAAGGATTGTCCATCACCCTCATGTGCTTGCGACACGAGCAGGAGACGACCGTGATCAGGGGCTGGACCCTGACAATCTCCCTCGCGTCTTCACAGGGCAATACCTCGGGGCTGTCCAATATGGCCCTGTATGCTGGGACGATCCTGAGGCCCTGGATTCCCATCGCTTTGAGGTTATGCCACCGTTGGGCCGTCATGTCAGCGTAATCCGTCCGCTTCCACTCGTCCCACAGCCGGAAAAGCTGCTTCGTCTCTGCCCCGGTGTATAGCTCCAGCCCCATCAGAGACTCGGTCACCTCCCATAGCCGTTCTGCGTGCTTGCAGAACATGTAGTAGTCAGGGGTCTTGTAGTCTTTGGGAACAACCACGCCCTTTCGATGAAGTAGCTCCAGGCTCTCCTTCACGGTGGCCAGCTCCGTGCCACTCTTCTGGGCCACCTCTTCCGGCGACCCCGGCAATTGGGCCACCATCTCAGCCTGCGCCGGCGTCATAAGAAACCGAAGCACACGTAGATATCGCTGAGAATCACCAAAGCCGTGCTTCTCGGCTAAGAAGGTATAAGCATCGCTATACTCGGCCATCTCCTCCCTCTTTGCCCTTTATCCTGCTCCTCAAACCCCTTCTTGCTCTCCTCCAGGGGGTAACAAGAGGCCATGAAGGGGTTCAGCGCCGCTTCAGCCGAAAGTCCTTAAATGCCTTCACCACTTCGGTAACCGCTTTTTCGACAGGTATCCTTTCTATGCTTGAGGCTCCGACAAAACCTGCCGCTTCCGTATGTTCATAAAGGTACTTGGTATCCTCAGGGGCTGCAATTGGCCCGCCGTGAGCCAGACAGATGATATCTGGATTTACCTGCCTGGTTGCCTCAATCATCTTCTGCACGGTGGCAGCCGCATCCTCCAGAGGTGCTGCAATCGCATCAAATCCCACCAGGCCGCCAGCGGTTCCCCCTGCATGAGGAACCATGCAGTCAACCCCCGCCTCGGCCATTGCCCGTGCATCCTGGGGAAAGAATACGTAGGCCATGGTGAATATGTCCATATTCCGAGCTACCCGTATCAGCTCGATCTCCCTGGAAAATCCTATCCCCTCGGCCTCCCTGCTCTTGCGCCAGGCTTCGTCCTCAAAAAAGCCATAGGTGGGAAAGTTGATTACGCCCGAGAATCCGGTATCGACAAACCTCCGCACCAGTTCGGCCAGGTCCCTGCCGACTGGAGGCTCGGTAACATCGATACCGGCGATGATGGGGGTCTCTTTCACCACATTGTCTATTTCTTCGAACATCTCCAGGGTTACCGCATTGGAGTTTTCAACCATACTGGTCTGAAACCCTCTTATCCTTGCTTTCCCTGAACTATAGACCATTATCAGATCGGCCCCTCCGAGCTCGGCGCACTTGGCTATAATACCCACGCTGCTGCCGGCGGCGATGATCGGCTTTCCCTCTTCACCGGTCTTCCTGAGCCTTCCCAGGATTTCCTCTCTGGTAAATCTCTTCCCCATCGTGAATACCTCTGCCATCACTCCATTTCATTCCTCAGATCAGGCGCGCGATGCGCGCGGCGCCGTGGATTGCCTCCTGTATCTTGCCTGGCTTGGCACAGTCCCCAATGATATATACCTCCGGGAGCTCGCCTCTCAGCTTTTCCCCAAGCTCATTGTTAGAGCTGAAGCCGACGGCAAGTACCACAGTATCTGCCTCTATAACCTGCTTGTTCCCGTTGATACCGACGGCAACCACGCCCTTATCTGTAATCTCTTTGGCTGTAGTGTTGGTCAGTATCTCAATGCCGAGCTCAGCCAGCTTGTCCTCCAGATAGAAGCGACTGAACATATTCATATCCACTGCCACGCCATATAGCATCTCCACAATGGTCACCTTCTTCCCCTGCTCCACCAGGAACCAGGCAACTTCGCACCCAACCTCGCCACCGCCAACCACGACAACCTTCTCACCGGCTTCCTTCTTCCCAAGCAATATCTCGCTAGCGGTGGCTACGTTGCCCCCCCTAACCCCAGGGATCTCTGGAATGATAGGAGAGGCTCCCATTGCCAGAATCACCACCTCTGGTTTCAGTTTCTTGATCAACGCTGGCGTAGCTTCTTTTCCAAGCTCGATCTTCACTCCCAGCTTCACCACCTGGTTCTTGAGGTACTCTGCCAGGTCTTTGATCGGCTGCTTGAATCGAGGCACCGAAGCCGGCACCAGTTGACCTCCCAGGCTTTTCTCTTTCTCATACAGGGTTACGTCGTGGCCCCTCAGCGCAGCAACCCTTGCTGCTTCCATGCCTCCGGGGCCGCCGCCGACAACGACCACTCTCTTAGCCTTCTTCGCAGGCTCAATTTCATATTCCCTCTCTTTGCCCACGGCTGGATTCACTGCACAACTTAAGCGCCACATATGAGACATACTGCCACCACAGCCTTCATTGCAGGAAAGACAGGGACGGATATCATCCAGTCTCCCCTCAGCAGCCTTCCTTGGCAGCTCGGGATCCGCAAGGAGAGGCCTACCCATGGCGATCAGGTCTGCCTTTCCTTCTTTGAGGACCTGTTCGGCCAGCAGCGGATTGCCAAGCTTACCGGCGACGATAACGGGTATGTTGACAACCTTCTTGATCTCCGCTGCCAGGGGCACGTTGCATCCCGCGGGCATGCCCATCGCGGGAAATATCCTGCTGTACCAGGGTGGCGATTCGTAGATGCCCGCCGATATGTTCAGGGCGTCCACCCCGGCGGCTTCCAACCTCTGGGCGATAAGCTTGCTGTCCTCCAGTGTCAGGCCTCCCTCTATATGCTCGTCTCCATTGAGCCTGACGATTATGGGGAAATCAGGGCCGACCGCCAGCCTTACCCCCTCTATAATCCGTAGGGCGAACTTCATCCTACCCTCGAAGTCGCCTCCGTACTCATCGGTGCGCTTGTTGCTGTAGGGGGACATGAACTGAGTGATCAGGTACCCATGAGCGGCCTGAATCTCCACCGCGTCGAATCCAGCCGCCTTAGTAATTGTCGCCCCCATGACAAACTTCCCTATCAGCACCTCAATTTCCTCGATCGTCAATTCACGAGGCATTTCTCCGCCTGTGGGCAGGCAGGGGATTGCTGAGGGTGCCACAAGCTGTTGCCCCTCGGCGCTTGTCAATGATGAGCCCTGCCTCCCGGTATGCTGTAGCTGGGTGGCGATCTTGACACCATGAAGCTGAACCGCTTCCGCCAGATCGTGCAGACCGTGGACGAACTTCCATTCGTCAGCACGTATGGGACTGGTGCCTGCCTTGCCCACCGGCCAATCGATGCAGGTATTCTCGATTACAATGAGGCTCACCCCGCCCTTGGCTCTTTCCACATAGAAATCTATCGATCGTTCGCTCACTGCGCCGAATTCGGTCCCGAACTTTGTGTTCAAGGCCGGCATTACCATCCTGTTCTTGAGCTCCAGTTTGCCTATCTTGACTGGCTCGAAGAGCTTTTCCAGTTTAGCCATAGCTGGCACCTCCTGTGTTAGTCCACCATTATCTGTCCGCCATTCACGTGAATGGTTTGACCCGTCACATACCGGGCAGCATCTGTAACCAGGAACAAGACTACATCCGCTATATCCTCAGGCTCCGCCAATCTGCCGAGGGGCAAGCTATTCTGGAAATATATTGTCGCCATTTCCCACAAGCCCTCGTGCATCGGTGTATTGGTCGTACCTGGGGCCACAGCATTGACGTTTATCCCATAGGGGCCCAACTCCATGGCTAATGCTCTGGTGAAGGCCTGCACAGCCGCCTTCGATGCGCAGTAGTCTGCACCTCCCCCCGACAGGTTGCAAACAGAAGCCCTCGAAGAAAGAGACGATCCCATATTCACAATCTTCCCGCTTCCCTGCTCGATCATGTGCCTGGCCACAGCCTGGGAACAGAGGACAACCCCTTTGAGGTTTACCTCAAACGTCCTGTCCAACTCGTCCTCCTTTATATCCATGACCGAGGACCTCCCAATGATTCCGGCATTGTTTACCAAGATGTCGATCTTACCAAATCCTTCAATGGTTTGTTGCACCATTTGCTCAACTTCTTTGCTATCGGTTACATCGGTCTCTATGGCGATGGCCTTGCCGCCCGCGGATTCAATTTCACGAGCCACTTTCTCAGCACCACCCAACGCTGTATCCGCAATGACCACGTTTGCCCCAGACCCGGCCAGGTCCAACGCTATAGCGCGACCTATTCCGCTAGCCGCTCCCGTTACTATGGCCACCTTGCCGGTTATGTCAAATCGCTCGGAAACCCTGCTCGACTTCATTTCATCACACCTCCAAAGTATTCTATTGAAGCAACCACCCTCCTCACGCCAACCCCTTTTTGTTGAAGTAGAGGACGTACCCGCCTACTATCATCGCCAGGTCGATGTCATCTACCTTTAGCCCGAAGCTATTGGCAACATATTCCCCGATTCTGCGGCTGATGGCCTCTAAGGGCTCGCCTTCCTTCAGCGCCTTGAGAATTATGTCGCCAAAAACGCGGGTGCTTTCCGCCGCCATCGAAATCAGCGTGTCTGGCTCCCGCCCGACTCCGCCATGCGAATAGAAAAGCACCCGGGGCCCCAGTTGCCTCAGCATCTCCATAGTCTCCAGGTAAAGCTCCTGATCAAAGCCCGGTGGGGCAACAGCAGGCAGCGGAAATAGTCCGTCACCCTGGCCCGGCAGCCCCAGGGCCTCGCCACAGAAAAGACCCTCCACACTCCTGTCGAAGATGACCATGTGGTGGGGTGCGTGTCCCGGGGCGTATATAATCTGCAGCTCTCTACCATTGACCGAGATTATTTCCCCGTCCTCCGGGACCTTTATTTGAGATTCCGGGACGGGGACAATCTTACCGAAGAGAGCCTCGAAGTCGGGGCCGAAAACCATCTTGGTGCTCTCGATAAGGCGAGATGGGTCAACGGCGTGCTTTGCGCCGGCGGGGTGGACCAGCACCGTCGCCTGGGGGAAAAGCTGGGCCAGGGCTCCCGTACCCCCAGCGTGATCCATGTGGATGTGGGTGGGAATGATGTAGGCCAAGTCCTTCATCCCCAGGTAGCTCATCCCCTCGCGAATCTGGGGGAGGGCGGCTGCGGGGCCGGGCTCTATCAGAACCCCCTCCGACTCCCGGATAAGGTATACTGCGAAGATAGTGCTCGTCCCCGGTATTGGCGTCTCCAGCCGATAGACCTTCTCAGCTACTTCCTCTACGTCTGGCATAGGCTTTTCCTCGTTATCGGCACCTGCCATCTGTAGGCGCTACGTGGCTCCCTCCGTCCTGGAGGGGCGGGCGGGCAGGATATTCTGGCTGACACATTATCCTACTCATATCCCTGGTTGTAAAGCGTCTCATGAAGACCCCAGGCCCCTGACTGTGGTAAAGACACTACCAAAGGCTGAAATGGCAAAATGGGGGCTGGATAGATAGCGAGGCTAGCTTCACAAAGCGAGTTCTGTAGTGGGTCCTTGGAGAGGTCGCGTTGTCAACTTGCTAAGGACTTGATGCCTTTACGAAGTGAAACGAAACCAAAAAAACCGAGAATGAACGCAAAAATAGGTGGCAGTACGACTTGACGCCAATCGCACCCCGCAACTATCGGCGTTTCCTTCAGTTCTTCCCCCACAACGTCTCGGCCATATAGGTCAACTTCCATCTCATCGCCACGTGCTATCTCCGGGGAAGCCTCAATAT
>CAZCXP010000104.1:0-9219 GCA_964502665.1 uncultured Dehalococcoidia bacterium | reverse complement strand
CCGTGCTCTTCCCTCACAGTATCGACCAGCCTCTTGGAATCAATCCCATCGGGAGACTTGATAGCAGTAACCGTATTGGAGGCACATGCCTCATCGGCGAAAAGCGACAAGCCCAGCGACCTCACCCCCTCCCTGGTCCTCTGCCCCAGGCGAGCATGCCGGGCGAAGATGTTTGGCAATCCTTCCTCAACCATCATCTCCAGAGCGACCTCAAGAGCATAGAAGACCGAAACCGCCGGAGTCCAGGGAGTTTGCCCTTTCCCCAAGAAGTTCTTAGCCGTTGAGAAGTCCCAATAGTAGCGCGGCATCTTGGCTTCAGCATGTGCCTGCCAGCCACGCTGGCTGACGCTGACAAACGCTAGACCAGGGGGCACCATCCACCCTTTTTGCGAACCAGTGACCACCACATCACACCCCCAGGCATCAACCTGCAAGTCGATGCAGCCAAGGCTGCTGATGGCATCGACCAACAGCAGCTTATCATATTGTTTGACTACCTTGCCGATAGCAGCCAGGTCGTTGGTCACCCCCGTAGAGGTCTCGTTGTGAGTGACCAGCACTGCCTTGATTCCAGGGGCAGATTCAAGGGCCCGCTTCGCGGCTTCTGGGTCAACAGCCCGCCCCCACTCAAACGTCAATGGGGTCACCTCGGCTCCGAACCGCTCAGCGATAGTTGCGAATCTATCCCCAAAAACGCCGTTGGATAGCGATAGCACCTTGTCTCCCGGGGACAGGGAATTAACAATAGCAGCCTCCATAGCCCCTGTGCCCGAGGAGGTGAGTATCAAAACATCACCCTTCGTCTGAAACAGCTCCTTGAGCCTTGAGGTCACTTGATGGATTAGCGCCCCGAATTCCTTCCCCCGATGGTTGATCATCTGTTTGCTCATCGCCTGGAGAACATCCTCGGGACATGGGGTCGGCCCTGGAATACGCAGACTCACAGATTTCCTCCTCACAGAAGTAACCTAAATATTAACCTAAGCAGTGAAAGCGGTCAAGCCAGCAAAGTTGCATAGAAGGAGCCATTCTGCTAGAATGTGCACTGAGTGGAGAGCATCGTGATAAATTCCCCGGTCCTTGTGCTGAACCAGAATTACGAGCCGCTCAATGTTTGCCGGGCGCGGCGGGCCGTTGTGCTGCTCTGGGGAGGCAAGGCCGAGGTCTTGGAGAATAACTCGGATGTCTTACACAGTCCTTCTATTGCTATACCTGTGCCTTCGGTAATCCGCCTTGCTTACATGATCAAGCGGCCGCGCATGCAGCGGAGATTGAGCCGACGTGAGGTTTTTGTTCGGGACAGTTACACTTGCCAGTACTGTGGCAAAGAGACAAGGGAACTCACCATAGACCATGTTATCCCGCGCTTCCTCGGAGGCGCACATGCCTGGGATAATCTGGCAAGCGCGTGCAAGGTGTGTAACCAGCGTAAGGCAGGGCGCCCACCCGAAGTAGCCGGGATGAAGCTCCTACGCAAACCCTTCACACCACCCCCTGGCCGTTACTACCTCACGTATCAATGCCCCCAAGGGTGCCCTGAATGGCAAAAGTACATCGAAAATTGGTAAGAAAAGTTAACTTGGCAAAGCCTATAAACTTGACAACGCTGCCGAGATTGCTATAATCATAATGCCTATCGACCCTTCGGGGCGGTAAGGGGTAGCTGGCCTTTCGGAAACCAGTCGCTTGGATCGGGCACGACCGAGACGGCAAAGCTTCGAACTTCAAGTTCGCTGTGGGGTGAAGTCTTCTTGGGTGATGCCCGGGAAGGCTTTTTTAATTGATGGAGATAAGCAACAAGAAGACCGATATCGCGCAGAAAAAAGTCGGCTTCATCGGGGCAGGAACGGTAGGCACTGCTCTCGCAGTAAGGCTGAGCGCTAAAGGCTATCCTGTGATAGCGGTTGCCAGCCGTAGCAAGTCGTCGGCTGATAAGGTGGCGGAAAGTGTGCCCGGCTGCAATTCATACGAGACAAAACAAGCGGTTGCCGATGTCGCTGAGCTCGTCTTTATCACCACTCCCGATGATGCCATCGCCCAGGTAGCTGCCGAGCTCGAGTGGCATCCAGGACAAAGCGTGGTTCACTGCAGCGGCGCCGAATCCCTCGATCCCCTGGAACCGGCAAGGAGAGCCGGTGCCCAGGTCGGCGGTTTTCACCCCTTGCAGACCTTCGCCAGCGTCGCTCATGCCGTGGAAAACCTCCCCGGCTCCACGTTCGCCCTGGAGGCAGATGGTGAGCTGCTGGAAACATTGAAGCAGATGGTTTCGACACTCGAAGGGACCTGGATAAGGCTGGGAGCGGGCGACAAGGTGCTCTATCACGCTGCAGCGGTTTTCGCCTGCAACTATCTGGTTGCCCTGGTGAAACTGTCCACCGATCTTTGGCAGGTCTTCGGGGTGTCCACACCCGAGGCCACTCGCGCCTTAATGCCGCTGCTTCGCGGCACCCTTAACAATGTGGAAAACGTCGGGCTGCCCAATTGCCTCACCGGGCCCATTGCCCGCGGGGACCTGGGAACCATAAAGAAACACCTTGCAGCGTTGGAGAAGTCAGCCCCAGCACTGCTATCCACCTACCGTGAGCTGGGACTGCAGACCATCCCCGTGGCTTTGGACAAGGGCAAAATCGATAGCCACAGAGCCGAGGAGATGCGTCAATTGCTGACCAAGGCCTCATGGGCGGCTGCTCACTAATCAATGATGAAAATCAGATGTGCCAGATGCCGTTCGTGGTGAGCTTGGGCCGTAGGACGGCCGACCTGTCGGCCTCGAACCATGAACGGAACGACAACTAAGAAAGCATGCAGGGGGAAGCGATGAGAACGATGCTCAAGAGCAAGATCCACCGCGCGACTGTAACCGGGGCCAACATCCAGTACGAGGGAAGCATCACCATCGACAAGGACCTCATGGAGGCAGCAGATATGCTACCCTACGAGCAGGTTCACGTGCTGGATATAGACAACGGCTCTCGTCTGGAGACATATGTCATAGAGGGAGAGCGCGGTTCCGGCGCGATCTGCATCAATGGAGCTGCCGCCAGGCTGGTCTCCGCGGGAGACAAGGTCATTATCCTCTCCTACGAGACTGTCTCGGAAGCCGACGCGGCCAACCATGTCCCCAAGCTGGTCTACGTTAACTCGCAGAATGCCATCGTACCAAAACAGAGGGAATCCTTTTTGGCATTCAAAGTGTAGCGTCCCGATTCCTATCGGGACGGAGAATTCGTTGCCACAGGAGTGGCAACGCTACTTAGCTTGACATTGTCAGATTGGGTTGTAGCAGATGAATTTCATGTTGTCATTGCGAGCGAAGCGAAGCAATCTCACATCATCATTCGGGATTGCTTCGTCGCTGCACTCCTCGCAATGACATGGAAATGCGACAATGACAGGTTAACCGAGTTGCTCTTACTAAACGTCCGCAGAGGAGGGAGATGATGAGGGTTAGCATTACTCAAATAAGAGAGATGAAGCAGAAGGGCGAGAGGATCGCCATGCTTACCGCCTACGATTACGCCACAGCCAAGCTCATTGATGAAGCGGGAATACCGCTGATACTGGTCGGGGACAGCCTGGGAATGGTAGTCTTGGGCTATGAGTCAACCATCCCAGTGACTATGGACGAAATGATCCATCACACCAAAGCGGTGGTGAGGGGGACCACGCGAGCGCTGGTAGTGGGCGACATGCCGTTTATGACCTATCAGGTCTGCGTTGACGATGCCCTGCGTAATGCTGCCAGGTTCATTCAAGAGGGAGGAGCCCAGGCGGTCAAGCTCGAGGGCGGCGAGAATATGGCGGAGACGGTGAAGCGGATTGTCTCCTCTGGCATCCCCGTGATGGGACATATCGGCCTCACCCCCCAATCGATACACCAGCTTGGGGGATTCAAGGTGATGGGCAAGACCCCGGAAGCAGCGATTCGCCTGATGAACGACGCCAAGGCACTGGATGAGGCTGGCGCCTTCGCCATTGTACTTGAGTGTGTGCCCGAGCCGTTGTCCAAACTCATTACCGAGAAAGCCGCCGTGCCCACCATTGGCATCGGCGCTGGCAAGTACTGCGACGGCCAGGTACAGGTAATCAGCGACCTCTTGGGCCTCTACACCGACTTCGTTCCCAAACATGCCAAGCAATATGCGCGACTATTTGAAATCATCAGGAGCGCTACTGCCGACTACATTGCCGAAGTGCAGACCGGCGCTTTCCCCACCGAGAAACAGAGCTATGCTATGGACAAGAGCGTCCTCGCTGAGCTTGAGAAGTCAACGTAGAAGTACCACGTTTGTCGATGAAAGTCCTGTATGAAACTGCAGAAGTGAGGAGATGGCGGCGGAAGCTCAGCGGCTCAGTGGGCTTCGTCCCCACAATGGGGTACCTGCACGAGGGACACATCGAGCTGGTTCGCCGGGCACGGGCGGAGAACAAGAACGTCGCCGTCAGCATCTTCGTCAACCCTACCCAGTTCAGCCCCCATGAGGATTTCGCCGGCTATCCTCGCGACACCGAGCGAGACCTCGCTTTGCTTAGGGAACAGAAGGCGGACGTAGTCTTCATGCCTGATACCGAAGAGATTTACCCTCCCCAGTCCAGCACCTGGGTGGAGGTTGGAAACATCAGCGAGCGGCTGGAGGGTGCTTTTCGGCCCGGCCACTTCCGCGGTGTGGCCACGGTGGTCGCCAAGCTATTTGGCATCGTTGAGCCCACTAGAGCCTACTTCGGGCAAAAGGACGCCCAGCAACTGGTGGTGATCAGGAGAATGGTCTCCGACCTCAACATGGACGTCGAGGTCGTCGCTGTGCCCACTGTGAGGGAGCTTGATGGGCTGGCCATGAGCAGCCGCAACGTATATCTCGACCCCGAGGAGAGGGAATCGGCAGTGATACTCTATAGGGCGCTTTCTCGTGCTCTAAAGCTCTGGGGGAAAGGCGAAAGAAGCGCCGAATTACTCCGCAAGGATATGACCTCGCTGATCGAGAGCGAGCCCAAGGCTACCATCGACTACGTAAGCATTGCCGATCCCGAAACGCTGGAGGAGCTTGAGGACATCGAAGACCAGGCGCTGGTCTCACTGGCGGTTAGGATCGGCAAGACCAGGCTAATCGACGGCATGACGCTGTGAAAGCAATAGACTCCGGCCCCTGCGGTCCGGATCCAATTGAGGGGGTGGTGGAGATTTGTCTCCCCCATCCCCTTTGTGGTAAACTGGGAGTCTGGAAGGAGTCTCCCCATTGAGAATTCTCATCACCAATGATGACGGCATCGCCGCCCCGGGTCTATGGGCGCTTGCCCAGGAACTCAGAAGCATAGCTGAAGTAATTGTGGTCGCCCCAGACCGGGAGCAGAGCGGGGTGGGCACCTCTGTCACCCTGCACCAGCCGCTGAGAGTGAGACCGGTGAAACCTGTAGTGGCCGGTATCGAGACCTATGTCGTGGAAGGCACTCCTGCCGACAGCGTTATCATTGCCCTCAAGATGCTTCTGAAGGACAAAATAGACCTGGTGGTCTGCGGTATCAACGAAGGTTCAAACCTGGGCACCGACGTCCTTATCTCGGGGACGGTGGGTGCCGCCTTCCAGGCCTACTTCTACGGGTTGCCAGCCGTCGCCATCTCGGTAGCTTCCTTCGACAATCTGCACTTTGAAGTTGCCAGCAGAATCTGCGCTTTCCTCGCCCAGCAGCTTGCCGCCGGCAAACTGCCTCCGAGGTTCCTGCTGAACATCAACCTGCCCAACCTGCCCCTCGATCAGATTGCGGGGATCGAGATCACGGAACTCGGCGAACGCGGCTATACCGACGCTATCAAGAGAGGCGGCGTCAAAGCGGGCCACGATGGCAAGAGAGATTACTACTGGATTGTGCACGGCGAACCCCAATCCAGAGAGGACAAAGGGACAGA
The DNA here is from genome assembly GCA_964502665.1 of uncultured Dehalococcoidia bacterium. Taxonomy (GTDB): domain Bacteria; phylum Chloroflexota; class Dehalococcoidia; order SZUA-161; family SZUA-161; genus SOKG01. Next base: position 3,317 of record CAZCXP010000104.1, on the reverse strand, counting down.
CGTCTGGGCATTAAGGCACAAGAGAGTCTCCATCACCCCCCTTCACAACGACCTGACCAGCCACGAGCAGCTTGCATCGCTCGAAGGGGTGTGCTCATCGCTGTCCCAGGAGCTGTCTCCGAGCAGGCCGGGTTGACACACATACGGGCTTGGGCTAGAATCTGCTGTGATGCCGAGGTAGCTCAGGTGGTAGAGCACTTGACTGAAAATCAAGGTGTCAGCGGTTCGACTCCGCTCCTCGGCACCGCCGAAGTGGCGGAATGGCAGACGCGGCAGTCTCAAAAACTGTTGGGGGGCAACTCCCGTGCCGGTTCGAGTCCGGCCTTCGGCACCAGTGCCGAGTGGTGTAGCGGTAGCACACGGGACTTTGGATCCTTAGGCCCAGGTTCGAATCCTGGCTCGGCAGCCACCAACTCAGTGTAGATTTCTCGAAACACCGTGGTCGAAGGACACGGTGTTTTTCCATCTGCGCAAGCAGCCAGCAGTAGTGATTCCACCCAAAGCGGGAGTCCTTTGATGCCAAGCACATGGGATGTCAGGGTAGCTTCCCCTCGAAGGCTGTTGAGGTCTTTGCACGATTTTCTGGATGAGCGCGGGTACGTACATGAATACGAGCCGACGGGAGCCGAAGCCGACGCGATCAGCGGGGTGGCTGTCTTCAAGAGCGAACTCATCGGAAAGAGGGACTCTCCAAGGCGCGACGTGGCTTATGTCGTGTTCGGCCTTCTTCTCTTACCCACAATCCTGCTAACGACTCTGGGCATACGATTCCTGAAAGAAAGTCGGTACTATCTGAGAACAATTGCCAGGATAAGCGTGGAGGCGGAACTTCATCCCACCAAAGGTGGAGGACAAGGTGCCGTCCGAAGCGAGGCGCTGGATGTAGTCAGCGATGCCAAGGTCACGCTTGATGTGACAGCAGGCGTCGCCCAGGGTGACTACGAGATAGTGAGACCCACCGAGGACAAGCGTGAATTGATGAGGCTCGCAGAAGAACAGCGGTAGCTCCAAAGGCAGCTCTCTGAGCTTCTGCCCACGATAGCGGTCCAATCGGGATAAACCTCGACAAAGTGGCGATTGACCGTCTCGGTATTGATTGACATAGCCACCAGTGATATACTTAAGCGCGCGAAACCGTAACAACGGTATAGCAATCTTGAAGCGTGAAGACTGTGAGAGAAACGCTCCCCGATAGCTCAACGGTAGAGCGGGCGGCTGTTAACCGCTAGGTTGTAGGTTCGAATCCTGCTCGGGGAGCCAGCTTCATTTTGGGGATAGCGTGCTGGATAGAAGGTAAAACTCTGGTTCTAAAGCAGCTTTATTTGAATAGGGAAGCCAAAAAAGCTGTTATGCCCATTTCCCTTTACTCGATAGGATTATCTTTTCCTTACTGAGGGAGCGAGAGAGGTGAAGGGCAATTATTCCAAGAAGGGCAGCGCCAGCTAAGTTATATAAGGCGTAGTCCCATGAAGCTAAAAGCCACCAAATCCGTCCCCCAGCCTGCCCCACTGCCTGCAGCAGAATTACCCCAACAAATATAACAATGGTCTGACCAATAATAGGGTTGGTAATCAGGCTGAAAAGAACCCCTAGCGAAATGAGGGCAAACATGAGCAGGGGGAGAAAAAGAAAGCTGGTAAGTGCCTCCGGCAGCGGGAGGACGAAGTGACCTGTAGCCGGGAGGATAGAAGCAAAGTTCATCGCCAGAATAACTATCACTGTGGCGATAAGCCCAATGATGTAAGCAGGCAGAAAAATGGCTAGGCTCTTCCCTATCCAAACCGCTTTAGCGGTTAATGGTGTAGCCAGAAGAGACTCTATAGGCCCCTTGGCTTTTTCCTTAGCGATGGGCTCAGTAGCCCAGGTCGCCATGCATGTAAATAGAACTATGAGCGGCATGTAGTTAACCGCTAACCCCATAAAGAGTTCCAACAGAGGCTTCGCATCCTCCCAAGCTAATCCTGGGGCTAACCATCTATTGAGAGCGATGGTTATGCCTACTGCCGCCCCAATAGTAAGGACGCCAATGATAGCAGCAATGATAAGAAATCCCCTGCTATGCACGATGTCCCCTACATCGCTTTGGAGAACAACAGGCATTCCCTTCATAATGGCTCCGCCTCCTTGAGCATGGCAGAATAGATTTCCTCGAGCGAGGCTTCCTTTCTGCTTACTCCTTCAATCTCTACTCCCCGCCTAACGAGAAGGCTCACTATATCGGGGACCCTTACCCCTTCTTGGAGAACGAATGTGAGGCTCTTGTCCTTCCTCTCCCGCAATCCCAAATGGGAGAGGCTCTTGAGTTCAGCAAAGAGAGGCTCTGCGATGGCTTCAGTTGTCTCAATCTCCACCTCATTTACGCTCCTCTCTCGCCGTAGTTGCTCCAGTTCACCATAAAGCTTTATCTCACCACGGTCGATTAGGGCGATGCGGTTGCAGATTCTCTGCACCTCACCCAGGTTGTGCGAGCTTAAGAAAATAGCCTTGCCCTCCTTATAAGCCATGTTGAGAATGACCTCTCTCACCTCTATCTGACCCGATGGGTCAACTCCAGCAGTGGGCTCGTCCAGAACGAGTAGCTCCGGGTCATGTATCATAGCTCTGGCTAAAGCCAACCTTTGCCTCATCCCCTTGGAATAGGTGCCAATCTTGTCTTTGGCTCTATCCTGAAGCCTCACTAATTCTAAAATCCTGTCGATTCTTTCTGCAGGTTCAGCCACCTCATAAATTCGGGCGTAATACGTCAGATTTTCCTCAGCGGTCTTATTTTCATAGAGTCCGTCGCTCTCCAGGACAAAGCCAACCTTCCTTCTAGCTTCGTCTTTGGAGACATCCTCCCCCAGAATATGAGCCCTGCCTGAGGTGGGCTTGAGCAAACCGAGAAGAATCCTGATGGTGGTGGTCTTCCCGGCTCCGTTGGGACCAAGGTAGCCGAAAATATCTCCCTGCTTTACAGCGAAGCTAACACCCTTGAGGATTTCACGCCCTCCCAGTTGCTTGGAGATAGCTTCAAGTCTTATAGCTTCACCCATCCAATATCCTCATCGTCGATTTGAAGTTGGCTTTGCCCTGTGTCAGAACACATGATATATTACCGAGTAGAGTTGAGCAAGTCGCAGTATGGTTCAAGGCAGCTTGGCTGGAGACACCCAAGCAAGGCTCAATAGACTAATGCGAAGGTCTTCTCGAAGGTTTTACCTTCTGTCCTAAATGGTGACCCCTTGCTCCTTTGCCATTTCGCGTAAGTTAGGACTAAACAATACGATGTTTCGTTCGATTCAGGAAGATCGCTGGCATTGAGAAAGGCAAGTCTGCAT
>CAZCXP010000103.1:0-9311 GCA_964502665.1 uncultured Dehalococcoidia bacterium | reverse complement strand
ACTTAATGTGTCCAGTATCAGGGGTTCACTCCAGATCATAAGCCCCCGTTTTGTCGACTATTGGGAAAAAAGCTATTGACAAACCAATAAGCGTCCTGTATATATGGGATGCTTAGGTTCTGCCTAACTAATTTGAAAGCTTTGACGCGCACTATCAAGTTACCTCCCCGAGGTTTCTGGGATGGCGGAAGGGCTAAACAAGTCACAACTGATCGAAGAAATCCTCAATCTTGCTGAGAAGACGTTCCGTGAGCTGATTCCCATGCTGCCGAAGGAGTGGCTCCAGCTCGACCTGACTGCGCCTCAAATCAAGATCGTTTTGCTGTTGTTCTTGAACGGACCGAGTCGCATGAGCGTAATCGCTTCATCGTTAAGTGTCACGTTGCCAACAGCTACGGGATTTGTAGACCGCCTCGTAGAACGCGATATTGTATTTCGTGAGAACGACCCAGACGACCGCCGCGTTGTCGTCTGCCGTCTGACGAAGAACGGAGAGGGGATGATCGGCAGGCTATGGCAACTGGCGCAGGATCGGCTAGGAAAGCTATTGGAGGTAATGTCCCTGGAACACTTGCTCCAAGCTAGAGAAGTGCTGGAGGCGCTCCTGGCAGCAGGCCGGGCAAATGAGGCAGCCTCGTTACAAGTCCAATGAAGCATGCAGTACACGCGGCAAGTATAGTGCTCGATCAGGCATCGCTGCATTCATTGAATATGGGGCAGCCAGGACTGGAAAGGAAAAACTCATTGGCATAGGGCTGTCTGACCAAGCTGCCAGACTTCATAAGTAAGGCGCCTTTTGATACGGGCGGCGGGGGCGGCAGATTATGGCTGTGCCCGGGAGGCAGATGTGGAATTTGCGCTAACAACCGAGGAAGAGCGATTCTGCCGGGAATGCACCGAATACCTCAGGAAACAGAAAACCCCTGAGCTGGTGGCTGAGCTGGAAGCCCGATCAGGGTACGGAGGAGGCCCCACCTATACGAGACTGGTCCGCCAGATGGGGCGTGACGGCTGGCTGGGGGTGGGATGGCCCAAGGAGTACGGCGGGCAGGGGCGCACTCCAATGGAGCAGCACCTCTTCTATGAGATGTGCTTCTATGAAGAAATCCCCCTCCCTGTACTGGGCTTGAACACGGTGGGGCCGGCGATAATGCGAATTGGCACCGATGAGCAGAAAAGGAAATATCTTCCTCCTATTGTCAGAGGCGAATTGGAGGTTTGCGTGGGCTATACCGAGCCTGATGCCGGCACTGATCTAGCCTCCCTTAAGACCGCGGCTGTGAGGGACGGGGATTACTATGTTATCAACGGGCAAAAGACCTTCATCACCAATGCGGACTTTGCCGATTGTATATGGCTTGCTGCCAGGACCGATCCCCAAGCCCCCAAACACCGGGGAATCTCCGTCTTCATGGTGCCCATGAGTGCCCCAGGCATTTCGGTTCAACCGATCATGACCATGGGTGGAGAAAGAACAAACTATACCTTCTTTGACAACGTGAGGGTCCCCAGGGAATGCCTCGTTGGCGAGGAGAACAAAGGCTGGAAATACATGACAACGCAACTGAGCTTCGAGCGCATAGCGCTAGTTCCCTCCGCCCCGATGAGACGAAACGTCGAACAGACCATTCAGTGGGCAAAGGAGACCAGTTATGATGGCAAAGCCGTCATCAAGCTGCCATGGGTCAGGCAGAAACTCGCAGAGTTGATGATGGAATTGGAAGTCCTCAAGATGCTCAACTACTATGTGGTCTGGCTGATAAGCAAAGACGCTCTCGTGTATGCGGAATCATCCATGGTCAAGGTCTATGGGGTAGAGCTGAATCAGCGGCTCAATAGCTCGCTGCTGCAGATCATGAGTCAGTTCGGGCAGTTGCAGACGGGATCAAAGTGGGCTCCTCTTAAAGGTAAGGTGGAACACGCTTTCAGGATGGATATAGTAATCATATTTGGCGGAGGCGCCCTCGAGGTTCAAAGGAATATCATAGCGATGGCCGGCCTGGGCATGCCCAGGTCGATGTAGGGCCAACAGCCTGCGAATAAGCGGAGAGGAGGCAAAGTATGGGCCCTGGTCAAGCGAGCAAAACCGTTGGAAAGGAGGCGAAGTATGGGCTTTAGTCAAGCCAACAAAATGGTCGGAAAGGAGTCAGGCATCATACAGGCCCCCGATGAAGTGAGCACGTCCGATATCAGGCACTACCGCGAAATCATGGAGGGGGAAAAGGAGTCATGGGATACCAGCACTGCCCCGGCCACCATGACCATGGCGTGGGCTATGGGTCCTCTGTGGCCGGAGAGGGTAAAGGCAACCGAGCCTCATGAACAGGTCTTGAAGCTGCTGGACGATGCAGGCTACGTCGGAACCATGGGCATCGCCCTGGACCAGGAGTACATCAAGCCTGTGCGCCTGGGAGATCAACTGAGCTTCAGGGTCAAGGTTCTCAGTGTGTCTTCCGCTGAGGAAGAGACCGAGGCAGGAAAAGGCTACAAGGTGACATTGCTGTACACGTTCACTAACCAGAAAGGTGAAGTGGTCAGCACACAAACGCATACGGTCCTGAAATTCAAGACATTGGCTCAGGCATCCTGATTTAGAAAGATTGGGGAGGTCAGTACACGATGGCCAAATTACCACAAGAGAACATTCTGCCGTTCAACGACACTTCGGAGAAGGTCTTCGACTATTCAAAGGTGGAGCCCTTCATCGGCAAGTCGTCGCCGTGGCGCGAAGGACATGACATAGTGACCAGGTCGGACATACGGCACTGGTGCGAAGTCATGCGCGACGGCAATCCCTTATATGCGGATGAGGAATATGCCAAGAAAAGCAAATATAGGGGTATCATCGCTCCCCCAACGATGGCGCAGGCATGGTCTCTGGAACCGATGCACTCGGCACTAAGGCAGTTTCGCCACGAAATCGAGCCGCACCCAGACGACCCTCACACCCAGTGTTTCGTGGAGTGCAACAAACAGGGATACTCGGGCGTCGTCGCTACTGAACAGGAGCAGGTGTACTTCAACCCGATAAGGCCAGGGGACATGATAAGCTGCCAGCTCACACTCCACAGAGTGTCAACCTACGACCATTTCACTCGAATGGGAATAGGACGTTACGTTGACCTCAAGTACACTCTTAAGAATCAGCGTGACGAGGTAGTATGCGAGATGATCTTCAGGGTTCTGAAATACAAGCCCACTCAGACAACGTGGCGGGCTTATAGAGGCTGATGCCGGGCAAAGGCAAGAAAAAGGAGGCAACAAAATGGCGAAAAGGGTCAGTAAGCTTTGCTGGGAGGACGTTGAGGTGGGGCAGGAACTACCCGAGACAGCGCGGGATCTGGACTACACGCTTATCGCCTGCGGCGCAGTATGGGGGACGCACGACTTCATGCCAGTGCACCACGATCCGGAGTTTGCCAAGCTGCAAGGAGCTCCCAATGTCTTCATGAACATCTTGACCACTAACGGGCTTGTAGGCGCTTATTTGACGGATTGGACAGGTCCCGAGGGGGAGCTGAAGAAACTGAGAATCGGGCTGGCAGTCCCCAACTTCCCCGGAGATAGGATGACACTGAACGGAACGGTTGAGAAGAAATGGGAGGAGGGTGGCGAGCACCTGGTGCAGATCAGGGTTGTTGGTGAGAATCAGATGGGGCCCCATGTTACAGGGACGGCAGTTATGGCCCTGCCTACGAAAGGATAGGAGGGTAAACAATGGATAATACTAGAAACAAGGCTTGTATCGTTGGCATTGGATCAACTGAGTTCTCCAGGAACTGCGGGCGCAGCGAAATACATATGGCCGTAGATGCGGCAATGGCAGCCTGCGAAGACGCTGGACTCGAGCCGGAGAAAATCGACGGCATATCCAGGTTTGGCACGGCGGGACAGACCGCTACCGAATTTGTGACCGATACCGATGTTGCCAGATGTTTGGGCATTCGCAACCTTAGATTCTTCGTGGAAAGCCCCTGGGGAGGCGGAGCTTGCTGTGCCACAGTCATGCAGGCAGCGTTAGGGGTGATAACAGGGACGGCGGATTGTGTCCTCTGTTTCAGGTCGATCAGGGCAGCCACCGGAATGGTGCGCTACGGCAGGCCTACCAGGATTCCGATCGACGCCCACTGGAGCTACTCCATGCCCTTTGGCCTGTCAACTCCAACATCATGGGTCGCAATGTTCACCCGCCGGTGGATGCACGAGACCGGGGCGACGAAGGAACAACTCGGCCACCTTGCCATAGTAACCAGAGAGAACGCTTGCAGGAACCCCAGAGCCATATACTATGGGAGGCCATTGACGATGGCGGAGTATCTCAACTCGCCGATGTTGTGTGATCCTTTCTGCCTCCATGACACCTGCATAGAGAACGACGGATGCGTTGCTATGATCGTCACAACTCCGGACAGGGCGAAGGACCTCAAGCAGAAGCCAGCCTATATCACGGCCGCTGCCGAGGCAACATCGTGGGACTCGTATTGCATGACCAGCTTCTACAGAGAAGAGATCGGCATACCGGAGATGGAGGAGGTCGGCAAGGAACTCTGGAGAAAGTCAGGGCTTAGCCCTAAAGACATGGATGTTGTCCAATTCTACGATGCTTTCACCTCCCTCGTTCCCATGCAGATGGAGGTTTTGGGCTTCGTTAAAAAAGGAGAAGGCGGCGCTTTTCTAGAAGGAGGAGACCGCATCAGGCCGGCTGGCGAACTTCCCATTAATACCTCCGGTAGTATGCTTTCAGAGGCTTATATCCACGGAATGAACCAGATTGCAGAGGGCGTGAGGCAGATAAGAGGCACTTCGACAACACAGATTAACGATGTATCGCGGGTGTTGTGTACGGGTGGCCTCGGAGTACCAACAAGCGCGCTAATTCTGAGCAAAGAGCAAGCATCTTGAAGGAAAGCGAGGTAACCTAAATGGCTGTCAGGTTCAATCAGAGATACGCCCATTATTTCTTCGAGCCGGTGGCGGAGTCTTTCGAAGAGGAGCACTGGAATGCTATTAAGAGACGAGAGCTGGTTTTTCAGAAATGTGCCAGGTGTGGCACCTGGCTTCATCCACCGCGTCCCATGTGCTACAAGTGCCACAGCTACGACCTGGAGTGGGTGAAGTCCAGCGGCAGGGGAAAGATCTACAGTTGGGTTACCTTCACAAGGGAGGTAAGCCCTTTCTACAAAGTCCCCTATGAGGTGGTGCTTGTGGAAATGGATGATGAAAAGGGCGTTCGCTTCATCTCCAACATGGCCGAGGGCGATCCGGAGGACCTATACATAGGCATGCCTGTTGAGCTGGTTTGGGTGGATGTGACAAAGGAGCAGCCCCTTCCCATGTTCAGGCCGGTGAAGTAGAGCGCTTCAGCGCCGGCCAGTTTGATTTGGGCCAAGGGACTACCACCCTCGTACAGCAGAACGCCACGCAGGAGGACACCAGATGGAGGAACTCAAAGACTACAGCGGCGAGTATAATCCGGATTTGAAGCTTGAGGACTTCTCCAAAGAGGCGCTCGTCGGACTGCTCAAGAGCTATCAGACCATCTTTGTGGGGCTAATGGGAATGTGGAATACGGTGAATCGGGAGAGAATGAGTGCTGAAGAAGCCTTCAAACTGGATGCCGATGTCTACGAAAGAATGGTGAGTAAGTTCGCACTCCCGCTGGTCACGGATGCAATGAATATCCACGGGCATGACGTGGTTACTATGCTGAAGTACTTCCAGGTGGCCCCCGACGGTGCCCGGGAGGGACTCTATGAATTCGACTATGACATCGTGAACAGCAATCACGCCATACTGACTTTCACTCGTTGCCCCTCCCTGTTCTACTTCGAGAGAAAAGGAAGCCAGAAAGACATAGACGCCCTTTGTGGACCGGGGGGCGTAGAGGAACGGGCCTTCGTTGAGCTCTGCAAGTACTTCAACCCCAACATGAAGTGCGTTGCTCTCAAGCTCCCTCCCCGCAGGAGCAAAGACGACATCTGCTGCCAGTGGGAGTTCAAGGTGGAACCGTAGACGCAGGGGGAACATGAACGAGGGGAGAAAAATGAAGACCATCGCCAGCGATGCTGGTGGCACCATGACCGATATGATTGTGGTAGACACCGATGGTGATTTCAGCCTTGAGGCTGCGCCGGTAGGCTATCCAATAATCTTCGACGCCCTGCCCGACATAGACAGTTTCTACAAGGAGTGGCGAAGTAGAAGCTGACCGACTATTGTAACCTTTCATGAGTCATTAACTCTTCTCTTTGGCACTGAGAAGCTTTGGAAGTTCATAACAATGGCTTCTATAAGAATCATGGCACTGGGCGACCCCCATGGCTCAGAGAAGATTCGCCAGATCGCCTTTTCAGAAGCTGATTTGGTGCTAACGCCGGGTGACATCGGAGAGGCTGACAAGTTGCGCAGGTACTATTTCGATTACTATTTCAAGGGAAAGAAGACGCTGTCAGAGGAAAAACTCAAAGACGCCTATAAGGAATCAGCCAATTCCATGGAAAAGGTGTTACTTTATCTTTCGAAGAACGTTCGCCACATGTTCGTAGTCACTGGAAATGCGGATGCATTCGCAGAACTCGGGGAAGAGTACGCATTGTCACTACCGACTCTACCTGAGATCTGCAGTGGCCTGAACAACGTAGAGCTAATTGATTACAAGTGCGCAAGTTATCAAGGTATCAGCGTAGCTGGCCTGCCATTCCATTTCAGCCTTCATTTGGCTGACACGTTCCCATCCCAGCAGATTCCTGCACAAGAAACAGCAACTGGAAAACGCGAAGAAGCCAACAGCGGCGAGAACAAAGCTAAGGATTTTCTTCATACTCTTGAGGGCAAGCCAGTTGATATCCTCCTATCTCATAACCCGCCATTTTGCGGAGAGTATAAAGGGAGGAGTTTGGACCTGCCACTGGACGTAATAAGGTTTCCCCTGGCGCCGGAACATCTCCAGGGTAAGCACGCAGGCAGTCTGGCATTGACGGAGTATCTGTTATCTACGGTTAATCCACCTAAAATGGTGGTTTGCGGGCACATACATGAAGGCAAAGGCAGATATCGACTTGACAGGACTGAGATTATTAACTGTGGATCAAATGGTCAGTTTGTAGAATTTGAGTGTGAAGTGATCGCTGACTAACTGAACCGATCAACGAGTATTGTTGCGATGAGCGGGCGATGGAAATTGTAGGCATGCCCGAGAACGAGGGTCCACTATTTGTGATATCAGCAGAAGGAGGGGAAAACAATGCAGGGAATGCTGACTGGCAGGGTTGCATTGATAACCGGGGCTGCTTCGGGCATCGGCAGGGCTATCGCTTTGCAGCTTGCGCGAGAAGGAGCGATAGTATCTGTTGTTGACGTAAATCTTGGGGGGGCAAAGAAGGTGGTCAAGGAGATCAAAGACTTAAAAAGCGAGGCTTTAGCAATTAAATGTGATGTTAGCCAAGAGGAACAGGTGAACCAGGCAGTCAAGGAAACAGAGAAAAAGCTGGGGAATGTGGGTATCCTGGTTAACAACGCGGGTATCGCCGGTGCCGCTTTCCTCGCCGATATGACGACACAGGAATGGTTGCGGATTTTCGAGATTCACTGCAATGGCATGTTCTTCTTCTCAAGGGCTGTTATCAAGTCCATGAAAAAAGGCGATAGAATTATTAACATCTCATCGGTGGACGGGATTCAGGGCCGGATTCTAGGAGCCCACTACGCTGCTGCGAAGGGCGCAATAAATGCTTTCACCGCAACGTTGGCACTTGAAGTGGCACACCGAGGAATCACAGTTAATGCCATAGCACCGGGGCTGGTAAGGACATCGATTGGACATATGATGATAGATGTTGCGCCGCAGTTTTGTAATGAGATACCAGTGCTCAGATATGGCGAGCCAGAGGACATCGCTGAGCTTGCAGCCTTCCTGGCTTCACCCAAAGCAGGCTACATAACGGGACAGGCAATTGTTGTGGACGGAGGGGTAAGTCTTGCCCATCCCATGAATCAGTTCCTGTTAAGATTGATGCCACAGCCATAGGAACATTCTATTGAAGGAAATAAGGAGGCGATAATGGCGTACACCTTCAAACCTGGCACGGGCTATAGTATGCCAACAGGTTTTGGCCCGGCGAGGAGTCAGAGCGTAGCCCACTATGGCAGCGTAACGCAGCTCATTATCCTGTACCAAACCGACAAAGATGCGCTGGCAGCATTGTTGCCGGAACCATTTGAGCCCGCCGATGACCCTGCGGTAACGGTATACTGTCAGGTCAGCAGGGAGGTCGATTTTATGGGAGGGCACGGTTATAACCTCGTTGGAGTGAACTTGTCCGCTGTATTCAATGGGAAGAAAGACCGCTTCGCTTTTCCTGTAAACTATGCTGCTATTCTGTGGGAAAACGATACTTTCCCCATAATCCATGGCCGCGAGGTACTTGGCGCTCCCAAGATCTATGCCGATATCCCCGACCCTCAGCAAAAGGGCAATAACTGGAGCTTCCACTGCTCTGCGTATGGTAGAAGGCTCGTCGAAGGGGAGATAAAGAATGCAGCCCTACTCGATGACACGGTGCGACAGCAGATCGAGCAGATGTCGGGGGAAAGTCTATGGGCCGGCTGGAAGTATATTCCTAAGACAAACTGGATCGGTTCGGAGGTGAGCTTCCCTACTGTCATTCCGCACAAACTCACAATCAGCAAGGCCTGGCTCGGCGAAGGCTCTCACAGGTTCTTTGAAAGCACCTGGGAAAGTGTTCTCACCTCTGCCCAGGTAATGCAAGGACTGCGAACGCTGGTAGTCAAGGAGTACCGCCCATCGCTCATCCTGAAGGGGACACTCGACCTGCTGATCGGTGAGTGCCGCAGGATAGAATAGGCCATTCCTTAGGAGAACTCCTCTTGTGTTGTGCCCCGTTTGACCGGGAGTTCCCATTTCAACCGGCAGCGAGGCGATCTTCATCCCTCATCAAATCGCGAGAGACCTTCTGGCAACAGCAGCCTAGGAGCGAATATACTTCAGAATTCTTTCACATAAGGGGAATGCGATCTCATAAACCTTGTCAGAAACCATGCTGCTTACAGACCAGACTGTATCCCCGCCGAAGTAGAGACCCCTTATGTTGGGTGATTGCATGTCGATTTCTGTCGGCACCACAGCCCAGGCATATCTCCCCCAGTTGAGCTGCAGCGTCATGCCTCTGAATTCGATGGATTCGGCGAAACCCGGGAATGCCTTCTCAACAGCCTCCTCCCATCTTCTATTTGCTTCCCGCACTTTATCCATGGGAGAGGCGAGGCCAAAGTGAGTAGCCTCCAAGCCACCG
>CAZCXP010000102.1:7868-9324 GCA_964502665.1 uncultured Dehalococcoidia bacterium | reverse complement strand
CGCGCAGCGTTCGGGACGCTGAGGTCGGAGGTTCAAATCCTCTCGCCCCGACTTCTTCTTTCATGCTCCCCGGGGCTCATCCTTCCTGGAGCCGCTACCGTCTTCACCTCTGCCAAGTGCTTGTGCGACCTACCCTCCGCGCCACCACCCAAACGGGTGTGCAGGCACCAAACCAAATTACTTCGGCCAAAGTACTAAAATACCATTGCTATGCAGTGTAGACTTGATCAAAATCAATGTAACAGGGCCATGCTGTGACGTGAGCATATGGAAACTGAAAAGGAGATTCGGAGACGAAACCTAAACATGGTCAACAGAGGGGCTGATCGAACCCAAAGTATGCTCCATTGCCGCTAACCTGACAAGCCGACATGGCGACTTCGCCAAGAAGGTTGAGGGGATGGATTCTCTCGTTAGCGCAATGACAGGCCACTCCGGCGACCTGACTCCGAAACCGGACGATCCGAACTCACCCGCGAACCCCGCAGGGAGGCGCGAAGCAGATGATTGATGGCGACAGAGTGGAACACCCAGATTCTCCCTTGAAGTACGCGGACATAACCGTGATCGAGGCAGAGAAATGGGCAAACAAAATCATCGCTGAAGCTGAGGCCAGAGCGAGGCAGAGAGCACAGGAGATACTCGCAGAGACCGTGGAATGTACTGCCGGCCAGATTCTGGACGAGGCGAACAGGAAGGCTGAGTACACCGCAAAGAGGATTATCTCAGAAGCCAGGCAGAAAGCCAGTCAGATCATAGAGGAAGCGAACAGTAAGGCTGAGGATCGTGCGGGCAATGTAGTCAACGAAGCTGAGCAGGCCGGACGCCTGATAATTGACGAGGCGAAGAAGCGTGGAGAGACCGAAGTAAGCAACATAGTCGCAGAAGCTCAACAGAGGGCCAACCAGATCATAGAGGAGGCAAGAAACAAGGCCAAGCCCGAAGCTGCCAAGATCATCGCCGAAGCCCAGGGGGAAGGCAGACAAATCATAGAGGAGGCAAAAAACAAGGCCAAGCCTCAAGCAACCAAGGTCATCGAGGAAGCTCGGCAGAAAGGCAGACAGATCGTAGACCAAGCAGAAAACGAGGCTAAGGACAACGCAGGCAATTTAGTCGCCGAAGCCGAACGAACCGCGAGCGAGATCATAGGCCAGGCCAAGAAGAGCGCTGAGGATGAAGCAGCCAGCATCGTCGCCGAAGCCGAGAGGTCTCGCAGCCAGATTCTGGACGAGGCCATGAGCAAAGCTGAGAACGACGCAGCCAGCATCGTCGCCGAAGCCGAGAGGTCTCGCAGCCAGATTCTGGACGAGGCCATGAGCAAAGCTGAGAACGACGCAGCCAGCATCGTCGCCGAAGCCGAGAGGTCTCGCAGCCAGATTCTGGACGAGGCCATGAGCAAAGCTGAGAACGACGCAGCCAGCATCGTCGCCGAAGCCGAGAGGTCTCGCAGCCAGAT
>CAZCXP010000102.1:0-7768 GCA_964502665.1 uncultured Dehalococcoidia bacterium | reverse complement strand
TTGATAATCGCCCAAGCTCAGCAGAAGGCCAGCCAAATTGTAGATGAAGCCAGTAAGAGAACTGTAGACGACGCTCAAATTACTTCCGAAGCCCAACAGACTGCCCGCCAGACTTTAGACGAAGCGAAGAAGAAGGCCGAGGATGACGCAAGCTCGATAGTCGCTGACGCCAGCGAGACTGCCCGCCAGATCATAGACGAGGCCAGGCACAACGCTGACGACCACGTCCTCAAGCTGGCCGCCGAAGCTGAACAGAGCGCTAACCAGATCATAGACGAGGCCCGGAACGAAGCCAGGAACCAGGCAATGACGATTGTCACCGAAGCCGAACAGAGAGCTAGCCAGATTATTGAGGGGGCAGAGAAGCAGGCTGAGGGCGGCAGGCAGATCGTTCCCGAAGCAGAGCAGACCGCCAGCCAGATACTGGACGAGGTGAAGAGGAGGGCCAGGGACAACGCCCGGGTTGTCAAGCAGGAAGCCGCGCGACTACTCACCACAGCCAACAAAAAGAGGATACGAGAAGACGATGTACAAGAGGTATTTGAGAGAATTCATCGCAATTTGCTTTACCTCGTAGCGGGCCTTGAAAGACCACCAGCCACACCAATGAAGAAGAAGAGCACGGTGCCTGAGCCCCCTGAAACAGAAGCAGCTAAAGAGGCGAGGACTGAGGCGGCAACCGAGGGGCCGTGGGAGCAGCGCTTGCCTGGCCAAGACGAAGAAGCAGACCTTGACGTTTTCCACGGCTATGTGGAATTGGCACTCCCGCCTCCTATAGGTTTAGATCAAATGCTGCAGATTCACAAGACCATGAAAGAAAGTCCCTACCTGAATGTCTTGAATCTCGGGGGCTCGGTAGATAGCGGCATTACAATCAGAGTCTTTGTAGAAGCTCCTATCCCGCTTCTAAAAGTCATTGGTGAGATGCCCGAAGTAGTCGAAGCCTCAGAAGAACTCCCCGGCGACGAGAAGCTAGTCCCTGGCCGACGGGGAGAGGAAGAATATCCCCTTAGGAGAATCATAATAACTACCAAGCGGTGATATGCCAGGTGCCGGCCCCGTCACTCGATACGTGGAGGTCGCAGGTTCAAACCCTCTTGCCCCGACTCTTTCATCCCCTGATTGTTTTCCCCGATGTTGATTAATGACCCTATAGCGCCAAAGACAATAGTCAGATATTGCAGTTGGGCCATCCAGGTGTTATGATTCATCCCTGATTTACCTGGCTACTGGCAATGAATGAAGGTATACTCGAGAAAGCAACCTTTTCACAGACTATAGGATAAGGGAGGGCATGATGACTGTAAGAGTGATCATCGAACGGTCTGTGAGCCCCGATAATCAGGGAGAGCTGGCAGAGTTGCTGAAGGACTTGAGGGCAAAGGCCATCCACCAGCCAGGCTACGTATCCGGGGAAACGCTGTTCTCTGTCGATCGCCCAGGCACCCATCTGGTGATCAGCACCTGGGAAAATCTGCGTGACTGGAAAGCCTGGGAGAAAGACCCACAGCGATCGGAAATTGTGGAGAGGATGGAGGCGCTGTTGAACTCTCCGAGCAAAGTATCTGTCTTCGCAACCACTCCCCGTTCCATAGCTGAAGGCGTGTAAGCGGGGCAACCAGGACGCTGAGCCCAGAGGTTCAAACTCAGCCTTCAGTCTTCTCCTTGGCCTCATCCCAGAGGGCGTTTAGCTCATCGAAGGAGAGGTCGCGCAGGGCAATTCCTTGCTCGCGGGAATTCTTCTCCATATAGCGGAAGCGCCGGCAGAACCGTTCGTTGGCAAGGCGCAATGCTTCCTCAAGGTCCACCCCCTGCCAGCGGGCGATATTGACCAGTGCGAACAGGATGTCTCCAAACTCATGGATCTTCTGCTGCAATGTGCTGGCTTGCTCCAGCTCTTCTACCTCCTCGGCCAGCTTCTCCACTATGCCCCCAGGTTCCTTCCAATCGAAGCCAACCCCAGCGGCTCTGCGCTGAATCGAATGGCTGTAGCTCAGCGCTGGCATTCCTTTGGGCACGCTGGAAAGCAGGGAATCGCCCGGCCCCCGTTCGTCTTGCTTCAGCGTCTCCCATTCCAGCGCCACCTCCTCGGCATCACCCGCATTAGCCTCGCCGAAAACGTGGGGATGGCGGCGGATGAGCTTGGTGGCAATACCACGAACCACGTCTGTCATCTGGAATTCCCCGGCCTCGCT
Source organism: uncultured Dehalococcoidia bacterium (assembly GCA_964502665.1). GTDB lineage: Bacteria > Chloroflexota > Dehalococcoidia > SZUA-161 > SZUA-161 > SOKG01. The sequence goes on along the minus strand of CAZCXP010000102.1, from coordinate 5,573 downwards.
GGCTATCTGTGCATGCAGCAGAATCTGCAGAAGCAGATCGCCCAGCTCCTCGCAGAGCTTCTCGCTGTTCCCATCATCCAGAACCTGTAGCACCTCATAGGCCTCCTCGATCAGGTAGGGCTTGATCGAGGCATGGGTCTGCTTTCGATCCCAGGGGCATCCATCAGGTGCCCTCAGCCTGGCGACGATATGCTCGAGGTTGTCGAAGCTGCCAAGGTCTTGTTCCATAGACTCTCCCTGCCAGTGACTATTGTGCTTGTGGAATGTGTTCCGCAGGCCTCACCAGTTGCAGGCTCAACGCCTGAGGCTCACACTTGAGCACGCAAATTCCGCACCCCATGCACTTCGCGGGATCAACAGAAGCCCTGTATTTCTTTGAGCCTTCCGGCTTCAGCATTTCGATAGCATCGAACGGGCACCAATCCGTGCAGTCCTGGCACCCGGTACAAAGGTCTTGATCGACCCCGGCCTCGTACCTGCTCTTAGCAACACATTTGGTTACCGGCACCCCAAACCTGTTCAGCGGCTCATAGATCATGCAGCAATCGGTACAGCAGTTGCACATCCCCCAGCGGGGTCTCATGCGCGTCGAGTTCTCGCAGGTGTGAATCAGTCCGAGCTCCTCACACTGGTCTATCAAGGCCAAAGCCTCGTCGGCAGAAAGTCTCTTGCCCGCGTTTCGGCTTATCAGATACTCAGCACTCAGATTGAACTGGATATCGACCATGGCGTGGGAACTGCGGCACTTCTTGCCCACCGCCTCCTTTCGCCTGCGGCAGGTACAGTAGGTAACAGCTATTGTGCGAGCCGATCTTATTATCTCCCTCATGTCCTCCCAGGGCAGTATCTCAGCACTGCTGAGGATCGCTTTGTAGGCAGGGACAATCCTCCCCTGCGGCTGATTCCCTCTATCCCAACTATTAACCTGGTCGGGGTCCCATTCCTGCACACAGAAATCGTCCCACAGCTCGAACAGCTTCCGATCGCGGACTAGGTCAACGTCGAAAGAGCACATAGTTATGTCGTGAAGCTGGACAACAGCAAGAGCAAAGGTAGCTTCCTCCAGGTTCTCCGGGGTTCTGGCGAAGACCACACCTTTTCCATACAAAGCTTCAAGCTCCCTTTTCACTGCTGCCACATCCGTGCCGCGCCTGTTCGCCAACTCCTCATATTTCATGGGCATAAGGGCAACAAGCTCAGCCTGCTCTGGGGTCATCAAGTATTCCAGAATACGCCGATAACGAGCCGAGTCCTGATAGCCATGCTTCCCTGCCAGCACGGCATACGCGTCGTTCTTACTCACGCTCTCCGCCTCCCTGGCCATTATATAGCGCGCCTTTTGCCTTGACAAGGTAAATGATGCTCGACTACCATACCCTTGGCAAGAGGAATTCGGTGAAGGCACTGAAAGCGATAACAAGCACTCTATTCATCATCTGCATCCCATTATTGCTTCTCACCACCGACCTGAGGTTTGCTGCCAACGACATCCGCCTCTATGAGTATGGATTCAACAAATACGAGGTGAGTGCAGCAACAGGGCTCGATAACGAGGAGCTGCTGAGTGTCGCCGACCAGATGGTCACCTACTTCAACTCAGACGAGGAACTCCTTGATATAGAGCTCTTCAACCAGCGTGAGGTGGCACATCTGAAGGATGTCAAGGGGCTGATACAACTGGCCCATTGCCTCCAACTGGCCTCTCTGTCATACATTGCTGTCTACGTACTGATCAACTTCGCCTTGCGACGACGCGCTTTCTGGCGGGATCTGGCAAGGCGCTCGATCTGGGGAGGTGGGGCTACCATCGCTCTGCTCGCCGTCCTCGGACTCTGGGCAGTCATTGACTTCGACAGCCTCTTCTTGCTGTTTCACCTGGTGAGCTTCAGAAACGAGCTGTGGCAGCTCTCCCCAGGAGACAAACTGCTTTTGCTGTTCCCCCAAGGGTTCTTCAATGATGCCGCCCTATTCGTAGCGGCAGCAGCAATCGGGGAAGCAGTAATCATTGGCGGGGTTGCCTGGGGCATCTTGAAGCTCAGGGGTAAGGCGAACTACAAGAAGGCGCTGGTACATGCAAACGGGGAAGGTGAATCTTAGGCCCTAGTGGCAACTGGAGCAATCGCTGGCGGAGCACGTGCTGCAACTGGAGCCATTGCCTAGAGGAGCGGAAGTCCCGCTCGAACCCTTGGAGAAGGCGGCAAAGTTAGACAGTACCCGCCTGGCCCCATTATTGCAACGAGGGCAAGGTGCTTCCTCGTTGACCTGGCTCATGGGACGAAGCAACTCAAACTTAGACCCGCACCCGGCACAGCAGTACTCATAGACAGGCATCTAACCGCTCCTAATTTAATTCTATCACTGTGCCCTGCGGCAAGTCAATTTCATTCTCCAGTGTCACCAACAACAGCAGTTAGTTTGACAAGGCCCAGATAGCGATTTAGAATCATTCTCGGTAAAGTCGATGCGAAACAAATACGATGTGATCATCATCGGCAGCGGCCCCGCGGGTATTTTCGCCGCGTTAGAACTCAGTCAAGCAACAGACCTCAGCGTCCTACTCCTGGAAAAAGGTAAGGAACTCCATCTCCGCCATTGCCCTATTATCGGCAAGGAGCTGAGCTGTCCCCCATGCTCCCCCTGCGATCTGGTAAGCGGCTGGGGGGGTGCCGGGGCGTTCAGCGATGGCAAGTTGACGTTGTCTCCCCAAGTAGGTGGGCAACTCGAAAGCTATCTGGGGGCTGAGAAGACAGCCGATCTGATCCAATATGTTGATGATGTCTACCTCAGGTTCGGTGCCTCGAACGAGGTCTATGGAGTTGGCCCCGATGTGGAGCAACAGGCGCGAAAGGCGGAATTGGCCGGTCTGAGGTTGATTCCCACCCCGGTTCGCCACATGGGTACAGAGCTCTGCCGCGAGGTCCTGAAGGATATGCACCAATTCCTGGCCAACAGGATCGAGAGCCAAACCGATACCGCGGCCACCTCGATCATCGTTCAAGACAGGTTAGTCAAAGGCATCCAGACCGACGACGGACAGCAGATAGAGTCACGCTACGTGATCATCGCCCCTGGCAGAGAAGGGGCTGACTGGCTGCTCAAAGAGGCGGGGCGCCTTGGGCTAACCCTTCATAATAATCCCGTTGATATTGGGGTTAGAGTAGAACTGCCATTCACGGTGCTCGAGGAGCTAACGGATATCTTCTATGAGTTTAAGTTTGAGTTCCATTCGCCTACCTTTGGCGATCGAATCAGAACCTTTTGCATGTGCCCTGCAGGCGAGGTTACCATGGAGACCACCGGGGGCCATGACTCAGTGATAACGGTGAACGGTCATAGCTATGCCCACCGTAAGACCGCAAACACCAACTTCGCCCTGCTGGTCAGTGCCAATTTCTCACCGCCTTTCCGCGAGCCGATCGCCTACGGCAGGCATCTTGCCCACCTGGCAAACATCATAAGCGGTGGAGTGATTATGCAGAGATGGGGCGACTTCAATGAGGGTCATGGCTCTACCTGGATCTCCATTGAAGACGGTGCCGTTGAACCCACCTTGAAGAGTGCAACGCCGGGCGACCTCGGCTACGTACTGCCCTATCGCTTCTTGAAGGGCATTAGCGAGATGCTGACCGCAATGGATAGGCTGAGCCCAGGGGTAGCCTCACCTCATACCCTGCTCTACGGGGTTGAGGTCAAGTTCTATTCGTCTCGCCTTGAGCTCAGCGAGAACCTGGAGACCGAGGTAAACAGTATGTTCGCCATAGGCGATGGAGCCGGGGTCAGCCGGGGCCTGATTCAAGCCGCAGCTTCAGGAGTGGTGGCCGCCAGAGAGATAGCGAAAAGGGTGAGCTAGACTACCTTCCGAGTCCTTCCTCTACCCAGGACCTCGTATTTGACAAAAAAGGCTGAGATGCTTATATTTAGTTCAGCGTCGGGGAGTGGCGCAGCCTGGTAGCGCACTTGCATGGGGTGCAAGGGGTCGCAGGTTCAAATCCTGTCTCCCCGACTTTTCTTACCCTACTGGCCGCTCGTTTTCCTGCCGATTTCCAACGTTAGCCCTCATCTTGTCCCGATGATCGTGCTGTCCTCCTCATCATCATGTAGCGCCAATAGAGGACAAAACCGGCGGACTGTCTCACGGACTTCCAAGGGGCTTGACAAACATAGCAAAAAGTGGTAGAAGTTAACAGTCCGCTATCCACAGGGCAAGAAGCGGACTCGTCGGTCTCGCTAGGTTCATCTTTGGGGTAATAGCAGTCCGTTAGTCTCAATGATACTGATTAGCAACGCACAGAACTACAAAGCAAGAAAATGGCGCTACAAATCCCTGCCCCCCAGTGTCTAGGCAGAATCGCCGAATTGTATGGCAGTTATTGTAGCGCGATGTGCCCTCTGACGGCACTTTGCGTGCTTGTATTTATGGGTGACTACCTGAGGCAAGACCCCAAGGTGCCGCCATCGCAGGATTCAACCAACGAACCCTGACAGCGTACCGAACTCGACCTGAACCGGAGAGATAATTGCTGTTTCATAGAGCAGAGGTAATCGGAATAGCGGGAACGATGAATCTGATGGCCTATGTCTGGCTGGTTGCTGATGAGCTCTTCGGACACGCGCTTGATCTCACCGTAGGGCGCTTGCTCAACCACCGCAATTCCGCAATGAGCCCAAAGCGCCGAAACTGAATGACCGTTTTCCTACTCTGCCACCGCGCAGCCCCTACCAAACAACAACGCAGCCTCCAAAGCGCCATAGCCTTGGGTAGGACTGCGTGTTAATCAGGCGACCTGGTTTTCGTTCTGCTTCTGGTGGGCGGAGAAGGATTTGAACCTTCGACCCCTACTTTATCAGAGTAGTGCTCTAACCCCTGAGCTACCCGCCCCAACCATTCCAACCACCAACTCTTATGGCTGTACGCCGCTGATTATAGCATGTGAGCCCCGGTCCAATCAACATTCTTACCAGCCCTCTGTTAAGCCCACGGGGGATGGATTCCCGCTTTCGCGGGAATGACAGCTGGGTAGGTCGCCCGACGTCGGGCGACCTACCCAGCCGTTCGTGGTGAGCTTGGGCCGTAGGACGGCCGACCTGTCGGCCTCGAACCATGAACGGCCCTTCGACAAGCCTGTCCCGAGTTAATCGAGGGGCTCAGGGCGAACGAAGCAAAGCTTATTTTGCGAACCAAAGAAAGCACCTTAACCTCTGGATAGTGGAAGGAAAGGTTGGTCTTAAGCTCACGATGGATTTTGCTCCATCGACCGACCTAGGACTCTTGAGGCCGAAGCCTCGAGACTCCCTAGAAAGGAGGTGATCCAGCCGCAGCTTCCGCTACGACTACCTTGTTACGACTTCGTCCCAATCACCAATCCCACCCTCGGCGACTACCTCCCCTTCGACGAATCTCAGGGGTTAACACATCGACTTCAGGTGTTATCAGCTTTCATGACGTGACGGGCGGTGTGTACAAGGCCCGAGAACGTATTCACCGCAGTATGCTGACCTGCAGTTACTAGCAACTCCAACTTCATGCAGGCGAGTTTCAGCCTGCAATCCGAACTGAGGATGGCTTTTAGGAT
>CAZCXP010000101.1:4516-9449 GCA_964502665.1 uncultured Dehalococcoidia bacterium | reverse complement strand
CCCAGCTCCTCCTCGATTCTGAGGAGGCGGTTGTACTTGGCCACCCTCTCCGAACGGCAGGGCGCTCCCGACTTGATCTGGCCGGTGTTCATGGCGACGGCGAGGTCGCTTATGGTAACATCCTCGGTCTCGCCGGAGCGGTGGCTGATCACCGATGTCCACCCCGCCTTCTTTGCCATCTCTATGACTGCCAGCGTCTCACTGAGGGTCCCGATCTGATTGGGCTTGATCAGGATCGAGTTCGATGACTGCTCGGCGATACCGCGGCTGAGCCGCTCCTTGTTTGTAGTATAGAGGTCGTCTCCTACAAGCTGGACCTTGCTGCCTACCCTCTCCTGGAGCAGCTTCCACCCCTCCCAGTCATCCTCCGCCATGCCGTCCTCGATGCTGATAATGGGGTAGGCGGAAACAAGCTCGCTGTAGTAGTCAACCATCTCAGCGCTGGTGAAGGACACGCCTTCCTTTGCCAGGATGTATTTGCCGTCATCATAGAACTCGCTGGATGCAGGGTCAAGGGCGATGAAGCACTGCTCGCCTGCGCGGTAGCCGGCAGCTTCGATGGCAGCCAGAATTACCTCCACCGCTTCCCTGTTCGTGGCCAGGCGAGGGGCAAAGCCTCCTTCATCGCCAACAGATGTGCTCGCTCCCCTGGCCTTGAGCACCTTTTTCAGGGCCTGGTAGACCTCAGCGCCCATTTGCAGGGCGTGAGCGAAGCTACTCGCCCCCACCGGCATCACCATAAACTCCTGCAAGTCCACCGAGTCCTCGGCATGCCTGCCGCCGTTGAGAATGTTCATCATCGGCACCGGCAGGAGGTGAGCATCATCGCCGCCGAGGTAGCGGTAGAGCGGCATTCCCTGAGAGTTGGCGGCAGCGTGGGCCACGGCGAGCGACACCCCCAGAATGGCGTTGGCACCCAGTTTCGCCTTGTTCGGCGTGCCGTCAAGCTCTATCATCCGCTGGTCGATTGCGGCCTGGTCCAGCGCCGACATTCCCACGAGTGCCGGTGCTATTATCTCCTTAATATTGGCTATCGCCTTCAATACACCCTTTCCCTGGAATTGAGACGGGTCGCCATCGCGCAGCTCTACCGCCTCGTGGGTACCTGTGCTTGCCCCCGATGGCACAGCAGCCAGGCCTCGGGAGCCATCGGCCAGCTCCACCTCTACCTCCACCGTGGGATTGCCTCTGGAGTCAAGTATCTGCCGGCCCCTGATGCCCTTGATACTCTTCATTTGGTCAATCTCCACTACCCTCGATTGCAGCCAAAGCCTTATCCACAGCATCCTTGGCGCTCTGAGCGACTATTATCGAGCTATCTAATTGTCTGCCCTTCGAGAGCGACCAGGTATTCAAGCCAATAACAGGGATTCTGGAGCGCAGAGCATAGGCGATCTCGGAGAGGGTTCCATACTCGCCGCAAATAGCGATAACCGCCTGACCCGAGCAAACCACGATCACGTTTCGCGCCTCGCCGATAGTGGTGACGATGGGGATATCCACATCGGGATTGGCATCCTCCCGCCTGCTTCCGGGAAGGATGCCCACAGTCGTCCCGCCCGCCGAGTGGGCCCCTTTGCAGGCAGCGGCCATCACCCCGCTCAAACCGCCACAGACTAATGTCACACCTCGCCTCGCAAGCTCAGCGCCCACCTCCTCAGCAAGCTCGGCCTCACGCCGGGAACATCGACTGCCGCCGATTACCGAAACAAACACTTCATCCTCCTCAAAGGAAGACTACAAAATAGCCCAGAGGATAACTCAACTGGGCTTCTCGCTTCGTTTATGGTCAACCAGATTCTATATCTGGGATGCAAACAGAATAATGGCGATAATTTGCTCTCAGCCCGTTTGCTCACCGAAAGAACTTACTCCGCACGAGGGTGGGCGCTATCATACACCCGGCGCATGCGCTCGGTTGTGAGATGGGTATAGACCTGAGTAGTGGAGATATTGGCATGCCCCAGCAACTCCTGAAGCTCCCTGAGGTTCATCTTCCCGCTATGCAGCAGATGGGTAGCTATGCTATGGCGCAGGACGTGGGGGGTTATGTCGGCCTGGATCCCCGCTTTCTTGGTATAACCCTTGAGGATCAGCCAGAAACCCTGCCTCGTGAGCCGCTGCCCCCGCCGGTTGAGGAATAGAGCCGTCTCTCCGGCGGCCCCAAGGAGACGGGTACGGACATCATCAAGATAGCTCTTGACTGCTCTGATCGCTTTGCTGTGAATGGGGATGATCCGCTCTTTGGAGCCCTTGCCAAAACAGCGCACGAAGCCAGCTCGCAGATTTACATCGCGCACGTCAAGCGATACCAACTCGGTGACCCTCATCCCGGTGGCATAGAGCAGCTCCAGCATCGCCTTATCTCGTTTCCCCTCCGGGGTGGAGCGTTTATCCGGCTGCTCCAGCAATTTCTCGACCTCAGCCACCGTAATCGCTCTGGGCAAGGATTTCCCCACCTTGGGACCGGTTATGCCCTCCGCCGGGTTCTTCCCCAGCTTGCCCTCGGCGACCAGGAAGTTAAAGAAGGATTTAACCGCAGCTACCTTGCGTGCCATCGTGGCCGGGGCATAGCTCCGCTCCTTGAGGTTAACCAAGTAGTTCAGCAGCAAAGACCGATCAACAACTTCCCAGCCTGTCTGAGGCCCGTCACTCTTGGCAGTCTGCTCACGCACGAACGCAGCAAACTGGCTGAGGTCATTTCTATATGCGTCGAGTGTGTTGTTGGGAGAACCCTTTTCCACTGAGAGAGCAGAGAGAAAGCTTGCAATACCATCATCCATTGCGTCCCTCCAGAGTTAATTGGGATATTAGCCCGATACTTTCAAAGGAGGCAAGTCAAGACATCTCTCCTTGCACACCTCTTGATAGATGAGCGCTAACTCCTTGTCAAACAGGGCCCTCTTGTGCTTAATCGCCATAGCCCTGGCGCGTGCCAGAATTTCCTGGGCTAAGTCATCTGGAAGATCGATTCCGAATTCGCTGGCGAACTTGAAATGAATAGTGTGAGAGCCGCTATGCTTGCCCACCACGATCTGCCGCTCCGAGCCCACTTCCTCGGGGGAGAAGGGCTCGTATGTACGTGGGTGCTTAAGCACCCCATCGGCATGTATGCCCGACTCGTGGGCAAAGATGTTGTCCCCGGTGATCGCCTTGCTCGCTGGCACTGGTCGCCGTGCAACTTCAGCCACGTATTGGGAGATAGCGCGAAGTCGGGTGGTGTCGATACCGAGATCGATTTTCTCGATGTGTTTTAGAGCCATGACTACCTCGGCAAGGCAAGCATTGCCCGCCCTCTCGCCCAAACCGTTGACCGTGGTATTGACGTATTTGGCCCCTGCCTTGATACCCGCTAGGGCATTGGCTGTAGCCATGCCAAAGTCGTCATGGGTATGCATCTCGATGTCGAGGCCCACCTCCTCGATCAAGCGGCGTATTGCTTCGTAGGTTCTGAAAGGTTCCAAAACACCAACGGTATCACAGAAGCGCAAGCGGTCAGCCCCAGCCTCTTTGGCATTCTGAGCAAACTGGGTAAGAAACTCAGGATCGGCCCTGGAGGCATCCTCAGCGTTAACCGAGACGTAGAGGTCATGGTTTTTGGCATACCTGGTCCCCTTTCTCACACTCTCCAGAACCCATCCCCGGCTCTGCCGAAGTTTATGCTGTATATGGATATCCGAGACAGAGATACTCAAGGCAACAGCTCTGGTGCCACATTTCAGCGAGGAGTCGATATCTGAGATAACTGGCCGATTCCAGGTGATGATTCTCGACCGCAGCCCGAGGGCGATAATGGTCTTGATCGCTGCCATCTCGTCGCCCCCCATGGCGGGGACACCTGCCTCGATCTCGTGAATGCCCATTTCATCGAGCATGGTGGCGATGCGCACCTTCTCCTCGTTGGTGAACACCACCCCTGCTGTCTGCTCACCATCTCTTAGAGTGGTATCATCGATAAACAGATTCAAGCCATCCCCCACATATCCCTGTTGGCTCAAATTCAGTGGTAATCGGGGCGAAGCTTTCTAAACATAACACAATGTATTTCGGTTTGCAAGGCGTGCCGCCCCCTTTTTTTTCAGCGATTGCAGTACTATTTTCCTACCTGCAACTGCGCGAAATAACCATTGTATACCAGGTGAAGGATGTGCTAATTTCGTTTACGTCAGTCGAAGGCGACCCAATCCTCCGGAAAGGATGCCGACTGTTAAGCAGGTGGGCAGTTTCCTAAATATGAGCTCTACGCTTTGGGCAAGGAAGTGAGATATGGCAGGCAAGACCAAGGTAGTTATAGACGGATCCTATCTCAGAGCTCGCAACGCCAGCGAGCGCAAGACGGCGCAACAGCAGCTTCAGATGGTGGAGGAGAACTATAGGACCATTTTTGAGAATTCAGCCGTGGCCATAACTGTAGCTGATGAGAACGAGAACATAGTTTCCTGGAACAAATTCGCCGAGATTCTCCTGGGGCTGGATAGGGATGACCTGTACATGAGACCTGTCAGCTCCCTGTACCCGGAGGCGGAGTGGCGAAAAATAAGATCACGGAATATAAGACAAAAGGGCTTGCAGCATCACCTGGAGACCAGAATCATCGCAAAGAATCAGGAAATCATTGACGTCGACCTCTCCCTGACCGTGCTCAAAGGGCAGGACGGAGGCGTGATTGGTTCCATAGGAATAATAGCAGACATTACTCAGCGCAAGACGGCGCAACAACAGCTTCAGATGGTGGAGGAGAACTATAGGACCATTTTTGAGAATTCAGCCGTGGCCATAACTGTAGCTGACGACAACGAGAACATAGTTTCCTGGAACAAGTTGGCCGAGATTCTTCTGGGGATGGATAGGGATGACCTGTATATGAAACCTGTCAGTTCCCTGTACCCGGAGGCGGAGTGGCGAAAAATAAGATCACAGAATATAAGAAAAA
>CAZCXP010000101.1:0-4416 GCA_964502665.1 uncultured Dehalococcoidia bacterium | reverse complement strand
ATATGAAACCTGTCAGCTCCCTGTACCCGGAGGCGGAGTGGCGAAAAATAAGATCGCAGAATATAAGAAAAAAGGGCTTGCAGCATCACCTGGAGACCAAAATCATCAGAAAGAATCAACAAATCATTGACGTGGACCTCTCTCTGACCGTGCTCAAAGGGCCGGATGGAAAGGTGAGCGGTTCCATAGGAATTGCAGCAGACATTACTGCGCGCAAGACGGCGCAACAACAGCTTCAGATGGCGGAGGAGAACTATAGGACCATTTTTGAGAATTCAGCCGTGGCCATAACTGTAGCTGATGAGAACGAGAACATTATTTCCTGGAACAAATTCGCCGAGGTTCTTCTGGGGCTGGATAAGGACGACCTGTATATGAGACCTGTCAGCTCCCTGTACCCGGAGGCGGAGTGGCGAACAATAAGATCACAGAATGTAAGGCGAAAGGGCTTGCAGCATCACCTGGAGACCAAAATCATCGCAAAGAATCAGGAAATCATTGACGTGGACCTCTCCCTGACCGTGCTCAAAGGACCGGATGGAAAGGTGAGTGGTTCCATAGGAATAATAGCAGACATTACGGAGCGCAAGAGGGCGGAGGAGGCGGTGTTGGAAGGGGAAGAACGGTTTCGACTGCTTGTCGAGAACTCTTTAGATGCCATCGCGATTCTGAATGAGGACGGGACTATCCGCTACGAAAGTCCATCCTTTGAACGTGTGTTGGGATACAGGCCGGAAGATCATATTGGCAAGAACCCATTTGAATTTGTTCACCCAGACGATGTGCCAGATGCAGCTAGAGCCTTTTCTCAATTGATGCAAAATCCGGGGGCCAATCTACATGAAGAGGTACGTGTTTGGCACAGAGATGGCTCGTGGCGCACTCTTGAAGTCGTGGGCCAGAACCTTCTCGACAATCCGGCAGTGGCGGGTATTGTTGCCAATTTGCGTGACATCACCGAACACAAGAGAGTTGAGGAGGCGCTACGAAAAGCTCACGACGGGCTAGAAAAACGGGTTGAACTCCGAACTACGGAGCTTGCAAAAGCCAACGAAGAATTGCGGATCGAGATCACCGAGCGCGAGCGGGCGGAGGAGGCGCTGCGAGAGGCTGAGAGGCGGTACAGGGCCATCCTTGACAATCGACTACAGATGATCTACGTCAGTAATGAGCAAGGCATTTTCCTTGACGCCAACGATTACGCACTGGAACGGCTGGGATATACTCGGGATGACCTTGGAAAGGTCTCGTTCCAAGACATAATCCATGCAGATGACTTTCCGAAGGCATTGGAATCTACGCTAGATATCTGGGCCAAGGGCTTCCAGGAGCATTCCATTGAACTTCGCCTCATTACCAAATCTGGAGAAATAGTCTATGTTGACACGTTCGGCATGCCTCTGGAGCGGGGTGATGACCACTACATAGAGCTGGGTATCGCCTACGACATCACCGACCGCAAGCGGGCGGAGGAGGCACTGTGTGAGAGCGAGGAGAACTATAGGACATTATTTGAGAGCACGGTTGAAGGTATCATTGTTGTTGATGCCAGAACGTTGAAGACAATCTTTGGCAATCGTCGTGGCGCCAAAATATTTGGGTTCGATCCAATGCTTCATGATGGAGTCGGGTTGGATATACTTGACTTTGTCCACCCTGAGGACAAAGCGGTGGTTATCAGGGGGTTTGCAGAAGACCTGTATCAGCAAGAGAGGCGTCAGAGATACGAGGTTCGGGCGAAGACTCAAGACGGTAGAGAGATATGGGTAAGCGGCCTTGCAACAAGAATTGAATTTCAGGGAAGATTGGCGGTTTTGATTTCATTCACAGACATCACCGACCGCAAGCAGATGGAAGGGGAGCTGCAACAAAGAGAGCAAGACTATTTAGCCTTACTGGAGAGCACGTTTGAAGGTATCGTTGTTGTTGATGCCGAAACGCTGAAGGTGGTCTATGGCAACCGTCGTGCCTCGACAATGTTTGGATTCGATCCAATACTCAAGGATGGAGTCGGGGCGAACATACTCGACTTTGTGCACCCTGAGGACAAAGGGGTAGTTATCAAGGGTTTTACAGAAGACTTGTATCAAGAAGAGCGGCGTCAGACATACGAGGTTCGGGCGAAGACCAGAGACGGTCGAGAGATATGGATAACCGCCCTGGGAACAAAAACTGAATTTCAGGGAAGACTAGCGGTTTTGCTTTCAACGATAGACGTCACCGAGCGCAAGAGAGCAGAAGAGGCGCTACGGGAGTCCGAGGAGAAATTCCGCCATCTGGTCGAAGAAATGAACGACGGCTACTGTGTGCTTCAGGGATCAACGGTGGTGTTTGCCAACGCCAGAAGCGCCGAGATGTGTGGTTATATCCCTGACGAGGTGGTAGGCAAGACTGTTCGGGACCTTCTGCCACCCGAAATAGTAAGCGAGCTAGCAGGAATGCGCGCAAAGAGGCAGTTAGGCGACACCGTGCCGGAGCAATATGAAACAACCCTGGTAAGCAAAGACGGAACGACACATCCGGTCGAGCTTGGCACCAGGGTCACAGATTATGCAGGTAAGCCAGCTCTCTCCGTGGTTATCAGGGATATCACCGAGCGCAAGCAGGCAGAGGAAGCTCTGCGATACAGCGAGCAACACTTTCGGGCGCTCATTGAAAACGCTCAAGACGCCATCGTGATTCTGAACGGCGACGGAACCATACGCTATGAAAGCCCCTCAATGGAGCGTATGATGGGACGCAAAGCAAAGAGCAGGATTGGCAAGGATCCTTCCGAGTTCGCTCATCCTGACGACATTCTAAACGTGGTCCAGGCCTTCTCTCTATTGCTCGAGAATCAGACTGCCAATATGCACACTGAGCTACGTCTGCGGCACGAAGACGGCTCGTGGCGCACCTTTGAGGTCGTAGGCAACAACCTTCTCGACAATCCGGCAGTGGCGGGCATTGTTCTTAATCTGCGCGACATCACCGAGCGCAAGCAGGCGGAGGAGGAGATCCGCAGTCTCAATGAAGAGCTTGAGCAGCGAGTCATCGAACGCACAACGCAACTCCAGGCCGTCAACAAGGAACTGGAAGCCTTTGCCTATTCCGTATCGCATGACCTGCGCGCCCCTCTGCGCAGCATCGACGGCTTCAGCCAGGTGCTGCTGGAAGACTACGCTGGCAGGCTGGATGAGGAGGGCAAAGACTACCTCCAGCGTGTGCGCTCAGGCAGCCAGCGTATGGCGGAGCTCATCGACGATATTCTAAGTCTCTCACGTGTGACACGTGGCGAGATGCAGCGTGAGATGGTCGATCTCAGTACACTGGCGCAGACGATCGCCACGGAGCTCCAGCAGAGCCAGCCTGAACGTCAGGTGGAATTCATCATCACCCCAGGGTTAGTCACCCAAGGAGATGCCCATCTGCTATGGGCGGCGCTGGAGAACCTGCTCGGCAATGCGTGGAAGTTCACCAGAGGACAGCCACGTGCCAGGATAGAATTCAGCTCTGCTGAAACCGATGGCCAATCCGCTTATTTTGTGCGCGACAACGGCGTGGGCTTCGACATGGCCTACGCCGACAAGCTATTCGGCGCCTTCCAGCGCCTTCACTCACCAAGCGAGTTCGAAGGCACTGGAATTGGCCTGGCTACCGTACAGCGCATCATCCACCGCCACGGCGGCAATATCTGGGCGGAAAGCGCAGTGGACCAGGGCGCTACATTTTACTTCACACTTTAACCAGGAAAGAGGTGACAGATGAACAACAAGAACAACAGAATCATCCTGCTGGTGGAAGACAACCCCGATGACGAGGCGCTGACCTTACGCGCACTCGAGAAAAACAATATTCTGAACGAGGTAGTGGTGGCACATGATGGGGTCGAGGCGCTGGACTATCTGTTTGCCATGGGCAGCTACTCTGGTCGTGACACCAGCGTTATGCCTGAGCTTATCCTGCTGGATTTGAAGCTGCCCAAGGTCGATGGCCTGGAGGTACTGCGACGCATCCGCGCCAATAAGCTTACAAAGCTCCTCCCGGTGGTCATCCTCACCTCTTCCAAAGAGGAGCGGGACCTGATTGGGGGCTACAGCCTGGGTGCCAACAGCTATATTCGCAAACCTGTGGACTTTTCCCAGTTCGGCAAAGCGGTAAGCGAACTGAAACTGTACTGGCTGGTATTGAACGTTGCTCCGCCTAAGGTAAGAGTGGCTTAAAGCTAAGGACGGCTTAGATGGGCACGGCACTTCGAGTATTGATCGTTGAAGATTCAGAAGACGACGCTATACTGGTGCTGCGTGAGCTGCGGCGCGTCGGCTATGATCTGACCTCTGAACGGGTGGACACCCCCGAAGCCATGAATGCCGCTCTCGAACAGCAGACATGGGATATCGTCCTCTCCGACTACGCCATGCCGCGCTTCAGCATGCC
>CAZCXP010000100.1:0-9467 GCA_964502665.1 uncultured Dehalococcoidia bacterium | reverse complement strand
CCTACGCCTACGCCTACGCCAACGCCTACACCTACGCCGACAAGTCGACCTTATGTTTACATACCACCAGGTCTGCCTCCAACTGCTGCGCCGACGCCGGCAGCTACACCAACGCCGACGCCTACGCCGACAGCTACACCGACGCCTACGGCGACACCGACGCCGACGCCTACGGCAGCACCTACACCAACGCCGACGCCTACACCGACGCCGACACTTACAATCGAGTTGACTGTTAAGGATAACACGATTGGGGTTGGCGATGCCGTGCAGTTTACGGCCATGGCGAGGTATCCTGACGGCAGCGCTGTCAACATCACCGGCCAGGCTACCTGGAATAGCTCCGATACCGAGGTGGCAACCATCAACGCGGAAGGCCTGGTCACGGGCGAGAGTGAGGGGACTACGGAGATAACAGCAACTTTTGATGGGGCGACGAGCGATCCGTTCACTCTAACCGTTACCGCGGCAGCAGCGGCGTTCCAATGGTGGGCCGTTTTGGCAATAATCGCTGCGTTGTTCGCTTTAGCGTTATTGCTCTTTGCGATAATACGGAGAAGAGGGGGTGGACAACTGGAGGGGGCTTAGTAACCGAAGTGAAAAGATTCTGGGCTTGATGGGTAAGCTTTCGCGATAGCAAGGAAACCCTCCATTCGGAGGGTTTCCTCTTTGTCTAGACGGCGTCTGTGTGTGCGGTAGGTTCACGTTCGGCATCAGGAGTAAGGTCGGACACGTTGAAAGAGCAGTTCTCCATATAGTCAGCACTGCTGTCAATCAAAAGGGTAGTCATTCCTGGCATCATTGCTGCTGCAGTGGCAGTTGGGGTGGCTGCCTTTTTGCCTGCTTGAAGGAAGCTTGGTGAGGTAGCGTGCTCTGTGGGGGCTTGCCCCTGAGCTCCATCAGGGGCTTGCTCCTGTCCCATCTCGTGGTGAATATCCAGGGGGCCTTCTTCGTATCTCTCATTAGCAGAAGTTAGCAGCCGTTGTACTCCAAAAGCGAGAATAGCGATGCTCATTACTGTTTCCAGCAACAAGATGACCTTGTTGCTCTCATAGATGTATACCCCGCCATACACCCAAAACAAGGCGAAATGTACGACCAGGATTATCCCCAGAGCAATTACAAGACAGGAAGCTACTGCATCTTTGATGGTCATAATTGTATCACTGGCTTTTTGTAGGCTTGTTCCTGGCCAAGCCCAGGGGTCGGAAGCCAGGCCGAAACTGGCTTATTGCCTGCGCTTCTACCACTAGAAGTCTAAGTTGTCCTCTAATGGAGCACAATCACCTAAACGTCCTAAGTGAAGATAGGAAATAGTAACAGCAGAGCAGTAGTACCCGCACCAGCCTACCTCTAGGGCCCTGCCATGAGGATTGTGACCGAATAGCTTGTGTGCTATAATTTCCTGCGGCCAGGATTGTGAAAGGAGGCACAAATGGTAGGGATCAGATCGTATGGTGCCTACATACCGCTGTACAGGCTGGATCGGTCTGAGATCGTAAAGGCATGGCGAAGCCCCTTCCCTGTACCCGGTGAGAAAGCTGTTGCTAACTATGACGAAGATAGCTTAACCATGGCTCTTGCCGCTGCTTGGGACTGCGCCACCGGCATTGACCGCCAGGAGATTGACGGCCTGTTCTTTGCTTCGACTACCTCTCCCTATAAAGAGAAGCAGGCATCAACAATCATAGCCGGGGGGATGGCTCTGCGGAGAGACATACTTACGGCGGATTTCGGGGGTTCGGTGAGAGCGGGGACAATCGCCCTGAGAGCGGCAATTGATGCCGTCAAGGCAGGATCGGCCAGGAATGTCTTGGTAACCGCTGCCGATCTACGCTTGGGGGGCGCCAACGGGCTGAATGAGATGTTCTTCGGCGATGGGGCTGGTGCTGTACTGATCAGCAATGACGCGGTGGCCGCCGAGTTTGTGGGGGGCCATACGATATCCGAGGACTTCATGGATACCTGGAGGTCGGACAGGGATACCTTCGTTCGCTCCTACGAAGAGCGGTTCGTACGTGAAGGAGGATATACCCGCATAGTCCCGGAGGCAGTTACGGCTGCTATGAACAAATGTGACCTCAAGCCGCAAGACATCGCAAGGTTTGCTTGTTACACCGATGACCCCAGGCACGTGAACGCAGCCGCGAAGATACTGAAATTCGACCCCGCCCAGGTTCAGGACCCCATGTTCATGATTACAGGCCTTACCGGTACCGCTATGCCGCTAATGCTGCTGGTGGCGGCGCTGGAGGAGACCAAGGAGGGGGATAGAATCCTTGTTGGCGGCTACGGCGATGGCTGTGATGCCTTGATCTTCAAGCTCAACGGGCAGATAGAGAATGTACGGGACCGTGGCGGTATCAAGAATCATCTGGCGTCGAAACGCATGATGGCGAATTACCAGCAGTATATACTCTGGCGCAGGCTTATGTATATGGAGCCTCAGTCTCGCCCTGATCGGCCAACTATATCCCTGTCAGCGCTATGGAGAGATCGGGAGTGGGGGCTTCCTCTCTATGGCTCCAAGTGCAAGAAGTGTGGCACCCCTCAGTACCCGGCGCAGAGGGTGTGCTTGGTGTGCCAGGCTGTTGACCAGTACGAACCGTACTCCTTTGCTGACAAGAAGGGGAAGCTCACCAGCTTCTCCCATGATCATCTGGCCATCACTGAAGTCCCGCCAATCACCGTGGCAGTGGTTGACTTCGAGGGCGGGGGAAGGATTACGTGCAACCTGACTGACCGTGAGCCCGAGGAGACCAAGGAGGGCACGGATGTGGAGATGACGTTCAGGTGGATGCACTACGTGGGAGGAGTTCACAGCTACTGGTGGAAATGTAAGCCGGTACGATTCTAGGATCACGATAGTCTGGGCATAAGGAGGAGCAATGGAGAGTATAAAAGATAAGGTTGCCATAGTGGGCATGGGCTGCACCAAATTTGGGGAGAGATGGGATACCAGCGCTGATGACTTGATCATCGAGGCTGCCCTGGAGGCCTATGAAGATGCTGGTATAGAGCAGAAGGATATCCAGGCAGCATGGGTAGGAACTATGTGGGCGGGTGATACCGGGAGAGTCCTGGCTGAGCCGTTGAAGCTACAGTTCATCCCTGTTACCAGAGTGGAGAATATGTGTGCCACGGGCTCGGATGCTATGAGGAATGCCGCCTATGCTGTAGCCGCCGGGGTGTATGACATAGTCCTGGCTCTTGGTATCGAAAAACTCAAGGATACTGGCTGGATGGGCCTTGGAGATATTCCTTTCCCCAGTACCAGCAGGGGCATATTCGGTTCGCAAGGCTTCAGCGGTCCCAGTGCCTTTGCTTTGCTTGCTACGGCCTACTTTGCCAAGTATGGCCTGAGCCCTCAGGAAGGCAAGAGGATGATAGGCATGATCTCGGTGAAGAGCCATCGCAATGGTGCCAAACACCCCAAGGCACATCTGCGCCGAGAGGTAACCTTGGAACAGGTGCTGAACGCGCCCATAATCGCCTGGCCTCTGGGGCTGTTCGATTGCTGCGGTGTCACCGATGGAGCGGCGGCAGCGATCCTGGTTCGCGCCGAGATGGCCAAGAAGTTCAGGCCTGACCCGGTATATATTAAGGCACTGCAGATTTCCATAGGGCACAATCAGGGCTTCAGCAGATCTGATTTTGAGTACACCAGCGTGTATGAAACTGTCCATGCCGGCGAAGCGGCCTATGCCGAGGCAGGGATAAAGAACCCCCGCGAGGAACTGAGCATGGCCCAGGTTCACGATTGCTTCAGCATCACCGAGGCTGTTATTATGGAGGACCTCGAGTTCAGTCCCAGGGGGAAGGTGAAGGAGGATGTTGACTCGGGATTCTTTGAGCTAACTGGAGGACTACCCTGCCAGACGGATGGCGGCCTGAAATCATTCGGGCATCCGATCGGCGCCACGGGGTTGAGGATGATGTACGAAGTGTATAAGCAGCTTCAGGGCAAGTGTGGTGAGCGGCAGTTGAAGAATCCCAAATTGGGGCTGACTCACAACCTGGGTGGGTTCCCCGCCAGCGCTACTGTCAGTTGTTGTATCGCTGGTCTGTGAACTGAAAGGGCTGCTGAAAAACCAGGGTTTTTCAGCAGCCCCCAC
Organism: uncultured Dehalococcoidia bacterium; assembly: GCA_964502665.1. Lineage (GTDB taxonomy): Bacteria > Chloroflexota > Dehalococcoidia > SZUA-161 > SZUA-161 > SOKG01. The sequence continues at coordinate 5,352 of CAZCXP010000100.1, read as the reverse complement.
TATCTTGGTATGCTTTCCCTAACCTAGTTGCACTTCCCGAGGCAAGGTCTCCTCTAAGATTGTTACCGCCTCTTCGACCATGTCGTCGATTATTTGCTTGGTCGTCCTTCGCTTGTTGAGAAGCCTTGTGGCCTGGCTCGCTGGGGTCACCAGTATTTCGTCGAACTCTTTCTGGTCCGCATGCTGATAAGCGTAGTCTACGATATCAAGTGTCAGAAGATTGTGGAACGGCCAGCCCAGAGGTGGCTTCGGCCCCTTATCCCAGACTTCGGTAAAGGGGGTCCTTAGCTGGCGCAATGTCTTGCCGCTAATTGCCTTGGTGATGATGGCCTCGCGCTCGGTGGCGGCAATGACCCTGTCCTTCTGGCCTTCGGTAAATGTGGCTTCCGGGGAGAGCAGGAACATGGAGCCACACCATACCCCGACCGCACCCAGGGCTAGAGCAGCGACCAGCCCTCTGCCATCGGCGATGCCGCCGGCAGCGGCTACCGGTATCGGCTTCACTGCATCCACTATCTGAGGTACCACGGCCAGAGTGCCGATGTTGCCGGTATGCCCCCCAGCGTCGAACCCCTGAGCAACTATGACATCTACCTGGTCGTCGACATGCTTCAGCGCCATCTTAACGTGAGCGCCTATGGCAATGGTCTTTATTCCCCGTGACTTGCACTCGGGCATTATGTCGCCCAACCTGCCGAGACCGGCGGCGAGTACGGGGACCTTATTATCAAGGCAGACCTGGATCAATGCCCTCGTCCCTTCCGAGGTCCACAGTGCGCCGCCTCTTGTGCTGTGGTAATCGTCGGGAATGTTAAACTTCCTCCTCAACTCTTTCGCGTACTCAAAATAGTCGTCGGGGATATATTTCATGAGCCCCTCTTTGCTGATGCCCTCCTGGTCTTTCAGACTATCCGGCAGCAACAAATCGATTGCGAAGGGCTTGCTGGTGCCCTTTCTGATCTCCCTGATCGCCTCGTCCAGCGTATCAGGCTCGTAGACAGCAGCTCCAAGGGTGCCCAGGCCACCGGCCTCCGATACCGCGATAACCAGCGGCGGGTCTGCAAACCCACCCATGCCGGCCTGGAGGATGGGGTATTCGATTTCTAGCACGTCACATAATCTTGTGTGAAACCTTCTTTTAGCCATTCTTAGTCTTATCTCCTTAGTTATTAGGCTCTCGATGGAAGGACAACTGTAGCGGTGCCAGGGGTGGTTATCTCCCCCTTGCCATTCTCCACCCTGATCTCCAGATCGAGGCAGTGTTCGTCGCCATCAACGTATTTGTTGCTAACCTTTCCTTTGCACATCCAGGTCTCCCCGTCCTGGGGTTCATTCATGGTTTTCATCAGACGGGGATGGTCGATGCCGCGGTATTGACAGGAGAACTTCTTCATGAAGCCTTCGTCACCCATCCAGTTGGTCACCAGTTGGATCAGCCAGGCGTGCTTGAGTAGCCCATGGACAATGGTCCCTCCGGTTCCCTGGGATTTACCGAAGGCATCCTCATAGTGATGTGGGTTGAAATCACCGCTCCCCCCTGCCCATTTCACCAGCATCAGCGAGTCGGCGATCTTTGGCAGGGTGGGCAATTCAGTGCCGACCTCGACATCCTCCCAGTATATCTGCTCTTTTGCCATTTTTCCCTCCCCTAGGATTAGAGTTGACGGCCAATCAGGTGTTGTGTTGCCTTGGCCACCAGGTCGCCGTTCTGATTGAGATAGCTTGTCTCGAACTGGCAGATCATCATCGTGCCGCTCTTGCCTTCTTTCGCGGTTACGTCTTTCACCTTGGGACTGGCTACCAGAGTATCGCCGGCGTGCACCGGCAGATAGAATTCGTACGATATGCCGCCGTCCAGAATCCCAGCATAGCCCGCGTTGATCAGGGCCGTCATGAGAGCGATGATCGCTTCCGACGAGGCGATAGTCTTTGCACTCCAGCCAAAGAAGCCCGGCGGCGCGATGATACCCCCGTACCTCGATTTACTGGCATACTCTTCGTCATAATAGATGGGATTGCCATTCCCCACGGCATCGGCATACCTTCTTATCGCCCCTTTCTCGACTTCCCTAACGTGTGGTGGATCTACTTTCCCTATGTGCTGCTTCAATTCCTCTAGTACCATTCAGTACCTCCCTTTGGATTTTCCTCTCGATTGCTGATAGACTCAGGCTTCGCTGGGTGTCCCCCCGAATACGGTGCGCCTTCATCATGTTAGCGGCCTAAAAAAGGATTGCCGCCCATGCTCCCTGCAGGCAGACAACCTGCAATATATAACCATATCTCAATGCTTTTGTCAAACGTATCACGATTCTTCAGGAATTGATATTGCCTGCGAAAGAGAGACTCGGGAAACCCCCATACATTACCTCTCAGGAGACCTGGGGCCGGGGCAACAGCCCAGCCTGCTCTACGATTTCAGGGACTACCTCTTCCCATTCGATAGCCATGAGATGGATTCCGGCCACCCCTTCAATGTCGCGTACCTGGTTAATGATGTCCACACAGAGCTTGGTTCCTTCTTTGGAAACCTCTTCCCTAGGCACGCCGCGCAGTCGCTCAACAACCGCATCAGGGACATCCATCCCCGGGACCCTGGTCTGCATGTAACGCGCTGCGCCGACCGATTTTATCGGGGCTACGCCAGCGAGGATCTTCACCTTTTCGTGCAGCCCTCTTTGCCGGACCTCTTCCATCCACTTGGCGAATTTTTCCACATTGTAGATAATCTGCGTCTGAATGAAATCAGCCCCTGCAGCCACCTTTTTGGCCAGACGAAACACTCTAAACTCGAAGGGGTCGGCAAACGGGTTGGCGGCGGCGCCGACAAAAAGCCGGGGTTCTACATCCATCTCATCGCCACACTGAAACTTCTTCTCATCCCTCATGTCCTTAACCATCTTGATAAACTGGATGGAATCGAGGTCGTAGACTCCCTTGGCCATAGGGTGGTTTCCAAAGGACTGGTGGTCACCTGTAAGACAGAGAATATTGTTGATACCCAGGGCGGCAATGCCTAATATATCCATTTGAAGGGCAATGCGGTTTCGATCGCGACATGTCATTTGCACCGTCGGTTCCAGCCCCTCTTCTTTTCCCAGAAGGCAAGCGGCCCAGCTAGCCATACGAGCCACAGCGGTTTGTCCGTCGGTGACGTTAACGGCGTCAACGCATCCCTTCAAATACTTAGCTTTCCTCTTTATTACTTCAGGGTCAGCGCTTGCTGGTGGGCCAAGCTCCCCGGTTACTGCGAACTGACCGCTTTCCAATACTTTCTCTAGCTTGCTGTTCGTTTTCATGGCACTTTCTCTCTAGCGTTGGCTTGCTGAGCCAGCCATGAGGCTGGCAGCCCAGTCCTTGGGAGCAACGATCCTTTCCATCTTATCCAAGCGACCCAGCTTGCTCAGCCGCTCGATTATCTGCTGCCAGACGCAAGGGATATCGGGTGAGACCTCGCACTTTCCATTCACTGAACCTCCGCAAGGGCCGTTGAGAAGCATCTTGGCGCATCGGGCTATAGGGCAAAGGCCTCCCGTGAACTCTAGAACGCAGTCGGCACACTCCATGCATCTCTCGCCCTCCCGCCATTCTCCGTGGCGGCCACCCATAGATACGGTATTGCAGCCGGGGTGCACTATCTTATCGACCACTGCCGATGTTGCCTGTACTCCGATGCCGCAACACAGTGCTAGCAGAGAGTCAGCGTCCAGAATCTTGTCTTCGTGGGCTTGCAACGTCATTCTGACCAGATTGTCATTGCACATAAAGTCGATGAGGGATGTGCCGGCAACGGTCTTGCCCGCCTCCTCTAACCTCTGTTTCATATCGAGGACCTCCTGCTCGCCGCCGGTATGGCAACCCTCGGCGCATCCCTTGCAACCTACCAGAAAAACGCTTCTCTCTCCATCCAGGTACTCCAGTATTTGCTCCAGCGGTTTTTGCTTGGTAGTCAGCATATTCACACCCTCGTTTCGTTCATAGTTCAGTTTGTGCCAAGGGGCAGACCAATCTCCGCCAGCACAGTCTCGATGATCTTCGGCATTTGCCCTTGTAGCGCTTGAGATAGCTCTAGACCTAACTCCACCTCGGCGGGCTCTATCCCAATGATAACGGTCTCTTTGGGCTTGCCTCCCAGAAATTCCATCATCCTGAGGTTCTCCAGGATGCCTATCTGATGGACTGATGTAGCCACTCCTGTTTCAGCAAGTGTCTGATCTGGGTTGAATCGGTATATCGTTCCCGGTTCACAGCCGCCTTTCACAGCATCCACTATCACAAGCTTGTCTGCGCCCTGGATCAGATGGCAGATATCTGGAGACGTCCCACCATCGATAATCTCGATGTCGGTACGAGAAGGTGGCAGCTCTGCTTGCAGGATGCGAATGGTGTGGACGCCCACTCCCTCATCTCTCAACAGCTCATTGCCTGTACCCAGAACCACAGTCCTTTTCATCTGGCTAAGCTCGTCACTGCATGTGTTTGATCATACCACCCTGAATTCGCTCAGGGTCTTTCCCTTGGGTGTAATGAGGTGTACCGCACAGGCGAGGCAGGGGTCGAAGGAGCGCACAATGCGTACGATCTCAAAGGGATTTTCCTCGTCTCTTACCTTGGTTCCGGTGAGCGCCTGCTCCAGAGGGCCTGGTTGGCCTTTGTCGTCCCTGGGGGACATATTCCAGGTGCTGGGCACCACACACTGGTAATTGGCGATCCTCTTGTCCTTGATCTCAATCCAGTGTCCCAAAGCTCCCCTGGCGGCTTCAACCAAACCCATGCCCGTCGACTCCTCTGGAATCTCGTAATCTTGATACACAGGCTCGCCCGGCTTGAGTTCAAGCAACCAGTTTGGCATGGTGTCAGCTACGGTTTTGGCACTGAGCGCCCGCGCCAGGTGGCGTCCCAAGACGGAGAACATTGCCTCAGGGGCGGCCTTAAGCTTGGCCAGAGCTGGGTCTACGAGCGCTTTGACCTTTTTGTCGCCGGCAAGATAGGTGGCCATTATCCGGGCAAGAGGTCCCACCTCGTAGACCTGACCATTGTAACGAGGCGACTTTACCCACGAATAGGCCCCGTCTTTGCCCTCTTTGGGCATGGTCTCGCCCTGAGTGGGCTTCCTGCCGGTCGTGGAGTCATCGTACCAGGAATGTTTTACGTCCTCAGTGATGGCACTGGTATCGAGAGTGCCTAGCTTCAGGTCGGCACCGACGGTCCCTTGCTTGAACAGTCTCTTTCTCTTGGTGAGATCGGCCTCTTTGCCATCGAGTTCATAGCCTCCATAGGAGAGCAGATTGCGGCAGCCGACCCCGATCTCAAGGTAGTCGCCGTATACCTCTGCTACTGCCAGGACATCTG
>CAZCXP010000099.1:0-9478 GCA_964502665.1 uncultured Dehalococcoidia bacterium | reverse complement strand
CCACGTTTTCCATGCTTTCATCAAGAACAAGAAGATCGAGTGGGACCACTACCGGACCCACGTGTCTGAATATGAGCTTAAGAGATACTTGCCTATCTTGTGAATCGAACGCAGCCCACCTTGTCTGGAGCAGTCGACAGGCGGTGAATACCGATTTGCATGGCTCAGATCAAAGCCAAGGGATTGACAAAGTCAGGCAAAAGTGGTAAATGTAGTTCAGTCCGTCACCGTGCGGGACTACGGACTGAATGACCAACGTGGCATGGGCTCTTAGTCCCTATATTCCTAGCATCGCGGACTAGAGGCTCTTGGCCAATCAGTTGCGCCGGCCCTCTCAAGCCAGAAAAAGCGTTGGTTAGCCTGGACAGCAAAAAGACCCTTATGAGAGAGCCGATTGGCCCCAGAGGACCGACCGGCGACGATAGTACTATGGTGGCTGCCAAATGGTCATAATGGGCCATCTGCAGTGAACCAAAGGACTGTTGACACTAGTTATGAGCGATGCTATGCTTGGCACGACATGAAGCGTGGCTGAGGCAATTGCACGCAATCGATGAAGCCAACATACAACTAAGTCGCAGAATCACAGCAGCCGGGCATCCGCAGTTGACAGGGATACAAACCTAAGGAGTATTGGTCATGAAGCGAAAACGCTTTCTTGCGATATTTGTTCTATGCTCGGTTTTGGCAATGGTGTCAGGCACAGCGATAGTCCATGCACAGGACGACTTGAAGGCCGACATAGAATCCTACGTGGTCAAGAACGTTGATGGCAGCGACGTGACCGACGATCACCTCATGGCCGGCGACACCTATGTAGTCTCCCTGGAGATCGAGGTCGGCGTTAGTCTAGGCAATAACACGTTGATCCTGTCCACCCCCCTGGAGAAAGCGGGGGACGTATACTGGGGACTGGAAAACGATTATTCCGGCGTGGATACTGATACATGGCAACCAGGCCAACCCGAGGTCGAGTTCAACGTTGTCAAAGGAACTGCCAAGTTCACGTTGAAGGGGGCCGTGCCTGAAGACTATACGTCGACAGAAATATCGAAGAACGGCGAGTTCCTCCACATGCCGGGGAACATTTCCTTGGTACAACTTTCCCTCGGTCCGGAAGGCACTCTGCTTCAACAGAGGTCAGCGGAGGTCAGCGATCAGGCAATAGAGGCCTATCGGACGGCTTTGATTCAGAAGAGAAGCTTAGTGAGAGACGCAACCACCGACCCCAACACAGCCGACCCGAAATATGTGAAGCTGGCAGAAGATGTAATAGAGCGCGCCGAGATCCTCAGCAGCAAGGGATATGTCGAGGACGCCAAAGATTTGCTCGATACCCTGCCCAGCTCTGTTTCAGGGTTCCCGATACCGGTGTCACAGGAATCATTCCTGCCCTACATAATTGGAATCGTGGCGCTTGCAGTCATATTGATTGTTCTCATTGGCCTTTCTCTCAGAGCAAGGTCCAATAGCAGCTTCATTCGCCAGCAAGTTGATGAAGAGGCTGGAAGGCTGGATGTGCTCTCGGTCAGGATATCCAAAATCGATAAACAGCTTGGAGCGGAAATCGAGCAGGTGAAGGAGCAACTTGAGAGGATCATTGGGAGGTGACCGCATGGCTAGTGTCAGAAGCTATAATTCAGCTATGCAACTCATAGGTCTGGGGGGAGCAGGGGCCAACATAGTAGAGGCCTTCATAAACAACCGCAGGGGGCTCATTCCTCTGCTCAAGAAGGAAGGCATCCGCATATCCTGCCTGGCCATCGATGTGGCCGATCAGGATGTCCACAGCCTGGAGGCCTCAGCAAAAGATCTCTCAGAGCAACTTAGAGAAGAAGGCATTCCCTCGGATAAAATGTCGCTTATCGCCAGGTCCGTTAAATTCCCTACGCCGGAAAGCATGTTTGATTTCATTAACAAATACCCAGAGTACTTGAGCCGAGAAGGGGTTGCAACTCCTGAGGATTACCAACCCTGGCTGGCCTCGTCCATGGATATACCTCCACTGGCAGGAGGAGTGGGCCGGAGAAGGGCTCTTTCCAAAGCGATATACGGTCTGAACTACCATCATCTGAAACTGTTGGACAACTATATGGACAGCTTCAAGGAGCATCTTTTCACTTCCACAATCCAACCAGTCGTTTTCGTGATCTACGGTCTGGGTGGTGGCAGCGGCAGTGGCATGGTGCTGGACTTCGCCAGGCATTTGAGGAAGAAACTCGGCAGCGGTGTGCCCATAGTCGGTCTGTGTGTGCTCCCATGTAGTGGGGACGACCCTCCAGCCAAAGGGGCCTCAGCCTACGGCGCCCTCATTGAACACGGCCTGGTCATCGACAAGCGAAGTAACGCCAGGATAATTAAACAATTCGGCAATAGCTACGAAAACCCCTTCAGCGCCTTTCTGGTCATGCCCTTGGGGCCAGCCTATAGCAAGACTGCCAGTCTGATCGATGCCAAGCAAATCATCGACGATGCCATTGTTGATGTCCTGATGAACTCTCTCAGCTTTGATCTGGCAGACCTGTTGAGCAACATAGGTTCAAATATCGACATGGAGGGCAGATGGCTCCATGTGCTATCCACACTCAAGGTAAGCTATCCAGTAACCGAATTCATAGAGCTTACCAAAATATACCTGGACCGGCTGGACAGAGTGCGGGCGCTGAGGCGGGAGAAGAAAGAAGTATACGGGGGAACGCACCCTACGGAAGCTGGCGGTGTTACCAAAATTCTTAACATCTGCTACCAAGACCTGAAAGACGTCTACCGCCAGCTACTCATCGATGCGGATAAGTACAGCGCCGATAGCTTCGACGAGGCGGTTGACAGCCTGATCAACGCCGACCGTTCTGTGGAAACCGAATACATAATGCACCTGAAGGGAGTGGATGACTCCATCAGAACCCAGGTCAACCAACTGGGGCGACCGGTGATGGCAATAGGCCTGGATGTACCTGAAGGAACGGTGGAGGCGATGATCCGCAATCAGGCGTCTAAGCTCATCAACCTCGGGGGCTGCATCTCCAAGAACTATAGTGAATTCATTGCTGAAGTGAATGATATTCTCGATAATCTGAGGGACAGCCTGCCCAGCGCTCAGCAATTGACCGCCAAGGAGGTGCAGTTGGTTGGCGATGTGGCTGAGCTTACATCCATGATTAGAGACTATCTCGGCAGCCTCAGGCTCTACTTGGAGACCAAGAAGCTAGCTGACAAGCTACAGAAACAGCTCCTAAAGGGGGAGCGGAGCGAGGCCCAAGAGTCAGCGCTGACCAAGGTGGAACGAATCATAAATCCCGAGCTGGTGGTCCTGTTCTCGCTGCTGTCCTCCATGTTCACCCCCCCAACCACTCAGCTCAAGAGCATGGATTCTCAACTGGTCAACTGCCGCCGAGTGAAGAGGGTATTGGAAGAGGAGATATCGAGACTCACCTCCAGCCTCAATAACCTCGAGCTCAATCGCAAAGCCAAGCAAGTTGAGAAAAGCCGCGCTGACAGGGAGATGCAGGAAATCAAGTTAGGATTTCTCTCCAGCGGGAAGAAGAAGCTCTGGGATGAGAAAAGGAGGAAATTAGGCCATGCCCTGGCATCAGCGAACGAGGATATTCGCCTCGCAAGCGAGGATTTGCTCAAAGTCCAAGAGAAAATGGCTGAGTATTCAGGCATTGAGAGAAGGTTCGAGGTCAACTCCGACTACCGAAAGCTTCTGGGGGCTATAGCGGAGATGTCCAACCGCCACTACGAGAAGATGAACGAGATGGTAAAGGACAAGGGATTCTACGACCGAACTGCGGAGTTGACCGAGGATGTTCAGTTGAAGCTCATGCAGAGGATCCTGACGGAGGATGAGGCCTCGCTCTCCAATGAGAACATCCTCAGGGAGATAATAGACAAAGATCGTCTCAAAGAATACCTATCAAGCGTGCTCGGCATCTTCAGGGTACCGGGCGTAATGGGCCTAACCTCCGCATACAAGACAGACTACATCTGGTTTGCGGTGGTATCACCACGCGGCATCTGGGACCACGACCTCACCGCAGACGTAAGGGCCACATTGTCGGGTTATGTCAAGACGGATGCGTCGAGGAGTATCGCCATAAGGGAAATCGATTCCACCGATCCCTGGACCGTGAGGTTCATGGTAATCTCAGCCAAGGCAGAGCCCCAGTTCCTGGAATGCTACAGTGAGATGAAGCAAATATACGACCACACCACAACGGAGGAGAGGACGCTGGCACATTCGTTCCTGCTGGAACACGGTATCCAGGCGTCTATGGAAACGGAGCCCGCTAAGAATACACCGGGGAATACCATCAAGGCTGAGCGGTGAGCAAGGTCCCCACCGTTTCCTCTCGGCTCCCAGAGTGCGGGGGAAAGCAGTATGGAACGTACCCTGCCGCCTTCGCAGGCAGAAGGAGACGCGACTGATCAAGCGTTGTTGCAGCAGCACGGGATCACGAGCAACGAAGAGGCATTCCGAACGCTGCTAGGCAGAGCGACAACGTCTGTCATCTTTCTGGCATCTTCCCTTATTATTTACCTTCTGCTCCCCTTTTATCCGACGGCGATGTCTGTCTTCCTGGCATTGGTCTCCGCGGTCATTGCCTATCGCTGGCCGGCGGTGGCCCTCTCAATGATGCTGCTTTTCGCAGCACCGGCCTATTCATATCAACTGGGGGTGACGATATGGGCACTGGCAATTGTGCTCACGGTAGCGGCGGTGCTTCCGTTCGGCCTCAGCAAGCTGCCCGGCGCGTCCCTGGGTAGCGCTGTAGGCGCAGCAGCCGGCGTGCTCATGCTGACCAACTGCTTTTTTCTCGCCTTGCCCCTGCTGGCAGGCATCACCCTGCTGCGGCTAAGAGGATCAGTCGCCGGCGCGGGGTGGGGGCTATTCATGTTCTCGCTTTTCTACCTGCCCTTTCTCTTCGTGGCACAAACCCCCGTCGCTCAGGGCGAGACCGTCCCCCTCTTTGCTGCCACCGACTATTCTCTGCAACCAGCCCTCAACGTCTTTGACTTGGATTCACTCAAGGCCGCCTTCCAGGGGCAGATTAACAACAACTTCAGCGGGCTGAGCGGCTCGTCCGCTTATTTCATTGAGGGATGGGGCGGAATCGTTCTGGTTCTAACAATGTTGGTGGCCACTGTTCTCACCCCAGCGATAGTCAATCCGTCGGAACGGATAAGGGGAACTGTAATCCTGCTCCGCGGCCTGGCACCACTGCTTATGCTGCTGGTCATAGAGCTAGTGTTCTTACTGCCCTTGCAGCTTTTGCAGAAGCCTCTGGGCTACCACACGGGATTTGACGGTTGGCACAACATCGCTATCCTAACCGCTCTCATGCTTGCTTTGGGCAGCGCAGCCCTCTTTGTAGAGGAATGGTTGCGCCGCCGCAACCTCAAAGTGAAGCTTAGAAGCAATTTGGCTGTCCTATCGCTGGACCTTTATCAACTTCTGGACAATACCAGAAAGCAGCTGGAGCAGGTAGCCTCAGTGTGCCACAACAAAGACCTGGGGAATGAAAAGGCTACCATTGGCCAATGCGAGGAAAGGGTGGCGCTCACACTCGAAAGCGTGGGCGCTCTGGGACTACCGAGGCTGCAGATGAGCTGCAAAGAGTTCTTCGATATGCGATCGCAGCTCTACAATCTCCAACGCCAACTCGAGACGAAACTCTTTGACCATCTCCTTGATTCCAGGCGCAGTTACAACGCCATAGCTGATGAAGCGCTTGCCCTTGGCATACCCGCCATCCAGGACGTCATTCTGACGCCGCCACCGCCATCAGAAGAGCAGGACTATGACAATGCTCTTGTGGAGCAGCAGAGCCTGAACAGCGCCTTTCGGGAACTCGCAGGCAAGTTAGTCGCAGCCGGGGACATGGTGGCCAACACTATCAAAGATGAGATCGACCCCGAGTTCTCACTGACCACAATTGACATCGCCCACGGATTCCTCAACCAAGGCAGGTTCGAAGAGGCAGCGCGAACTATCTCGGAGGACCTGCAGATCATCGATGGCAGGATCGAGAACTCCATCGTTGATCTTGCTGGCAGGGTCATCGCCATGACCAGCAGCTTCAGGCAGGTTATGACCTCCCGTCTGATACCGGTGTTTGAATCGATCGGCGATTCGGGCTCGCTGAGCAAGTGCCGCGGCACTGTCGATGAACTGGAAGCAATAGCCGCATCAGTGCAGGGCTCCAGAACTCTCGCTGACATTATCAACATAGTCGAACAGAGCCGCAAGCTGGCCGACCTGGCCAGGAATACGGTTAGTGAGCTGAGACACAGGATTACCACAATTGAGGCGGACAACGACCGGAGATGCCCACCGAAGTATAACTGGGGGAAGAACAACTACGCCTCCGCCGAGGTGCGAGGGCTTCTGGGCTCAATTGAATCGTTGCTCCTTGAACCAACCATCAGCAGCCGATTCAGTGTCATTGAGAAGGCAGTGCAAGCAGTAGAGCAGCAAGCAAAGGTAATCAAACAATACAGTCAGGCCAGCGAGTTCCTCATAAACTACCCTAACATAGAGCATATACTCCAAGAGTGGATGAGGACAAAGATGGTGGTGGGCAGCTCGGACCTTCCAGTGAAGCCTAAGTATGCTCTGGAATATCTGAAAATGTATGCAGCCAGGAATTACGACGAGGTCACATTTGACCCCAAACCAGGGACCCTCAAGCAGAGCTCTGCTAAGAAAATAAAGCCAGGATGAGACACCGCAGTGAGCACTGATCATGATGAGATGACCGCTGACTTCGAAGAGGAGAGACTGCTTGCCCAGCTTAAGAACGTGACATTGGAGAATGCAGGTAAGGGCAAGCTGTCGCTCACCAACAAGCGGATAGAGTTCGCGAATAAGAGCGGCTTCTTCTCCCCACCCCATCTGGAGTTCTCCGTGGACCTTTCCAGGGTCTCCTCAGCCAAAGTTGAGGACTCATCCAATAGGCTTGTCCTGGAATGGCTAAACGAAAATAGCGAACACGTGGTCAGTCGGCTGAGCCTACCCGGAGGCGATGCCACCGACGACCTGTACCAATCTCTGGACAACGCACTCGAGTCATTGAGATATCAAGCCGAACTGCGGGAGCAGAGGGCTTGCTATCAGGCTTTCCTCCGGAAAACCGCCTACCACGTATGGGTCGCGGCGAGTCTGCTGGTGCAAATCGTTCCCCAACTCACTCGTGAGGATTGGGACGCCGTGGATGCCTCTCTCTCTGCAGCTAGAGAAACAGCAAATGGCCTGGCCGTAGACAGCGCAATAGATGTCTCCGACTTGATGCACGCGCTCGCCGAGACAGTCGCCTCTCGTGACGCGGCTTTGGCATTGAGAAAGGTGACAGCCACCCTGAAGGCCATAGGCACTTCATTGCACAACGAGCTTCCCCCTGCCTGGGGGTGGGAGGAACTGTCTCAAGAGGGCTCGCCGGGACTGAATTGGCGGGATATGCGATACATTTTCCTCTTCGCTGGCAGGTACAAGCTCCTATCCCTGTGGCAACAGTTGGGCGAGAGCAAGAAGATCGAGGACTCTCTACCTCGATTGGCCAGGTTTTCATCTATCCTGGCCGACAGAATCCCTATGAAGTCCCAGCCTGGGAGACCATCCCGAGAGGAGGACGCTCCCAGCGCTATCGGCTCTGTGGAGGCAACGGCACAGGAACTTGAAGCCTCGCTGAAGCTGAACGCAAGGATAGCTTAGATGGTTACCCAAGGCTCTGAAAACAAAGTCACCAGTTGCCCAAACAACCACCAGAATCCCGAGGGATCGGCGTGGTGCGGTATCTGTGGTCTACCCATTGTAGATTATGATAGGGAGCTTGAGCTTCTGCTGAGAACGGTGGCTGAGGAGGAGCGGCACATCAAATTAGCCAAGGAAAATGTCTTCCTCGGAGTTGGAGACCAGGGCTGCAAACTCATTCATGACTTCTACCGGTCATGGGGTAAGAGTCTGAGGAATTCGGAGTTCCTCATGATCGATTCGGCTAGCGGGGGTCAGCAGCTTACTGACCTGCGGACTCAGCTGCCCTCAAACCAGGAATACACAGCGCCATCACTGTGGGTGCATCTGCTCCCTATGTCAGTGAGCAGGCAAGTGGGTTACTATGGCCTGGGCGAACGCTTAGCCAGCGATGACCCGACTCTAGACGACCGCTTGCTCCGCTGCGGCATCAGAGCCTCGACCAAGAAACAGACCATCTTCCTGTTTTCAGCGTTAGGTGGGGGTACCGGCAGTGGTGCCAGTCCCTATATCCTCCAGCGGGCCAATGCTCTCAACCCTCAGTGCAGGAGCTTGGTCATTGCCGTGATGCCCGCTGCCGATGAACCCGATAGCGCACACTTCAACGCATTCTGCTCGCTTTCTCGCTTCATCAAGGCCGATCAAAGGCCGCTTGCAGACATGATCCTCCTCGTGGACCATGATCGGCTAATGAAGGTTAGAGGCGTGGGTAGCATGGGGGAGGAAATAGCCACGGAACCGCTTCTATCCCATATGCTGGGAATACTGGTAGGTGCCATCGCCGACAGAGACTCCAAACAGGTGGACCCTGGCTACCTGGCCAAGATGAGCCGCTCAATGGGCATACATGCCTTTGTCCCCTGTATGGCGGTAGGTCGCAGCATGGAGATCTTCGGCGGGCTAGCCAATATTCTGTCAAGCGCACTGCTGAGCCCGCTGGCAGAAGTGGACAAGGAGTCCATCATGCTATCCTACTTACTGGTACAGGTGCCCGAAAGACTGACTGCATCCCTGCAAGCTGAGACAATAAATGCTGAACTCAACAAGTGGAACAAGACCAACTTTCCTCGCCTTAAGGGGAGCGTTCTCCACCTTTCACACTCCAGCAGCAGAGCAGATCGCATTGACCTCTGTCTCCTGCTCGGCGGCACCAAGTTGGCCATCACGGCCAAGAGGGCAAAGGAGGGATTCGAACGGTTCAAAGCGATCGCCAAAGGGAAGGCCTGGGAACAAGAATTCGGAGTGACTTCCAAAAGCGTGCCTGAAGCGCAGGAGGCTGTCAATTGGTACGATACCATGCTCGACGAGATAGCGAGTTAACGTCAGCGGTGCCCAAACGAAGGAAGGCGATACCCCGCTCCTGAGCTGGCCAGCGGTTACACTGGGCGGTACTGGACTTGAACCAGTGACCTCTTGCGTGTGAAGCCACTCAGATAAAAGGCGGGAACCCCTTGCCTCCTTTCCGCACCAGATTATACGCCAGTAGCGGTCCCGCCGTCAACGGGTCAACGTCTGGCTTTCAAGGGCAATTGCACACAATGGACATTTGTTTCCCCACACAGAAGGCCAGTGGGTGGTGAAGGTTGCGATAGGTGCGACAACCCACGAACCACTCGTCCAGTGCTGCAAGGGCAGGCTGCCAAAGATGATCAATGCAGTTTCCTGTTCAAGCGTCAGATCACTTACTTCACACTTCGCCGCTGCCCTCTACCTTCGAGCCCTGCCCCA
>CAZCXP010000098.1:0-9526 GCA_964502665.1 uncultured Dehalococcoidia bacterium | reverse complement strand
GTGGTGCCGACAGGAATCGGCATGATGGATTGCGAGCGCCATAGGGGTGTTGAATTGAACGCCCCAACCAGATGTGCTAAACTCGGAATCGAAAATGAAGTGGTGGCCACAATGGCTTACAGCGGCGAGATCAGAGGCCTTTAGACGCGGACTGAAAAAAGGTCTGCCCCTATTCTTGATCGCCCTGTCAGTAATCGGTGTTGACCAGCTCACCAAGTACCTGATCAGGGCCAAAATGGAGATGGGGCAGTCGATACCCAATGAATGCGTAGTGGGGCTTCACTACACTACCAATACCGGCGGGGCCTTCGGCCTTTTCGCCAACCAGACCTTTCTCCTGACCATGGCCGCTGTGGTTGGAATCGCGGTTCTTGTCCTCTACCTTCGTTACCTCCCTCCAAGGAGCACGCTGCTCAAGGTAGGGCTGGGGCTTGATCTGGGGGGGGCCGTCGGCAACCTGGTCGACCGTGTTCGCTTTGGAGAGGTCACAGATTTTCTCAAACTTGGGCCCTGGCCGGTGTTCAACCTCGCCGATTCGGCCATAGTTGTCGGCACTTTCCTTGTCGCTTTCTACCTGCTGTTCGCCGCCAAAAGGAGGACACATCAAAGTTAACCGCATAATTCCTTGCAAATCTCCCTCCCCTGGCGGGAGGGAGTTAGAGGGAGGGGGCAATTCACCCTCATCCTTCGACAAGCCTTGGGCGTGGCCAAGGCCAGGGCTCAGGACAGGCTCTAACCTCTCCCTTCGAGGGAGAGGAATTTGTGCAGAGATTTTCGCGAGATACCCAAGATCACAGAGATGAATAAAAGGCTTGAGTTCACCGTCAACAGCCCCGGCAGTCGCCTTGACAGGTACATAGCAGAGCAGTGCCAGATCTCCCGCGCTTATGCTCAGCAGTTGATCAGCGAGGGGCAGATCACGGTTAACGGCCACCGCTCCAAAGCCAGCCACAGGCTCGCCGTCGGTGATAGAGTTGTTGCCATCATACCCCCACTATCTCCCATCTCCCTGGCGCCCGAGGATATACCGCTTAAGGTTGTCTACGAGAATAGCGACCTTATAGTGGTCGATAAGCCCGCGGGATTACTGGTTCACCCCGCCGCAGGCCAGCGTACTGGTACACTGGTAAATGCGCTCCTCGCCCGCTGCCCTGACCTCCAGGGAATCGACGGCTCGGTTCGCCCCGGCATCGTGCACCGACTGGACAAGAATACCTCTGGACTGATGGTGGTAGCCAAGAACGACGCTGCTCAGATGAGCCTTTCCCGCCAGATCAAGCAGCGCTCAATTACCAAGGGGTACCTTGCTCTGGTTACAGGACGCCTCTCTCCTGAGCGTGGCGCCATCGAGGCCCCAATCGGACGCCATCCTAAGGACAGGAAGCGCATGGCGGTAGTCTCCGGAGGCAGGGAGGCACGCACGGAATACCAGGTGATCAGATACCTGAACGGATACACCTTGCTTGAGGCGATGCCGGAAACCGGGCGCACCCACCAGATCAGGGTTCACTTCTCAGCCGTAGGTCACCCTGTCTTCGGCGACCCTGTTTATGGGAAAAGGTCGCCGCTGCTGGGACGACAGTTTCTCCACGCCCACCGCCTTGGCTTCAGGCTGCCATCGACCGGGGAGTTCATGGAGTTCAGGTCAGAGTTGCCCCCGGAACTGGAGGAAGTGCTAGGAAGGGTGTCTGCCATACTCCCTACCGAATGAACGATAATGTTTCCCCTGCTTGTCCTCAATTGAAAAGTGGTATGATTATTGACAAACTCCTGAGGAAGCACTATAAAGCGATACAAAGGGAAATCCAAATAGGGGGTTAGATGATGCAATGTGCTTACCATCCCGGCAATGATGCTGTGGGAGCCTGTGTTAGCTGCGGACGGTTAGTTTGTGCGGAATGTAAGACAGTCCTGGGGGGAAAGATCTATTGCAATCCGTGCGTCGAAAAAATCTATATTGGCAAAACTGCAATAGCTCCTGGTTTAATGGTAAACACATCCGGTCAAGGAGAACAGGCAGAGATTCCATCCGAGATTCGCGGATGGAACTGGGGGGCATTCCTTCTAACTTGGATATGGGGGCTTGCTCACCGTGTTTGGATATCGCTGCTTTGCTTTATTCCTTTCGTCGGCATTGTCATGGCTTTTGCGCTAGGAGCAAAGGGGAATGAATGGGCGTGGCGAAACAAGAAGTGGGACAATATCGACCACTTCAAGGGAACCCAAAGAACTTGGGCTTGGTGGGGAGTAGGCTTAGTGGTTTTCGTGGTTGTACTTTACATCATAATCTTTATCTTCGCTGCAGAGGGTGAGTCTTACCAGTAGTCAACAACCTATATTTCATCTTACCTGGCCGCATGCGGGCAGAGAAAGGGGCTTGTCTCTGAAGCCATTGCCATTACTCACGATCCAGGGCAAAAAGGGTCATGTCTTTCCCAGACCGAGCCCCTGGGTCTGTATAACGGGGTTCTTAAATCTTTTTCTCGATCTTGGCCCACGTATCGCGCAGCGTAACCGTCCGGTTGAACGCCATCCGTTCCGCAGAAGAGTCTCTGGAATCAACACAGAAATAGCCCAGCCGTTCGAACTGGTACCGACTTCCAGGAGATACGCCCGCCAGGCTGGGTTCGACATACCCCGTCAAAGTCTCCAGTGAATCAGGATTCAAAACGCTTCCAAAATCAGCCCCCCTGACATCGCCGGGATTCTCCATGGTGAAGAGCCGATCGTAAAGGCGCACCTCAGCCTCGAGCGCGTGGGCAGCCGAAACCCAGTGGATGGTTCCCTTGACCTTGCGCCCGTCGGGAGTCGTTCCCCCTCGTGTCTCGGGGTCATAGGTGCAATGCAACTCAACCACTTCGCCAGTCTGCTCATCCTTCACCACCCCGACACAGGTAACCAAATAAGCGTATCGTAGCCGCACCTCACGACCTGGGGCCAGACGGAAGAACTTCTCCGGCGGCTCTTCACGGAAGTCGTCCTGCTCGATGTACAGCACGCGTGAAAAAGGTACCTTCCGCGTCCCCATACCGGGGTCTTCCGGATTGTTGACAGCATCCACCTCTTCGGTCTGGTCTTCGGGATAGTTGTCGATGACCACACGGAGAGGGCGCAACACGGCCATGACGCGCGGGGCGCGCTTGTTCAAATCCTCGCGGATGCAGTGCTCGAGGAGGGCAACATCGATAATGCTGTCGGTCTTGGCCACGCCGATGCGCTCGCAGAAACTCCGGATGGACTCCGGCGTGTATCCGCGTCTGCGCAAACCCGAAACCGTCGGCATCCTGGGATCGCCCCAGCCGCTGACGTGTCCCTGCTCCACCAGTTGCAGCAGCTTCCGCTTGCTCAGCACGGTGTAGGTGAGATTGAGGCGGGCGAACTCGATCTGCTGCGGATGATATACTCCCAGTTGGTCGAGAAACCAGTCGTACAATGGGCGGTGGTCTTCGAATTCCAGCGTGCAAATGGAATGGGTGATCCCTTCGATAGAGTCCTCAAGCCCGTGGGCCCAGTCGTACATCGGATAGATGCACCACTTGTTGCCCGTACGGTGGTGTTCTGCATGCAGGATGCGATACATGGCCGGATCGCGCAAATTCAAGTTTGGTGATGCCATGTCGATTTTGGCGCGGAGCACCCGGGACCCATCCTCGAACTCTCCTGCCCGCATGCGTTGGAACAAATCGAGATTCTCTTCGACCGAACGGTTGCGGTGCGGACTCTCCTTGCCAGGGTCAATGAGAGTGCCACGGTACCCCCTGATCTCATCCGCGCTCAGATCATCAACATAAGCCTTACCGGCTTTGATCAACTGCACAGCATAATCATACATTCGATCGAAGTAGTTCGATGCATAAAACAGTCGATCCTCCCAGTCGAACCCGAGCCAGCGCACGTCCTCTATGATCGATTCGACGTATTCACCCTCCTCTTTGGTGGGATTTGTATCATCGAACCGCAGATTGCACAGGCCTCCGTACTGGGCGGCGATGCCGAAATTGAGGCAGATGGACTTGGCGTGCCCGATGTGCAAATACCCGTTCGGCTCCGGTGGGAACCGGGTGTGCACACGCCCCCCGTACTTGTTGTTTTTCAGATCCTGGTTGATGATATTCCGAATGAAGTCGGAGGGAGCGGTTGATTCAGGTGTGGTCACGATACCGGGATTACCTCATCGGATTTCAACGCGATTCAGCTCCGTTGTTAAGCTATCATCCAGTCTAAAACTACAATCTCCAATTGCCTTTGTCAAGCACTGGGCTAACTCCCTGATCCATGAGTGCAGATTCAAGAAGCCCACCCCTTGGGTGACTTATTGGTTGGCCGCACCCCGATCCATCGGGGTTGCGGTTCCCCTCCCCTGGAGGGAGGGGATCAAGGGGAGGGGGAAAGTCACCCTCATCCTTCGGCAAGCCTTGGGCCTGGCCAAGGCCAGGGCTCAGGACAGGCTCTAGCCTCTCCCTTCGAGGGAGAGGTATCTTATCCCAAAGCCTGTCACCTATGAAGTCCACGGATTTAGGTGACTGGATGACCCTCGAATAGACGCCCACTTCTGAAGGTGCTAGAATAGGAAACGACGGAGAGCTATGAGCGAAGGAAAGGTTCGGGTGCGCTTCGCCCCCAGCCCAACCGGATACCCTCATATAGGCAATATCAGGACCGCGCTGTTTAACTGGCTCTTCGCCAGACACAGCGGGGGCAGCTTCATCGTACGCATCGAGGACACCGACGTCACCCGCAAGGTCAGGGGAGCTGTCAAGGCCATACTGGACAGCCTGCGCTGGCTGGGGATAGATTGGGACGAAGGGCCGGAGGTAGGTGGTGACTACGGACCCTATTTCCAGTCGCAGCGCCTGGACATCTATAAACAGATTGCCCAGCTCTTGCTTGCGGAAGACCAAGCCTACCGCTGCTATTGCTCCCCGCAGCGGCTGGCGCAGATGCGCGCCGAAATGGCCGAGCGTAAGGAATCCACGCGCACATACGACCGCCGCTGTCGCAACCTGAGCCAGGAGGAACGGGACAAACTTGAAGCTCAGGGCATCGCCTCCGTAGTCCGCTTCAAGACCCCGCTTGAGGGACAGACCAGCTTCAACGACCTGATCAAGGGAGAGGTGACCTTCGATAACAGCACCCTGGACGACTTCGTGCTCCTCAAGTCGGACGGATATCCTACCTATCACCTTGCTAATATAGTTGACGACCACCTGATGCAGATCTCCCACGTACTTAGAGCAGACGAGTGGCTGTCAAGCACCCCGCGCCACATCCTGCTTTACAACGCCCTGGGTTATGAGCCGCCGCTGTTCGCCCACCTGCCTATGATCCTGGGAAGCGATCGCAGCAAGCTGAGCAAAAGGCACGGCGCTGTCGCTACTACTAAGTATCGTGACCAGGGATACCTGCCTGAGGCGATGATGAACTTCCTCGCCCTTCTCGGCTGGTCGCTTGACGACAAGACCGAGATCTTCAGCAGAGAGGAGCTGGTACGTCATTTCTCCATAGAGCGTATCAGCAAGACCGCCGCTATCTTTAACAAAGATAAGCTCGACTGGATAAATGGATTCTACATCCGCAACATGAGCACCGCGGAGCTGACAGAGCAGCTACTGCCATTTCTGGAGAGAGACCTGCCCACGGAAGTGAAGCGACCTATCCCACGGGAATATGTGCAGCAAATAACGCCGTTGATTCAGGAACGGCTGACGACCTTTGGAGAAGCAGCCGACAGTTTTGGTTTCTTCTTTGTAGACGAAGTCGTCTATGATGCCGACCTGCTGCTTGGGAAGAAGCTCACCAGGGAAGCCGCGGTGGGAGGTCTTGAAGCCGCCCTGGGGGGGCTTCAAGACCTCCCCATCAACGCCGCAACGCGCGAACTAGCGCGCCGTCCCCACGCCGCGGAGCGGGGGCGGTAAACAGGCGATTTTTTCGGCCTGCTGCGGGTGGCGACTACCGGGCACACCGCCGCCCCACCCCTCTTTCAGACCATGGCAGTGCTGGGCAAAGACAGGTGCCTGAGGCGTATCAAGGTAGCACTCGATAAGTTGCGAGGTAAACCCTAGAGATTTGCCAGAATTGGGGCCTGTCACTAACTTCCGCCGCAGCAAGGCTTACCTGGATAAAGATAGCCACAGGCTAAGCCGATGCAGTCGCAGCCATCATCAGCCCTTATCCACGCTAACTCCCGGCCGCATTGGGGGCAGATAATCTGCTCAACACCTTCGCCACCCCTCTCCACCCAAGACTCAAAGACCAGGGTCATATTGCAGTCGGGGCAGTAAACCCAGTCATACTCGTACTCCATGTTTCCAACCGCCGCATTGTTTACCTCCATTATACAACAGAGAGTAACATCGAAGGATAGCATTCCAGCCAAGACTGACTTTCCTTCGCGCACCTTAAGCCCCCTGGCGGAGATTTCTCTATAGCCTTTCTGTGGTATCATATAGCGTAAACGAGCCACATAAATGGGTCGACACAGGAAACCCGCCAATAAAAGAGTAAAGGAGGTATACAATGGGTTTCTTCAGCTTCTTCGCCATCATGACGGCTATTCCCGCCTTCTTCTTCTGCGCCTGGATCGGCATGATGTTCTGGGGCGTCATTGCCCCCCATTTCGACGTCAAGGACATAAACTACCCGATGGCCATGCTGATGACGATAGGGCTCTGGCTTGTTGTTGCCCCCTTGGCCGCCGCTGTCAGTAGAGGCAAACGCAGCTAGGCCCAAAGCGGCGCATGTTCAAAACAGCGTGCGCACAATCGTCGGCACCACGCAGATCCTGAGGCTCCCGAACGTCAAACCTTACATGGGTATACATTCTCGGTAGCCCGCTGCCCGGTTCTGCTTTCCAAATAACACACTCTCTAAAACAGAATGTACACACTGTGTATTAATTATTCATATTGGGGAACATGCGTTCCAAACACACCTACAGGCAATGTTTTATGTTAACCTCACCCCCCAGTTGTTTGGAACTTATGTTCCACCACCGTGCACCTGCTTATCATTCGTGTACTCCATCACACCGGCCTCGACGCCCACAGATGTCTACATGACAATCCCTTTTCTATCCCCAGCACGCCAAAGCCATCAGATTTTGATTACAGGGCTTCTGACAGGACTTTATGTCTACTCCCACATTATTTGAAGTCGCCGGCACCGCTCTACAGGTGCAATACACCAACCGCGGTGAACCTGGAAGCCCCGATCTCAGGAAACAGACAGCCAAGATGCCAAGACTCTACTCCGGAGAACCACAAGCCAAGTGGCGCATTCGCGGCATCAATCAATATGGCATCCAGAGGATGCTGAAGAGGTTGGGCAGATTTGAGCATGCTGCTCAGATACACAAGAAGTGTCACTTCTGATGATTGCCTGAAGCACTACCGAGACTTCGAGGCGTAATGTGTCCTTACCTCCGGGTTTTGGTGTGACCTCAACGAATCAGAATCTAGGGTCCCATTCCGCACGCAAAGGGGGTGCCAAAGTCTCACCACGCATCGCCTCACCATCCCCCGTAGACCTCAACATGGCGAGCCTTGAGCCTTGCCCCAAACATCGCCCGCTATGGTCAAAAAAGCACCCCATAAACTACCCTTACCAACTCCTGGTTCAAGCCAAATAAGCCTGCTCCACAGCTTCCACAATGCTTTACCACTAGCGCCCATACTTTTTCCCCAAGGCTTTGCTTACAAATGCCCCACAAATCAGCAAACCTTTTCAGAGCTTTGCTGCCATATCACTACCGTCTGCACCCGCGCCCAATGTTAATTGCAGCCCCCGGACTAGAGCCACATCGAGTTGCTGATTTGCACAGCTTCCAACCTACTTTGGCCCGCCATTTCATTATCACATTTGCTATGAACCCTACCTTACCCCCAGTGCGCTAACAGTCGCTGTTACAAAGCAACGGTGCAAGACATTTTTCCCACCTCATAGACTTACTACCGTTCTGTTTCCGACCCTCTCGCCTCCCGTTGCAGGCTTTATTTGCACTGTCAACTACTACTAGACAATATCGTAAAGCTTGAAGCTTACGTTCAGCCGGAGCATACCCGGACACCGCTGAGAACACACAATCGTGCCATGCCATATTGTGAAGAATAACGGCCTGTTCCTTGCCCTTCTTTTCGCAAGCACTATAGTTGAGCTTAGCGCACATTTCCTGGCCCAGTTCCAACAAAACACTAAGAGTTCTGAGTTCAATCCGCTGATTTCATTCAGCAAACTGTGATGGCTGCTGTCCGCTATGCCAGACACCTTTCGCAGGACTTGTTGGTCTTTACAGCGGTGATATAATGTTGGGAAAAGGAGGCAAAATGCTGGAAATCAAGGTTAGTACTATCAAGAAAGCGAAGGCGTCTATCCAAGAGGAGAGAACAAGGAGCAGAAAACGAAGGAAAAAAGCGCCGATAATAGAAGCGTATGAAGAATATCTGAAGCAATTGGAACGTGGAAAGGCGATAGGATTCACGCTCAAAGAAGGCGACAAATATCAGACTATAAAGTACAGGCTGAACAATGCGGCCAAATCACTGGGCATGAAGAACCTAAAGATAGAACGTGCCGGCAACAAGGTTATCTTCTACAAAGAGGTAAGACCCCGCACGGGGAAAGCAGTGCAACGTACAGAGGACGCTTGGCCGATGCAGGACGAGACTAGAGAAGAACAGTACCTATACGATTCCGAATATGAAGCGGAACCCAAGTCTGAACTCGCATCCCCAGACGCACCTACCATTCAACCTGCGTTTGCCCTTACACCACAACTGGGTTTGGCGGATACGCCGACGCCGACTTCGACACCCAGACAAGAAGAAGAGCTTTTGACATTCGATTTCGATGAAGAATGGGAAGTACCGATGATACACGGGTACAAAACATGTGAAGCTAGATTTGAGAAGTACGCTGGCAATGCTTTTGAGGCTTTCGGTCATCAGTTTGCTATCACGAAGGTAGAATACTTGCCTTTGGGCCAC
Source organism: uncultured Dehalococcoidia bacterium (assembly GCA_964502665.1). Taxonomy (GTDB): domain Bacteria; phylum Chloroflexota; class Dehalococcoidia; order SZUA-161; family SZUA-161; genus SOKG01. The sequence continues at coordinate 545 of CAZCXP010000098.1, read as the reverse complement.
ATCGCACAGAAGTGGTTCAGGCAGCATGGTCTTTTCAGCCCTAGAGAATTCCAAGAGGTTTGGAAACAGCGCTATAAAGGAGTGTTTGACCCAGAGCAGAAGGCCTGGTTGCATCATTTCAGCAGAGGGTTTGAACCGCCAATCGAACCGCAGATTGAACTGGATTCTGACGCATACCCTGAGCCGGAAGTTCACGATTGACTGAGCGGCCCTGTGTTGAGACAGACGGGGGCTTCGTGTAGGTTTACTCGAAGGGACAGACGAGACATCGGGTATCAGCTAGCTATCAAGGTCAAATCAGGCTTGGCAAACGCCCTGCCAGTCATGAAGTGTTAGGCAACAGCTACAAAATGCTGAGCAACTGTGCCTCAAAACGCCTAGCCACCCGCTTCGCCTGTTATGTAAGACAACGCGACCTTGCACCACATGACCGTAGCTGTTATAATAGCTTCAACTCAGCTTCAAGATGGTGGGGATTGGTCTAGCGGTAGGACAACGGACTCTGGATCCGTGGGCCCAGGTTCGAATCCTGGATCCCCAGCCAT
>CAZCXP010000097.1:0-9542 GCA_964502665.1 uncultured Dehalococcoidia bacterium | reverse complement strand
CGAGGCCGACAGGTCGGCCGTCCTACGGCCCGAGCTCACCACGAACGGCTGGGTAGGTTGCCCGACGTCGGGCAACCTACCCACATTGGGGGGAACCTGCCGATGAGGGTTTAGTAGTAATCACCGAGCAGGTGGATATTGCCCACCCTCACATTCCTCAGCCCCTGGGCCTTCGCCTCCGCCAGACATTCCTCCGCGTGTCGCCTGGAGGTAGGTGGCAGATCATTCATCATGAACCGGGGGTGGAAGGCAAGCAGAGCGTAAGGGATGTCGGGGCTGAGTGAGGAGATGAAGGCGGCAATTCTGGCTATTTCCTCGTTGTCTATGTATCCGGGGATGAGCAGAGTGCTGGCTACCAGGAAGGGTGGCGAGGGCCTTTTGTTGACATAATCAGCCAGCAGCGCGAAGTTCTCCAGGGTCCTCTTGTTGCTCACACCGCAGAGGGCAATGTGCAGCTCCTCACTCCAGGCCTTGAGGTCAAACTTGATACAACCACCGGAGTTGAAAGAAAGCTCGGCCGCCTGTCTTAGCAATGCCGGATGCATCGAACCGTTGGTCTCCCAGCAGATGCGCAGAATCCTGCCCTTATTGCTCTCCAGGGCCAGTCGGGAGGCGCGAAGGGCGTGGGGCAGTTGGGGCGATGGGTCGCCACCAAAGTAGCAGATGCAGGCTGTGCGGTCATCAACCGCTCGAGCCAGCTCCAGGGCATCGATCTTGCTCTCCCTTGTCGCCATCTGGCGATAGTGCCAGTTCTGGCAGAACAGGCAATCAAAGGAGCAGGCCTGATAGAAGACAGCCAGGTTGTTGTAGCCCTGTTCAGCCCCTTGGGAGTAGGCGAAACGAGGGTAACCGGCTCCAGTGCCGCCGGGACAGACCCAGTCGGCCACGCAGTTGGTGGGCAGGGCATCGTAGTACCAGCTGACATTGCCTTTGCTGGCGGTGGCACCGACAAGCCTGTTCCCTGTGTTGGTGCGCAGTCCACAGTAGCTCCTGCCATTTGGGGGGATGCGGCATTCATTGGCGCAAAGCTGGCATATAAGCCCTCCCTCGGCCTTGGGGGGCTTCTCAGGCAGGTCGAATGGCCTTCTCGCTGCGCTGTGAGCTTTCTCAATAAGGGGGAGAACCTGGCCGAAGTCCCCTCGGATGCAATCCAGGCACAGCCCCAGGCCTTGAGAAATGAGGAGCGACTTCCTGCCACAATGCTGGCATTTGCTCACCGCTCTGGCACTCGACATTTGGAGGCATTTCCTGTCCGCGTATTCAGGGCTTTATCAGTATCTTGCCCCCCTCTCCCCTCACCGCCATTTCGAAAGCCTCGTTGATGTCATCCAGGGGCATTACAGATGTTATCAAAGGAGCCACATCGATCCTCTTGTCTCTTATCAGACGCAAAGCCGTGGCAAACTCAGCCGAGTGAAAAAGCATAGACCCTTTGAGGGTAAGCTCCCTCAATATGATGTTACTGACGAATGTTTCAACCGGATGGAGGCATACTCCCGCAATGACAACTGTCCCGCCTTTTCTCACCAAAGCTACCGCCTGTTGCGTCGTTGAGATAGCTCCGGCGCACTCGAATACCACATCCGGCCCCCTGCCGCCTGTAAGCTCAAGGATCCTGGCAACGGGATCAGCTACGTTTACATCTATAACTTCGTCCACAGCACCACCAGCCAGCTCGAGCCTGGATTGGCTTGCCTCAGTGGCATATACCGCTATGGCTCCTGATACCTTCGCCAGGCGTGCCACGAGCTGCCCGATGGGGCCCAGGCCAAGCACTGCAACGACGTCCCCTGCCTCCATGTTAGACGACCTGATAGCGTGCAATGCAACAGCCGCTGGCTCAACTAACACCGCCTCTTCATAGCTGATCTCGGGCGGGAGCTTGTGAAGTCGATGGTACTCGGCCTTGGTATGGGTGGCGAAGGCGCCCGGGATTTGGTTCCACGTTACAAGGAAGTTCTCACACAGCCCCATTTCGCCTCGCTTACACCAGTAGCACTCACCACATGAGCTGCTGGATTCGGCTGTAACCCGATCCCCTACTTCCCATCCTCTCACGCCCGCTCCCACCTCGACTATATCTCCGGAGAACTCGTGGCCATGCCTTATGTTGACCCCCTCAATAAAGGTGTGCAGGTCGGAGCCACATATACCGCAGTATTGCACCTTTATCAAGAGTTCGCCTTCACCCAAAACGGGCTCTGGGGCATCTCTTACCACGAACTTCCTCTTGCCTTCCAATATCGCTTCTCTCATCTTATGCCTCCTCGGGTAGTCTCACAGGCTTCAGGGCTGGCTTTTCCGCTTCCTCTATCGCCGGAACCCGGCAATATCCCCATCCACTTCCTCAAGACCAAGCCTGCCCAACGTTTCCCTGGTAGGGATGCCGTTACGGTCCCATCCCCTGACATCATAGTACTGGTCTATGATGGCATCCGGCTTTCTTATCACCTCGCCGTCGCGGACGCCCCCTCGCAGGGGCTCGGTGAACATTCTTTTAGGAAGTGTGTCGTCCTTCCTGCTGAAGCCCTCGCGGACGTTGAAACATCGCTCCAGATTGTATACCTTCTCTCCCACGTGCCACAGATAATCCTCACTTCCGAACCTGGGCACACCCAACGCTGCCTCCAGCATCTTGGCAATAAGCTCCAAACCGAAGAACTGCAAATGGTGAGAAGGGAATATGCAAGCCACGGCCAATTCGAGAGCAGCGGTTTGATCGTGATTGAATTTCAAAACGTCCCCCTGGCCCTCGTCAGCGGCAGGGTCCAGGAGTCGCGGTCTCGCGTCGCCGATCTCCTGCTGGGGCCAACCGTAGTTGTGGTTTGCCCCCATGTTACTCAAGGCAAAGTTCATGCCCATGGCTTTCCTGGCTCGCGGATCGTAGCCCGGCATCTCCAGACCCTTGACATGCATGGCATATTGCTCAGCCCCCTTGCCAATGCGGCTGGCCGCTCTCTTTGTCCCCTCAGCAAGGATGTCGCCTATGCCCTCACGGAGGGCGATCTTCTCAATGAGTTTGAGCATGGGCTCGTGGTCTCCGTATTTGAGAACAAGGCCATCTGTATCCTTTGTGGTCAGGATGCCCTTTTCAAATAGCTCGTAAGCAAAGCCGATGGTATTGCCGGTGCTTATGGTATCCAGCCCCAGCTCACAGCACCGGTGACCTGCAACTATTGTCGCGTCACGGTTGGTGCATCCGGTGGGGCCGCTGAAAGCCCAGGCAGTTTCGAATTGGGGCCCCTCGCTGCTGATCCCTGCGTAAGGGCCGGTGGGTATCTTCCTGACCTTTCCGCACTTGAGCGTACAACCATAGCAACCAACGTGCTTCTGGGTGATCTCGGAGTATGGCCACATTCCGATATTCTCAGGCCAGCCTTTCAGTTCCCCGAAACGGTAGTTTTGCATCGGGATAGACCCGAAAACAGGGTAGAAATAATCCAGGCCCTGCACGGTCCCATATTCCCGGAATACATCGTAGCCGAGGCCCGCTTTCATGGCCTTCACCTGCTGTTGCACCAGCTTTCTGAACAGCGCCGGATCCGCCACGGTTTCCTTTCGCTCTGACTCTATCGCGATGGCCTTGAGGTTCTTGGAAGCCATTACGGTTCCCGTACCACCGCGGCCGGCGGCGCGGCGATCGCTGATGATGGGACCGTAGCGGACCAGCCTCTCTGCCGCAGGCCCGATGCAAACCATGCGCGCCTTGGGCCCGTGTTCCTTCTTCAGATATGCCTGGGTCTGGCCGGTGGTCTTGCCCCAGATGGCAGCGGCGTCGCGGATTTCGTACCTGCCGTCCGTGATATACAGGTAGACAGGCTGTGCCGCCCGGCCCTCAAGGATTATGAGCTCGAAGCCCGCCCACTTGAGCCAGGCTCCAAAATCGCCTCCCCCGACGCTACGAGTAAAGGTCTCGGTAAGCGGGCTCTTGGTGACGGCGATCCATTTGGAGAACGCCTGCGCGCTCGTTCCTGCCAGCGGCCCTGCCGCCAGCAGGAGCTTGTTCTCCCAACCCAGGGGATCGATACCTGGTGGAAGCTCATCATAGAGGTATTTGGCGCAGAAGCCGCGTCCTCCTACGTAGGATTCAGCCACCTTCTGAGGAATATCCTCTTCAGCTATTGCGCCGCTGGAAAGGTTGACCCGTAGAAGCCTGCGCATCTTTTCCTCCTTTCTCCTACTCGGCACGGGCTCGCTGCCAGAATTATGTGCCATTCCCAGCCCTCCGTCAATGTCGCTGTACTGTCGGCTGATAGCTTCTCTCTTGCAGAACTTATGTGGTATGATACAGGCCGCAGGCAACCGGTGTAAGCCGAAGCAAGGCCTGACAATACCAACTTCTGGAGGTAGAAATGGCGCGGGTAAGCGGAAGCACTCTCGTTGGCAGGGCTTTGAAGAACGAAGGGGTGAGAGCCGTGTTCACCCTCTGTGGCGGGCTACTATGTGCGATATACGATACATGCGTGGATGAGGGTATAGAGCTCGTGGATATGAGGCACGAGCAGGCTGTGGCCAACGCCGCAACGGGCTACGCAATTGCTACGGGTGAGCCTGGCGTGGCCGCCGTTACAGCAGGTCCAGGTGCGGTCAATATGGCATCGGGTATGGCCGCCGCATGGCATGCAGGCGCTCCGGTTATCGGTATTTCCGATCATACACCTCACTTGTTCGAGGGAATGGGAGTCTACCAAGAGTTTGATTGCGGAGACATGTACCGGTCAATTACCAAGTGGAGGGGGTACTGTACAGCTACGCGACGCATACCGGAATATATGGCAGCAGCTTTCAGGTATGCTACTAGCGGGCGCAAAGGACCGGTGCTGGTGGAATTCCCCTTTGAAACGCTCCTGGTAGAGGTTGATGAGAAGGAAGCGCCGATCATGCCGCCGCATAAATATAGGACTAGCGCACGACCTTACGGAGAGCCAGCGCTGGTGAGGAGAGCTGTGGAGTGGTTACTGGAGGCAGAGAAGCCGGGGATTCTAATTGGAAGCGGAATCATCCGGTCGGGTGCATCGGCGGAGCTCGTCGAGTTCGCTGAACTTCTCAAAATACCGGTGTGCTACGCAATAGGCGGGAAAGGAGGCATTCCAGACGACCATCCCCTTTGCGGAGGCATAGTCGGTTTCGGCTTCGGAGGCATAGCGGGAGCTGATGTGCTTCTTGCAGTCGGGGTTAGATTTGAGGAGTTACTGGGCTACGGCGCCGGCGATTTCTATGCACCCGATGTCAGGGTGATCTCCGTAGACATTGAACCAACCGAGATCGGCAGAAACAGGCCCATCGACCTTGGGATATGGGGGGATGCCAAAGCTGTCCTGACTCAGTTGACCGAAACAGCGAAGGAAGCGCTGGCTGCTTCTGGGAAGAGACGCGAGGAAACGGAGTGGGTGAAGAATGTGAGGAGCATTGCCAAATCCATTCAAGACATGCTGTACTCAGAGGCAACAAGCTCAAATAGACCAATCTATCCTGGGAGAGTTGCCAAGGAAGTGTGTGAGTTCTTGGGCAAGGATTCATGCATCGTAATGGACGGGGCAGACATACAGAGCTACGTTACCCCTCTCTACAGTGCCAGCTTTCCAGGCAGCTACATACTGGCTTTGGGTGGTCGGCTGGGACACATGGGGGGAGGCATTCCCTTCGCAATAGGCGTCAAGACGGCAAAGCCCGACAAGAGAGTCCTTGTTGTAGTGGGTGATGGCTCTTTCCTGTTTAATGCAAGCGAGATCGATACCGCCGTGAGACACAAGAAGCAGATTGTTGTCGTCATAGGCAATGACTGCCAATGGGGTTTTGTGAGACACGATCAGCTACTCAACGAGCATTGTGATGTTTGCTCCAAATTGAGCGAAGACGCAAGATACGACAGGTACGCACAGGGCTTAGGGGCTTACGGAGAGCTTGTGACCGAACCAGAGGAGATCAAACCTGCCCTTCAGAGGGCCTTCGACTCAGGACTACCCGCGGTACTCGACGTCAGAACGGACCCTTCTATCGTAAGCTTTGTTGACTATCGGGGGGTGGAATCGAGGCGCAAACTCCTGGAATTGTGTCAGAGGTGAATCCTAACACTTACCTCCCTGGTTGCTTGCCCTGACTCTCCTCACCCCATTTCTGTGTGAGTTTGTAGGTCAGGTCCTTAAACTCGTATTGTGTCTCAAGCGGCCTCTCCAGCCAATCCCTGTAGAAGGCGTCTATATTCGGCAGGAAGTCGAAAACTGCGGGATACCCGACTGGCAGGGTTTCCACCTCTAATTGAGCACCGCAACCAGGACAGTAGTACTCTCTGACGTCACACAACTTTGGGTCGGGCTTGCGGGGGCCGAAGAAGACCTCGTCCAGCTTCTCCTCGGTGTCCCTCACGTAGATGAGGGCTTTCAGTTTCCAATTCTCTCTGTAATCACCGTATTCATAGCCGCAATCGCACTTGACGATTCTTTCCTCCCCTTTTTCCACGATATACAGATGCTCGGCTAGAGGAAGCAGGACCCTCTCTTTCCACGGGACCCTCTCCTGCAGTATCTCCAGGTACTTATCGAACCTGTCGTCGTCTTTGGGGCCGCTTATGATCGTCCTCACTTCTGGCCAGGCAAGTTTTCCATCAATAAGGGCTTCTATCTCTTCCTTGCTATAAGGCGACATGTTTACTGACCTCCGAAGGTAAAATCTTGAGGCAAGCTCCAGAACTCTCTGAAATCTTGAGCAAACCTGGGTCCCTGCTCCATGGAGCTGTGGTACATCTCCAATAAGAGCGGGTCTAACCCCTTTTTCATTATCTTCTCCCTGGTCTCTTGCCACCATTCTTTGAAAGGTACTCCCTTCTCCAGCCTCTCCCTTCTTCTCTTCTCACGCAGTTGCTTTGTCTCTTGCTCGTCAATCGTCCATTCCTCTTCGTCCTCATCGTGAGTGGCCTCGGCGCAGTATATATTCCTGCAAGCCTCCAGTGTGGTAAAGCCGAGGTCAAGGTCTGATTGGATGAGGCTCGTATCTCTGTCTATGGGATCACCATATCCCCCGTTGTTGCTGTGCATACAATTCTGAATTATGTCGTAATCCTTCAGTATCTCATCGCTGCACCACCACGCTTTTACCAGTGTGATGTCACCATTTAGCAGCCTCTTGATATCAGGATTTCTCGGATCCCCTTCGGCTTTTGGCAGTGGCAATCTCTGCTCGATTAGCTCCTTGATATTCGCGTTCCTGACGACATAAGCGTAAAAAACATTTCCTGGATATCCACCAAATATCCCTCTATTCTGGAGTATCTTATTTACGCTATGCGTTGCCATTGTCTCAGCGATAGCCCACTCCACTCCATAGATTATCTGCGTCGAGCATAAATTGAACCCGCCCCGGTACTTTCCAAATCCTCCTGAATCTGGCATAACCCTTCCTCCAACATAGAGCGCTGACAGGCCAAGTTCGAACACCTCCATATTGCCGCTGTCGGTTTCGGGGTTGAACATGGTGAGGTCTATACCGTCGGCGATGCCACGAGCCCCAGAACCTAAACCTCCTATTTGGCGAGGGTCGCCACCGGGTGTGAATTCCCCCATCATTTGTATGCGCGGGTCTCCATGTCGACGGAGCCCATTTAGAACGGTACTAACTTGATTCACGCCCAAAAGTATCTCCTCCCTGAACCCGCGGGCATAGTAAGCCCTGCTTAGAGAATCGAGGAAGTTGGCGCCGAAGAGGAGCACAGGTGCCCATAGGTTTGCCGTGGGAAGATACATGGTCGATGGATTCACTATGCTGTTGTAGGGACATTTTATCTCGCAGGGCATAAGGGTGCCATAGTTGGCCTTACCGTCGTAAGCTATGGTCATAGCCAGGGTGATGGAAAGCCCGCCATACATCCCGGTGGGGGTGGTGTTGAGGCTGTGCCAACCCCAATCACCAGCCCCTTCAAAATCTATTGCTATTTCACCACTTGGCTTGATCTCAATATCTGTAGGAATAAGCCTGATCACATCCTTTCTGGCGTAAGCTGGCACTGGCTTATCTTTGAGGTATAGCTCCAGGTACTGCGGATTTCGAAGTCTACCGGGAACCGTCCTCTGCCTCATCCGGTGAAGCTGGGTCCTCCTCGAATCCTCTATGAGCTCCCTGGTTGCCCTCTTGTAATAGTCCAGGCCGAACTCATCTATCAGCCGCTTAACCTCCTCACGAACTTTGATATTTGCTGCCAGTGCTCCCTTCCTATCCAGTATAAACATGGAAGGGTAGCGCAATGTGCGTTCAGCCCTGGTCAGAAAATCCCTCCTCAGCCTATCATTTGTCCCTGTTTTCTCAGCGCAGGCGAAGAATCCATCGGTGAACCTCTCCACATTACACGTAGACGGCATAGGGCCACAACTCACCGACCCTATGTCTATTTCCATAATTACTGTTGCCACCCAGCCTACAAGCTCGTCTTTACGTAAGATAGGGGTAATATCATATACATCTGCGGGGTGCATCCCGGCAATCGTGTTATCATTGCAGCAGAAAAGGTCTCCCTCGTGGATACCCGGGTCTTGTTCGTAATCATTTCTTATCATCCATTGAATTACTTCGCCCATAGGTACTATGTGCACCTGGATGCCCGTGGAGGTAGCTATGGCGTGCCCCTCGGGGGTATAGAGCGCGATACAGAGTTCTTGGACCTCTCGTACGACGGGCGACGCAGCGATCATCCTTGTGGTCTCCCTGCCTGCTATCAAGGAGGAGAGGATTCTGGAATGGAGTAGTTCATACCTTATCGGCTCCACCTCTTTCGATTTGAGCTCAGTGATACCTGCATAACAGCCCGTCTCGTTAGTCACTCTTGTTGTCTCTTCCAGCATCTCTCTGAGGGTCTTGCCCCCTTCGCCTATGCCTGCTTTTATTACCTCAGCCATTTTCAAACTCCTGTCAGCCAAATTACTCGGTGTTCATCCATCCTTACTCTTGTCCGCGGCGGGACCAGCAGCGTTGTGGCCGGTGCTTCCACTACAGCGGGGCCATCGATTTCATTGCCGGGCTCAAGCAAATCCATCTCATAGAGCGTTGTTGCCACCCACTTCCCCTTCAGGTACACCTCCCGCTCCCCTTTATAGGCCTCCTTCGGAGGCTCTTTGCCCTCAAGGGGGTATTTCCTTAGAGCAGGCTTGATCTTAGGCACGGAAGCAATAACACCCAGCTCGTAGATTGTATAACCCCATTCCGGGTATGTCGCCCCGGCGGCGTAAACCCTGGTGTAGAGGTCTTCAAAAGCTTCGATAAGCCTGTCCATATCCTCTGCGCTGTTGATCCTGCTAACAGGAGAGATCACCTCGAGGTCCTCCATCTGTTGCCCGTATCTCAAGTATGCCACCTGCTTAAGCGTGACATCCTGGTCACGGAAGCCCTCCTGCTTCAGGTCATCAATGGCCTTCCCCTCCAGCTCTTCCCAACCGGAGTTGAGTATCATACCTATGACTGTCTTGAAGCCCTCATCAGCGCCGTACGGGACTGCCGCCAGAGTCGATTTTTTAAATCCATGAAAAAAATAAACCGAAGCACAGCCAAAAGAGGAG
>CAZCXP010000096.1:0-9552 GCA_964502665.1 uncultured Dehalococcoidia bacterium | reverse complement strand
TAAGAGCAGAAACGATAGAGAAGCCAACAGTTCCAAATGATACATATGCAAGTGCTACACAAGCAGTACCTAATACTAGCAACACGGCACTCAATCGACGAAAAGTACTGAATTTTCTGTCAAGAGGTGAATCCGTGGGCATGAACGGAAAAAAAGGTCTTACCTCATCGATACCTCGTTTCTCAGTGCCCATAATATACCCTGAACAAGTGATAGACTCGTATCCTGTATGCAATACCTCCACTATCACACCATCATCCTGTTCAAGGAAAGAGAAGTCCAGCTCCAAGCAGTCACCATCGCTTGTTGTAGCGCGGCCTACCTTAAATTGAGTTACGTCACGATTTGCAAATAGGTGCGGGTCGCGCAATATCTCAGCACCTTTGAACAGGATCGTGGGCCTGTTCACAACATCCTCAGAGCGAATAACGCCTTTACCTTTGCTGTAAAAGATGAATACGGTCTGGTGTACTTCGGATATAGGCTTCCCTCTGAAACGCAATTCCAATCCCTCAATGGCAGTTCCACCCAGTCCGATGATTTGTGCTGACATATAAGACCACACCGGCTGCGGCTTCTTGGCAAGCATCAGTTGTTTGAAACCAAGCCATATCGCTACACCCGAAGTAATCAGCGCGACGATGCCAAAGACAACTGTCCCAACCAAACTCCAATTCACGCTATTGTCCGCCAGTTAGTGGTTGATTGCAGTAGGATCTCTTGGACCATTATACATATCGCACCAGAATATCGCAACAGGTATTGTACGATTGGTCACAAAACAATGTAGACACGCTGTCCCAAATGCGGCGAACTATATAGCGGGTCGACCTTCTTACTTCTCCTTCAGCACCTCCGGCATATCTGTTTGTAAGGAAGTGCCCCACGGCGCTGAGGCAGGGCAAGGATTCGAGGGCTTAGCTTATCGCCCCTGCCTGACGCAGTGCGCCGATACGCGCCGCATCGTAGCCGAGCTCAAGCAGGAGCTCATCGGTGTGCTGCCCGAATCGAGTGCACCAGTTCCTCACCTGGAACGGCGAGCCCGATACCTTGAGCATGGAGCCCACCTGCTTGACACTGCCCAGCACAGGGTGAGGCAGCTCCCTGATCATGCCGCGGGCGATCAACTGGGGGTCGGATGCCACCTCGTCAAGGGAGTAAACAGGGGCAACACAGGTGTCCTTCTGCCGCAGGATTTCCACCCACTCATCCCGGGTCTTGGTGAGGAAGGTCTGTTTGAAGTCGCGGAAAATCTCATCCCGCTTCTCGCCCTCGGCAAACTGGTGCTCGATGAGGTCCTCACGGCCGAGAAGCTGACACAGGTTGGCATAGAACCACGGCTCAAGGGCGCCGATGCTCACGTGCTTCCCGTCCTTTGTTTCGTAGACGTTGTACCAGGGCCAGTGGCCGCCGAGCCACGTGTCCCCCCGCCTGGACTCTACCCCCCAGACCAGGTAAGGGTTTAGCCAAACGGACATCATCTCGACGATCCCGTCTGCCATGGCCACGTCCACGAACTGCGCCTCGCCAGTCCTGTCGCGGGTCATCAATGCCGCCAGAATCCCGAGTGCAGCGGCCATCCCGCCGGCAGCGAAGTCCGCCACCAGTGTGCCTGGAATCACCGGCTCACCCCCAACAACGCCCGTCAGGCCGAGAAGGCCCCCGATTGATATGTAGTTGATGTCATGCCCAACGACATCGCGGTAGACCCCCTCCTGCCCGTAGCCCGTCAGCGAGGTATAGACAATCCTCGGGTTGACCTTCTTGATGGTGTCGTAGTCAACGCCCAGACGCTTCATAACGCCGGGCCGGTAGCCTTCCAGCACAACGTCAGCGGTCTTGGCCAGCTCATAGAAGATGCTGCGCCCGTCCCCGGTTTTGAGATCGAGGCCGATGGTCTTGCAGTTGCGCATGCCAGGGAAATCAGGTGAGGCCGGGAAGGCATACGAGGCCGGGCCGCCGCGACGCTCAATATCAGGCTCGTGAATCTTTATAATCTCAGCGCCGAGATCGCCAAGGAGAGTGGTGCAAAAGGGCCCGGGGCCTATCCACGCCATATCCAGTAGCCTTATCCCCTGCAGAGCTGCGGTCGCCATAGAGCCCCTCTCTTTCAAAACCTTCCTCCTGCGTTTTCTGCCATCCTCTCCACCTGAACTAGCGGGCGAGAAAGGTGTTTCTGGCCTTGGCCACCAGATCGCCACGCTGGTTGATATAGGTGGTCTCGAAGCTGAGGAAGACCATCTTCCCCGTTTTGCCCTCCCGCTCCCTGGCATCGACGAACCTGACATACCAGGTCAAGGTGTCGCCTGCGCGCACGGGGAGGAAGAATTCATATGTCATGCCGCCATCGAGGATGCGGACCAAACCGGCCTTAAACAGGGCGCCGAACACCGGAGCCATTACCTCCACCGCACCAGTGAACGCTTTCATTGGCCAGCCGAAAAACCCTGGAGGGCATATCACTTCCCCGTACCTGCTCCTCCTGGCATACTCGACATCGCTGTACAGGGGGTTGGGGTTACCGACGGCGTCGGCATACCTCCTTATGGCGCCTCTCTCCACCTCGCTAATACCCGGCTCTGTCATAGCGCCAATCATCCCTCTGAGCTCGTCCATGACTGCTGAACCCTCGGTCATTTCAGACACCTCCCCGTAAATCTACCCTCTTGAGGAGAATACGATGCTGGCTACCAGCTTCTTGGCAGGCCCAGGCCCAATGAACAGACAAGGTTCCTCATCACCTCCGAGGTGCCCCCACCCATGTTCAGCCCTATACATAGCTGGTAGTTCTTCTCGGCTCTACCCTGTAGCGGCGCCCATCTCGACTCCTTCACCTGTCCGTAGAGTCCCATAATCTGGCAACCGGCATAGGTGAGGCGCTGCAGAAGCTCCGTGGCGAGAACCTTTGCTGCCGCCGCCAAAGGGCCAGCCGTTATCAGGCCGCCCTTAATCTGGTTCCAGACTACCGAGTAGGCAAAGGCGCGACCTGCCTCGATCTCAATCGCTAGCTGGGCCAGTCTATGCCGAATGAGCTGGTTCCTGGCTAAGGACTCCCCACCCCATTTCGTCTCCTCGCAAAACTCCACCAGTTCCTCAAGCTCTCGCCTGCAGACGGAAAATACCATGATCATGGAGCGCTCGAAGTTCGACGACATTTGGGAAGCCAGCCAGCCCTGGTTCTCCTCGCCCACCCTGCTGCGTGCCGGAACGCGGACATCGTCGAAGAAGACCTCGTTGAACATGTGCGAGCCCTCCATAGTGAGGACAGGGTTGACTGTTATGCCCGGGGCCTTCATATCCAACAGAAAGAAGGAAAGCCCGCGGCTTCTCTTCTCCTCGGGGTTTGTCCTGGCCAGCATGTTGCACCAGTCGGCACGGTGAGCCCCTGTGGTCCATATCTTCTGCCCGCTGATGATGTAGTCGTCCCCATCTCTTACTGCACGGGTGGTGAGGGATGCCAGATCGGAGCCAGCGTTCGGCTCACTCCAGGCCTGGCACCAGAATCGCTCTCCCCGTGCCATAGGGGGCAGGTGTTCCCTCTTCTGCTCATCGTTTCCGCTGAAGAGGAGGCTTGGGGCCAGCACCCCTACGCCAAGGGGATCAACGCCCGCTCCCCTGTGGTATCCCATGACCTCGCTGAAGATGAACTGCTCTATCAGGGGAGCGTCCTGGCCTCCATATTCCCTGGGCCACGGCCGGGAGAGCCAGCCCTTTGCCCCTAGCTTCCTGGCCATCTGCTTATGGAATTCCCAGCATGCATCGTCGCCGTAGAGAGCTTCGAGCGATGCCCCCCATTGGGGTGGGGCGTTCTTCATCTCTTCCCTGAAAAAGTCGTCGAATCCCTTTCTTAACGCCTCTTCTTCCGGGGTGAATTGGAAATCCATTGCCGCTCCTTTGAAACTATCCCGTCACAGCCCCACGATGACACAAGAAACAACGTTGTCCGCCGGGTGCCCGCCCATGTTCTGGGTTAGCCCCAGTTTCGGGTCCTTAACCTGCCGGGGGCCAGCCTTTCCCTGGAGCTGCTTGTACATCTCGTACAGCATCCTGAGTCCGCTGGCAGCCACAGGATGGCCAAAGCACTTCAAGCCGCCGCTGGGCTGCACCGGCAACGGCCCATCGAGATTGAAGAAGCCGGCCTCGAGGTCCTCTTTCACCTTCCCCCTGGCACTGAACTGGAGGTCCTCCATGATGGTAGCCTCGGTGATGGAGAAGCAATCATGGACCTCGGCCATGCTGATCTCCTTTCGAGGGTCCTTTATGCCTGCCTCGGCATAGGCTGCCAGCCCGGCGCGATACGTTGCCTCAATATGGGCAAAGTCGTAGTCGGTCCTCCTGGCACCGTCAGCGGGGTTGGCGCAGATCTGTAGTGCCTTGATGTAGACCGGGTCGGGCCTGAATTTCTTGGCCTCACTAGCTCGTACCACGATGGCTGCTGCCGCACCGTCGCTCACTCCACAGCAGTCAAGTATCCCCAGGGGCCAGGCGATTATAGGAGAATTCAGCACCTGCTCCAGAGTTATCTCCCTCTTGAAATGAGCCTTGGGGTTCAGGAAGCCATTGTGATGGCTCTTCACCGGTATATGTGCCAGCATCCTCTTCCCCTCCTGGGGGCTGAGGCCGTAGCGGTGAAAATAGGTGGTCGCCAGCATGGCAAAAAGGCCCGGCGCTGACAGATTGGTTAGTACCATCGGAGTCCCCAGAGGATACTGGTTGGGAAGGCCAGCGATGCCCATGTCCTTCAACTTCTCAGCTCCCACAGCTAACGCTATGTCACAAGCGCCGCATGCTACGGCGTAGGCGGCGCTTCTGACGCAATCAGAGCCGGTGGCACAGGCATTCTCCAGCCTGCTTACGGGCTTATACTGAAGCCCCAGGGTTCCCGCCAGGGACATCCCCGTGCACCCAGAGGTCTCGGTCCAGTGTCCTATCCACGCTGCGTCGATATCCTTAGACTCGATTCCGGCATCTTCAAGGGCCTCATAGGTGGCATCGACCATCAGGTCTGAGACGCTCTTATCCCACAGCTCACCGAACTTGGTGCAGCCCGCGCCAACTATGGCTACTTTATCCTTTATGCTCTCTGCCATTTTCTTCCTCCTCTCTCTATACCCTTATCGGTCGAGCTTTCCAGTAATAATTATGGATACCCCGATCGAAGAAAAGCTTCCTGAAGGTCATCTCCGCCAGCATCCCCACTTCCACTTTATCCGGGTCGCGGTCGGTGAAATCGAACATCCCCCTGCCCCCTCCCTCGAAGTCGAGCATGGTGTTGGTGACTGGCGGGTCGGGGGTGGTTGCCAGATTATCATGGGTAAAGCTAAAGATTCTCGCCTTCTTGTCGGCGAACTTGTAATCCTCGAAATCATCCTTGGCCTGGCATATGACGCAGATCCTGCTCGGCGTTCTGCCACCGGCAGCAGCCGGTGCCCGATACTGTGGAGTGCCGCATTTCTTGCACCTCACTCCATAGAGGGCCAGGATCTCCTTGCGAGACCTGCGTATCGCTGATATGGAGGCAGGCGCCAGCTCGGGGCGCTGTGCTGGCTCCATGGGTATCAGGTTGCGCCATCGCAGGTAGGTTTCGTAGTTGTTGACCATCCTCTTCGATTCTAAGTGCCCCTTGATTCCCCGCCGGTCTCTGACCTTCTCTATAGCGTCGGTCACTTCGAGAACGAAGGCATCGGCCCCGTTTCCATAGTTAGCAAAGAGGATCTTATCCCCGGCTTTTGCCTCCTCGAGAGCCGCCACCAGCATCATCATGGCGAGGGCGGTGCCGGTATTGCCCACTGTCATGAACATGGAGTCCTGGACCTGCGCGGGATCGAAGCCCAGGTTCCTTGCCAACCTGTTGTGTGCTCGGACATCAAGCGGGGAGTAGTAGACCGCCTTAGCGAAATCGCCGGGCTTGAGATTGCACTTGTTCATCAAGCCTGAGATAGCATCATAGAGAAGTGCAGAGTAGCCGGTGTCGAGGACCATGCGGTCCTCCCAGGAGCGAACGAAGGTGTCGACATCCGCTCGCCAGACCCCTGCGAATTCGTCGCAGATGGAATAGCTGGCCTCGATGCTGGCGATAACGTCCTTATCTCCCAGGAGAAAGGCAGCGCTGCCATCGCCGCAGCTTTGCTCCATAAGCCCCGAAGGCGCGCCCAGGCGGGTATCGGCGGCGGCCACCACGATGTTCTTCGCCGAGCCAGCTTTGATAGCATCTGCGGCGGAGGCCATGGCGATAGTTCCCGCCCTCAAGGAGCCACTGAAATCCGCCGCCCTGATTTCGCGACCCAGGTCGACCACCGCGGAAATATAGGCCGAGCTTTGCTTCTCGTTATAGGGATGCGTTGTCGAGGCGAAGAACAAACCGTCAACTGTCTTGGGGTCAACATCACGCATACAGTCAAAAACCGCCTCCACTGCCATGGTTATGCTGTCTTCATCGTAACCGGCCACTGCCTTCTCCCCAGGTACCGACATCCCCAGCATGCCTATACCGCCCCAGGCCCGGTGAAGTTCGGCGCGGGATAGCCTGTGTAGCGGTATGTAAGCACCGTATGAGGTTATTCCTACCATTGCCTACCTCCTTCTAAAGCTCTCTTCCCCCGATGACCAGCTCAGATATCAGCGGGGTCATACCCAAGGCGTTATATCACCGCCATAAACCTTTGTCAATATCTTATCACGCTCACCACCGATGCGGTCAACTCAGCTTTTCGCCCCACGCCCGGGGGCGGGCAGTACAACTTGACAAACAGGCTGCCAGGGTATATACAGGATACCACCTTCGTGAGACAATGCCGCTGTGAACTCTGTGGAGACCTCTCGAAGCCGGCAGGTTGCCAACCAGTCCAAAGGAGGGAAGAATGGGGCTGAAGATCTGGCTGCAGGAAAGCGTGCACGATACGGAGCTGGGGGCGGATTCGGAACTAATCTCGGATGGCGTCAGGAGACTGGCAGAGAAGGTGAAGAGACCGGATACTGAAGTCGTACACCGTCACGTAGCAAAAGACCCCGATAACCCTGACTCCCTGAACTTTCCCTGGCCGCTGAACTGGGCGTCTCTGCAGCTACTGAGAGAGCCTGCCATCATCAGTGGCGCCCTCAGGGCCCAGGAGGAAGGATTTGATGCCGTGGTGATCGCCTGTGGCCTCGACCCGGGGCTGCACCAGGCTCGGGCCATGTTGAACATTCCAGTGACGAGCGTTACTGAATCGGGCCTCCTCCTGGCCCAGCTGCTGGGAAGAAAGCTCGCCCTGGTGGCACCGTCCGACACCATTATTGACGCCGTGGAGGAGAACCTTCACTTCCTCGGCTTTGAGGGCCGAGCTATCAAGCACAGGCCCGTCCGACACTTCGACATGATATTTGGTCTCGCTGACGCCTTCCGGGGCAAGCCTGAAAGGCTCATCGAAGACTTTGAGAAAGCAGCATGGGAACTGATTCGTGATGGCGCGGATGTCATCGTGCCCGCCTGTGGGTGGTTGGGGCCTGCGCTTTCGCTGAACGGCTATGTGGAGGTACGCGATGCCAGGGTCCCCGTTGTTGACGGCACCGCCGCTGCGCTGAAGCTGGCAGAGGCCCTCGCTGACCTTCAAAAGAGCATTGGGCTCAATAAGACAAACCTCCCCAGTAGTTTCTATGAGACACCGCCGGGGGAGGTCTGGGATCAGGCACGCAAGGCTTACCAACGGTCGGCAAACTCACTGGCAAGACGTGCAATTACAGGGACGTAGCAGTCACCGAACACCGTCGGGCCCTGGGCAAAAGGCATACGGCTGGAACAGCTTCCCATAGGCCCTTGACTCTTCTGAGCAGGTCTGTATGTCTTCTGGCAGCCGACAGGTCGCGAATTCGTCCCTGGTATTCTTCAGCACCTGGAAAGAGCCGCAGGGGAATTAGCCTGGTTCAGCGTGGCTTGCGCATGACCTGACGACAAGGAAACGATGGAGGAACAAAGTGGAGCAAAGCAAAGAGGTGGTTATAGTAACCAGCGACGCCGGGGGCACGATGACAGATATATTCGTCGTGGACAGGGAGGGAGAGTTCGTCATCGGGAAAGCCTCAACAACCCCTCGCGACGAGTCGATAGGATTCTGGGACTCTCTCGGCGATGCTTTTGCCTATCGGGGCATAGATTGGGAACAGCAGGCTAAGGAAATACTTCCCCACGTCGAAGCCTGCATCTACTCCGGTACCTCAATGCTAAACGTTCTGCTTACCAGAACAGGGCAAAGGGTGGGGCTCATTGTCACCGGAGGGGATGAGGATATACTTCTCCATGAACGCTCCAAGCAGATTTACTCGGGCTTCGGCTATGCCGACAGGCTGCACAAGGTAGGCCACTACCACAATGTGCCGCCTCTCGTGCCGAGGAAGCTTGTGCGCGGGGTAACCGAAAGGATTAACCTGTTCGGAGAACCTGTAATTCCCATGTATGAGCACGAAGCCAGACAGGCCGTAGAGGAGCTTCTGGCAAGGGGTGTCGACTCCATCGTTGTCTGTTTCTACTATTCATATGTAAATCCTTCCCATGAAAGGAGGGTAGCCGAGATAGCCAAGGAAGTGATGGCAGAGAGGGGGGTGGAGGTCCCGGTCTATTTGTCCAGCGAGGTTGCTCCCATCATGAGGGAGGTTTCCAGGCTGAACAGCACGCTGCTTCAAGCGTATGCTGCGGAGCCAGGGAGGCAACAGTTGGTCAAGATAGAGAGGAAACTCCAGGAGCATGGATACAGGTATCCGTTGCAGATAGTAATGGCTCCCGGCAGTGTGGCCAATATAAACTACCCCAGGCTCCATGAAGCCACTTTCTCTGGCCCTATAGGAGGGATCTTGGGGGCGCAATACCTGGCAAGGCTGTTGGACCTGCCAAATGTAGTATGCACTGATGTCGGGGGGACGAGTTTCGACGTGGGGCTTGTTATGGGAGGCGAGCTCATGATCTCGCGAGAGGTGGAGCTGGCACATCATATATTCAACATACCTACCGTGGTCATGGACTCCATCGGCGCCGGGACCGGAATGTATCTCACAGTCGACCCTATGAAGAGACTACATATAGGTCCTGACAGCGCTGGTGCCGATCCAGGGCCGGTCTGCTATGACCTGGGGAATGAGGTCCCCACTGTAATGGATTGCGCCCTCATTTGTGGCATACTCAATCCAGATTACTACCTTGGCGGCAAAATGAAGCTGAACAAGGACAAAGCATACAAGGCGGTTAAAGAGGAATGCGCTGACACTATGGGTGTCGATGTCTATGACTTTGCCGAGGGTGTGTACGATCTAATCTGCTCCAGTATGAAAGAACATATCAGAACGGTGCTTGCGGTAAGGGGCTTCTCCGCAGCAGACTACCATGTGCTGGCCTATGGTGGAGCAGGGCCGATGTATGTTGCCGGCTATAGCCAGGGATTGCCTTTTAAGGGGGTAATGACGGTTCCCTTTGCTGCCGCTTTCTCCTCCTTTGGCTGTGCTGCGGTTGATTATGTTCATCGCTATAAGAAATCGACTCTGGCGGCAGTCCCGTACGGCGCTGATGAGGGCTTCAAGACAGTC
>CAZCXP010000095.1:0-9938 GCA_964502665.1 uncultured Dehalococcoidia bacterium | reverse complement strand
AGCCAGATTGTTACCATAATATGAATAATAGTTGTGATTATCACTATAGTGAAGCTGTCTATGTTTTAACAGTTAATTGAGGCAGGGAGAAGGATATCGGAACAAAAAGGCGATAGCCAGGGTTATTCCCCGATTACCACCGCGATTGATATAAAATGGCAAAGGAACTTAATACTTAACCTGTTAGTCTGGAATGCCAAAACATTGCTGCGCCATCAATAGCTTGGGCATTATAAAGCTAATTACTTATCGCGTAATCATTGAGAACTGATGATATTTTATCAACCATGTTAATGGGCTGACTCCGGAAACTACTTACAGAGTTAGAGTTACGAGGCATTGGATCTGCCCGCTGGCTGAAGACGCTCATAGCCCAATGCATCAAGCGCAAATTGCCAGTGTTGGTTCACTTTCACGATGACGTTATCATCTATCTCCTGGGGATTTTTCTGGTAATTTGCAATGGAAGCTAGGTAAGCCCGGAAGGCCGGCTCTGCCTCGCCGAATCCAGGAAGACTCAAAGCGTCATAGATCCTATGTAATTGAGTTAAGGGGTCCTTTTCCAAATCCTCGTATTTCACTTCTACCAAATTACCTGTCGGGATGAGCGCTTTATCGGTCAGGTACTTCTGCATAAGCTGGGTGTAGAAACGTAAAACCCAGGTCTCTATTTCGTCGGGGCTGATTTCCTGTAGCTGAGCTGTTGCCAGAATGGTTTCATACAGGTTCCGAGTGGAGCGAAAGATATCATAGGGATTACGGTAGATATGTATGAATTTGGCACCAGGAAAGAGCTGCAGCAACGCTTTGATACGCGCGGTATCTGCACAGTTCCTGAGGATCAGTCGCTCCTTGCCGCTCTTCAGGGCAGCCTTGCGCATAGTTGTCAGGTAGATCTCGTTCCACTCAGCTCGGATTGACTCAGGCAGGTCATCAAAATGGGTTATATATTTTTCATAAAAGTAAATAGCTTGTCGAGGAAAGATATACATATGGAAGAAGGAATAAGGCGACATGCCAGAAATTGCGAGGTCTTGCTGTCCCGGACTATCCATAGCGAAGGGGATATTGTCTATCACCCTAGTAGGATGACGTTTCCTGCCTAGCATATCCAGCGGTCGTTTAACTATTCCTTCACTGACCAGACATATACTTGGGGCAAAGGTTTGAAAGGTAGAGCTAAAGCCAAGGTTTTTATCCTGGCACATCGTAAGGTGCAGATGGGTTGTCCCGCTTCGCCAATGGCCAATTATAAAAATGGGGGAGGGATGAATGCTTGTGCTCCTAACGATTCTGCCGTATCGGACCGATTCATAAAGTCCAAGAGGGCTAATAAAAAAAGTTGAGAGAGTAACAAATAGAGCGCGGGGTATAAACTGCCGGTCTACATCCTTATTATCCCAGAGCAATCTGAGCCAATTGCGGAAGGAGCCGAAGGCAAGCGGATGTTCAAATAGATTCGCACTCTTCTTATCAGCCATGGTACCTCCTATGAACAAACGAGTATATCAGATATCAATTATCGTTTCCGCTGACATGGAGTGATCCTTATTTCTTCCCTGTATAAATCTGCCAAATGGAAAAATCTCAGAAATACTGGAGGGTGTGCGTAACATAGCACAACATAATGAGTTTAGCAAACAACCTGAGGCCAGTTCAATTTTTTGCACGGTGGCAACAAAATCAAAGAGGCGAAGTCGGGTGTCACAGATTATACAGACAAGGGATGTGGATTGACAAAAATCGAAGGCGGATTGTATCATTCTGACACCATCGATTTGTCCAAAAACGACTGAAGTACTACATAAGAATACATCGTTCTTGAGTATAGGAGAAAATGCAATGAAAGAAAACGAGATGGCTCCCGGGAGAATGGAGGACACGAAGGATTTGGCTTGCGAGCAGCTCTTGAGCGGTGAGGCGTGGGAGAATTTTCTTTCGAAGCTCAATGTGGTGGGTCGCCGCTTCTTAGAGAAAGAGTTCCCCAGGAGCCCGCACATGGCTGCCCTGGCCTATAGACACCTGCTGCGGTTGATACGCGCGGCGACGGAGGTGCTGCTCGAGTATGCAAATCCTGATCGACCGGTGCTCGTCCGAACGTTCGATCTTGGCTCAGCCTATGCCATCGATAATCCGGATTTCCTGTATCATAACTTCCTGGCGCTTCCCGGAATGACCTATCGCCTGCGTGGCAAGCCTGCCCGCAAGGGAAAGCCGCCACATTTCATAAGCGTGAATGGATTAGTGCTCGAAACGCTAGGCTTGCCGCGGCTAGGCGCGCATGTCAACAATGCAAATGGCACCCTTGAGGTAGACTCCGAGCGTGGTTTCGATCTGGTGATAAGTGCGAATGAGCACCGAGGTGGCGACTGGCTGAGGCTCGAACCAGAGTTACCCCACCAGCGTATCATGATCCGCCAAATCTTCCTGGATTGGAATGAGGAGAGGCCTCTGCATCTGGAACTCGAGCGGGTCGAAGAAACTGGCCCGGGCGCTTCTTTGTCTGCGGAGGCGGTTGCCCTTGCCTTGGAGTTGATTGTTGCCTTCATAGAGTTTCAATCTGAGCACTGGCTTCGCAACACTCTTGAAGTGCGAGAGCGGGGCGAGAACGTGTTGGCGAACGCCATGAACCTCGAGATCGCTGGGCTTCCAGGGCAGCGCTATGCCCAAGGCTTCTATAAGGTGCCAGACGGACAGGCTTTGCTGGTTGAGTTCAGGCCACCTAACGTGTACGGGTACTGGGGGATTCAGCTTGCCAACTGGTTCGGAGAGTCTCTCGACTATGCCCAACGTTGTGTAAGCATCAACAGCCATCAGGCCGTTGTTGACCAGGACGGTGTATTCCGGGCCATTATCGCGGTTGAGGATCCGGGTGTCCCCAACTGGCTCGATATCGGTGGTGGTGAGGGCTTCTCTGAGGGACTCGTCGTTTTACGCTTTATGGAGTGTGCCGAAGACTGGGAGATGGATGTGCCCCGAATGCGACTACTTCCCTTCGGTCTCGTACGGCAGGCGTTTCCTAGAGATCATCCCCAGGTTGATGTAGGGCAACGGCGGCGCGAGATGCGGACCCGTCGTCGACACCTCATGCGTCGCTTGGGACAGTAAGGGCTTGTGCAAGAAGAGGAAGACTGCTGTCAATCCGATCGCATCCTTATGAACGTAGCTTGCACAATTCATCGCTTTGTTGAGCTCGGGGGTGCAAATTGCGGAATAGGCCAAGCTATCTGCCTGGCCTATTTACCCTCAGCGATTTTTCACTAGCTAATACACCAGCGCAAACGTCTTCTCGAAGGTCTTGGTTCTACCGTCCACATTGTGTAAGCCAGCCCACTCAGCTTATGCAACTGCGGTGTGCGAGTGAGGTGTTGAGACAAGGCGATGGGCACAAGGAGAATCAATCCTCAATGCTAATATGTTGTCCAGAGCTGCATTGCTCACCGGGGCGAAGCAGAAGGCCAACCTGTACCAGCGAGACATGCCGTCGGAGATGGTAAATGAGCTGTGGCAGCGGTTTGAGAGCGCGTTGCTTCCCCTGGACAGCGCCATGAAGCTGGGCGTGGTGCTCTTCCAGTTTCCGCCGTGGTTCATGCCCAGCCATGAGCACCTTGGTTACATAGCCTCGTGCCAGGAGAAGCTGCCGCAGTACCGCGTCGCCGTGGAGTTCCGGCACTGGTCCTGGTTGAACGACAAGAACCTCGAACGCACCATGGACATTCTGAGGAGCAACAAGATGTCTTATGTCTGCGTCGACGAGCCGCAGGGATTCAGATCGAGTCTGCCTCCGTTGGCAGCGGCCACCTCGGACATTGGGGTCGTCAGGTTTCATGGGAGGAACAGGGAGGTGTGGGAGAAAGGCAGCAAAGACGCTTCAGAGCGCTTCAACTACCTCTACAGCGAGGACGAGCTGAAGGAATGGGTGCCCCGTGTAAAGGAGCTGGCGGCGGAGACGAAGCAGTTGCACACCATTCTGAACAACTGCTACGACGACAAGGCGGTGGTGAACGCCCGCCAGATGAAGGCGATGGTGGACTGAGTGGAGAAGCCATTTAGAGTATGGAGCGATGTCTACGCTGTCGGGGGCGGGGAGCTATCGCACCCTTACGACTGCTGCGTATACCTGCTCGATGCCGGTGACCTCGTGTTGGTCGACAGCGGTGCCGGGAAAAGCCCTGACAGGCTGGTATCCAACATAAGGAGTCTCGGCTTTGATCCGGAGAGGCTAAAGGCCATCCTGGTTACCCACGCCCACATCGACCACATCGGGGGGCTCCATCACTTCCAGGAGGAGTTTGGCGTCCAGGTTATTGCCCACGACCTTGATGCCGGCGCCATTGAGCGGGGATCCGGAGTCGGCGCCGAGGTCTATGGTGTTCCCTACGTGCCCTGCCCTGTCAACGTCAGGATTCGCGGCTGCGAGCAGAGCCTGCGATTCGGTAAACATGAACTGAAGATAGTCCACATACCGGGTCACACCCCCGGCAGTATTGCCGCGTACGTGGACATGGACGGCAAGAGGGTACTGTTCGGCCAGGATATCCACGGCCCCTACAATCGTGAATGGGGGGCCGACCCGGCACAGGCCGCGGTTTCTTTACAGAAGCTCATCGATTTGAGAGCCGATGTGCTGTGCGAGGGCCACTTTGGCGTGTATGATCCGGCGGAAGCAGTTGAAGAGTATATCAGAGGGTACCTCGAGAGTCTCTGACGGAGGGTTAAATGGGCGATGTAATAGCCAAGGTGACATCACAAAAAGGGACTTGCGCGGCCGGGCACCGGGCAGGGGATGAATTCGTCATCGGGCAGCAAACGACGGCGGGTCTGTGTTCGTGGGCTTTCTATTCCCTATTCCCATTTGCCGAGGTGCTGCAGTTCGGCGGCTCATTCCCCTGGGAGGATGAGGGCAAGGCGACCGTCGCCTGCCCCGACCCGGATAACCCGGTGGTGTTCGAACTGCGGCGTTGCTGAGAGGAATCCCGCGATCCTTGGGAAATATAGTCCTGCCCGCTTAGTCAGTGAGGAGGAACTTTAGCACCAGTCTTTCGACTGGGGCACTTTCTCCAGGGCGCTGAACGGCTGCACCCTTTGAATGACCACGTTGTGCGTCCCCTCCCGGCGGGAGAGCCTCCCCCCGATAGCGAGGAAGGCCGATCGGAACTGGTGCTCATACCTCTCGTACACTCTGGCGAACGCCAGGCACGGGATATGCCCGAACTCGTCCTCCAGGGTGATGTAGACCACCTTGCCGTGGGGCCGCTGCCGGCGGATGACGAGCCCGGCTGTCTTCACCTGGGCGCCGTCACCCAAATTCTCGATATCCCGGCTCGTGAAGAAGCCGCCGTTGAACCGGTGGCGCAGCTTACCCATAATGTGCCCGCCGGGGAAGAGGCTCAGCACGCCGTATTCCTCCCGCATGCGCTCCCAATCGGCGGGACCGGCAAGCTCTATCATGTCCTGCTCCACAGGGAGGGGCAGGGGCAGCTGCGAGTTGATGGGGCGGTAGCGGAGGCCAATCTCCCACTTTGCTTTCCTCCGGTTCGGCTCCAGGCAGTCGAAGGCCCCGGCCCCAGCCAGGTTGAAGGCCGTTTCCAGCAACACGCCGGTCCTTTCCAAGAAGTCACCGATGCTCGCGAATGGACGGTCCTTCTGGGCTTTCTCTATAGCCCGGGCGGAGGCCTGCCCCAGTCCCAGCACGTGGAGAAAACCAAGGCGCAACGCCCCATCCTCGATAACACTGTTAGACCGGCTTCTGTTCACATCAGGGTTGAGCACCCTTATGCCGTGCCGTTTGGCGTCCTCTTTCAGTGTCTCCAGGTTGTAGAAGCCCATCGGCTGCTGGTTGAAGATGGCTGTGAAAAACTCCATGGGGTAGTGGTACTTCAACCAGGAAGCCTGGTAGGCGGTCACCCCGAAGGCGAACGCGTGGGACTCGGGAAACATGTACAATCCGTTGAACTTCTTGAAGACCTTCTCCGCCGCCTCTTCGGGTACACCCCGGCTTTTAGCCCCGGCCAGGAACCGCTGCCGGTATTGCTCGATTAGCTCCCTGTTGTGACGACGCCCGAAAGCCCGGCGCATCCGGTCGGCCTCGCTGGGAGCAAAGCCGGCTACGTCTATCGCCAGCTGGTTCACCTGGTCCTGGAAGAGAACCACGCCCAGGGTCCGCTCCAGCGCCTGCCTCTCCAGGTGATGGTCGTAGGTGACAGACCTTCTTTTGCTGCGGCGGGCCAGGTACTCCTGAACGCCGTGGTTAGCGCCCACTCCCGGCCGCACCGCCCCCACCTCGTGGGCCATGTCCAGCAGGTTGCGGGGCCTGAGCCGGGTGATGGTCTGCATCTGGGCAGCGGACTCCACCTGGAAGATGCCTATGGTATCGCCGGAGCAGAGCATGTCGTAGACCCCTTCGTCCTCGAAATCGATGCGGGACAGGTCGATGCGCTCCCCGGTACGCTCCCTGATAAGCCCGACGGCTTCCTGCATCTGCGAGAGAGCCCCCAGGGCGAGGAAATCTATCTTGACGAAGCCGGCGTCGTCGATGCTGTCCTTGTCCCACTGGCAGACATGGCGCCCCTCAATGGCGCCCCGCTGCACCGGCACGATCTTGGTCAGGGGGCTGGAAGAGAGTATCATGCCGCCGGGGTGCTGACCCAGGTACTTGGGGAAGCCGTCCAGCTCGGCGGCCAGGCTGATGAGGTCCCTCCAGACCGGGGCGTTGACCTTGTCCTTGAAGTTGGGCATCCGCTCCATCCTGGCCCGCAGCTTGCGGGCGCTGCCCCAGTCCGCCTGCTTTGCCAGCTGGTCTATCTCCGCCTCCGGCAGCCCCAGCGCCTTGCCCAGGTCGCGCACCGCCCCCTTTATCTGGTAGGTGGCGATGGTGCCGGTCAGGGCGGCATGGTGCCAGCCCCACTTCTCGTGCACACGCAGTATGAGCTCCTCCCGTATGCTGCGGGGGAAGTCCAGGTCGATGTCCGGGACGTTGGCCATGACATCACCGGGAAGGAATCTCTCCAGCGAGAGATTGTATCTGAGCGGGTCGATGTGGGAGAGACCAATGAGGTAGCCCACCAGCAGGGCCACCGATGAGCCGCGCCCCCGCCCCGGAGGGTCCTCCTCAAGCGCAAGGGAGGGGTCGCTGAGGCCCTGGTCGAGCATCACCTCCCGCCCCAGCCTGATGACCTCGTGGTACATGAGCAGGAAACCGGCCAGGTTATATTTTCTAATCAGCCGGAACTCCTCGTCCAGCCGCCTGCGGACGCTTTCGGTGATCGAGCCGTAGCGGCGGACAGCCGCCTGGTGGCAGAGCTCCTCCAGGTAGCTCTCTGGCGTGTGCCCCTCCGGTGCCGGGTAGTCCGGGAAGGCGTAGCCGAGGTCGCTGGTCAAGTCAAAGGTGCAGCGCCCGGCTATCCTCACTGTATTGGCCAGGGCTTCGGGACATTCCCGGAATAGAAGCTCTACTTCCTTAATCGAGCGCAGGTAGTACTCCGAGTTGGGTCGGCGCTCCCGGTGGGTCTCCTCCAGATTCCTGCAGCTCCTGACAGCCACCAGGCAGTCCTGGAGCCGGTGCCGCTCCCGTATGTGGTAGTGGACGTTGCCGGTGGCCGCCACCTTCGCTCCCGTTTCCCGGGCCAGCGACAGCAGGGCTTTCACCCTGCCGGTGTCGCCGTAGACGAGGTTGCGCTGGAGCTCTATGAAATAGTTGTCCGCACCGAACCAGCCCAGATACTTACGAATGATTCCCCTTGCTTTGTCGAGGCGCGATGCCGCCGCCATTTTGGGCAGCTCGCCCATAGGGCAGCCCGACAGGACGATGAGCCCGGCGGCGTGCTCCGGCAGCAGCTCCGGTGGCAGCTCCGGCCGGTTGCGCTCGCCGGCGGCGTGGCCAGCTGTGATGAGGCGGCAGAGGTTACCGTAGCCCCGGTGATCCTGCGCCAGCAGCGTGAGATGATGGCCGCCTTTGAGCGTCAGCTCCGCCCCGATGATACCGTGCATCTCCAGTGACCTTGCCAGCCGGGCAAAGCGCATCGCCCCGCAGAGGTTATCGTGGTCGGTAACGGCCAGGGCGCGGTAGCCGAGGTCTTTAGCCTGTAGCATGAGCTCCTCCAGCGAGGAGGCCCCATCGTGGAAAGAATAGTAGCTGTGGCAGTGAAGCTCGGCGTAGTCCATATCATCACCCTAGTATGACTGTCGGTACCAGCCGCCGGTGATGAGGTCTTTGTAGAGCACCAGCCGCTGCCCCGAAGCCAGCCGGACCAGATAATAGAGACGCGACACCGGCCCGGTGCGCCACCATTCGTCATCGATCCGCCACCGGTCCTCGATGGCGGTGACGGCCTCCCGCCGGCGCGTTCCGACTTCGCCCGGGAGGCCGGCGTCTTCTTCCACCCGTACCGGCACCGGCGCGTTTACCGGACGGTGCGCTTCAGCGTGTAGCGTCTCTCGGGAATTCTCGACCACGGCTCCACTTCCTGCACCCTGTACACCTGCGGGTTCCCCAGTCTCAGCTCCAGCTGCCGGATATCCTCTGCGAGGGTGTCCCGTGCCCTGCCCCCGGTAAAGAGGCTTCCCTGCCGCCCGCGCGGGTATCCCAGGCGGGCGATGCGCAGCCCCACCTGCTCCACCGGTCCGGGCTGGGGGTAATCTTCCAGCACGCGCCTGAGGCGGGTAACGACGGTCTTTGTATCGATCGCCGGCTCTTTGAACTTGACGGTCCGTTCCCATTGCTCCGAGTCCCAGGTGCGCGTCCAGGCAGTCAGGCTGCGGATGCCAAGGCCGCTGTGGCCGATCCGGGCAAAGACCCGCAGCAGGAGCGATTCCAGCGCCACCATTACGGCTTCCAGGGAGACTGTCACCGAGGCCAGCGTCAGGCTCTCGTCGATGGTTTCCGCCATCATCCGGGGGTAGAGTGGCGTACTATCGCGGCCCCGGGCGAGGTCATATATCCTCTTCCCCTCGGTACCGAACTGCGCCAGCAGGGGGCCGGGCGGCAAGGCAGCCACCTGGCCCAGGGTGTGCAGGCCGAAGCTGTGCAGCCTCTCCCGTCTCTTCAACGAGACGGGCAGCACGTCACAGGGGAGGTCTTTCAGATAGGCAGCAACATCGTCAACAAGCAGCCGATAGCCACTTGGAGAGCAGTTGCGTGCCGCCAGGTACGCCAGGAACTTGTTGCCCGCCAGTCCGATTTGCGGGGCAAATCCCTCAGAGATAGCACTGAAGACGGCGTTGATGATGGACTTATCATCGGAGTAGATGAGCTGCAACCCGTTCACATCGATATAGGCACATCCCGGCTCGGCACCTTCCACCAGAGGGCTGATTTCTTCCAGCCTGTCCAGCAGACTGGCGAAGATGGACCGGTAGTAGGGCATATCCGCAGGCAGCAGTTCGGCTTCACCGTGACGGGCAAGGGCCTGCTGAACAGGCATGCCCCGTTGCAGGCCTTCAAGCCCGGGGGAATAGTCCAGAACCCG
Organism: uncultured Dehalococcoidia bacterium; assembly: GCA_964502665.1. Classification (GTDB taxonomy): domain Bacteria; phylum Chloroflexota; class Dehalococcoidia; order SZUA-161; family SZUA-161; genus SOKG01. Next base: position 471 of record CAZCXP010000095.1, on the reverse strand, counting down.
CTTCTGTGAGTTGGAGGTACTCGTTACTATCGCCGGCTGACTGGCGATGGCCGGCTGCCTCAGGACTTCGCAGCGCCAGGGAAAATGTGGTACCATCACACAAAGTATTTTCATGGGAAACCTCGGCAGATAGTCATTATATAGAACTTATGTTCTATTGTCAAGAGCAATCCTGGATTGCTCCTCTACTTGAGAAGCGGTAGAGCTTTCCTCTTATGGCGAAACCCCTCAACATGTGCTACAATTCCATCGCACCAAAAGTCGGGGCGTTTTGCCCAAGCGAACCATGAAGGCACCGCAAGGTGCCCCCAAGTGGGTAACGTGGTCGCCGACTTTTGGTGCACAAGAGAAGGTGCCTAGCCCATAAGGGGGCTCATCATTTGGGCCCACCTCAGTATGCATAAAGAGGAGGTCAAGAATGGAGTCGGAGGATACTGAGAAGTTACTAGCTAAGTTCACGGCAGAGCTGAA
>CAZCXP010000094.1:375-10068 GCA_964502665.1 uncultured Dehalococcoidia bacterium | reverse complement strand
ACCCCGATGGTAACATCGGGGCTAGACAGATGGTCACCGCCCCGACAATGTCGGGGTACAGAACTCGGCTTATAGGTTTGCTTGGCTATCGTGAAGCGGCCATTGTGAAGAAAATGGCCGCTTCATCCAAATTATCACAGATGGGGAAGGCAAAGGTTGAGAATGGGTAGCGATCTCTCCCAGGATGCAATTCTCCAGAGGCTAACCACCCAGTTCGTCGGCCGGAACCTCCTTTACTATCCCGTCACGTCCTCGACTATGGACGTGGCCAGAAAGGCTGCGCGCGAGGGAGCGAGTGAGGGGACAACCGTTGTCGCTGAGGAACAGACAGAGGGGAGGGCTCGGCTGGGGCGGTCCTGGATCAACCCCCCAGGGGTTATTGCGATATCCGTTATCCTCCGCCCTGAAATGAGCCAGCTCCTCCGCCTGACCATGGTCGCCTCCCTGGCAACAAGTCGCGGTATCGAGCAAGCCACCGGGCTCAAATCAACCATCAAGTGGCCCAACGACGTCCTGATCAACAGCAAGAAAGTGAGTGGCATCTTAACGGAGAGCGCTCTCCGAGGGCAATCGGTTGACTGGGCTGTTATCGGTATCGGCATAAATGCCAACTTCGATCCCAAGGCTTTCCCCGAGATCGCTGACATTGCCACCAGCCTCTCTAACGAACTGGGTAGAGAAGTCTCTCAATTAGAGGTCCTGTTGAACGTGCTTCGCGAGCTAGAGCTATTCTATCTCGCATTGCGCAGGGGTGAGCCCATCCACGAGGAATGGCAGAATCGCCTGGAAACATTGGGAAAGATGGTGCAGGTAAAGTCAGGCAACAGTGTGGACGAGGGCTATGCCGAGTCGGTGGACAGCGATGGCTCTTTGCTGCTTCGCCGCTCAGATGGCAGCCTGGCACGGTTCATAACCGGTGAAGTTTCCCTGCGCACCTAGCAGTTGTTGCAATCTGGTCTCACAATTGACGCAAGCCAATTCGGGCTGCTCCGCAAAGAACAGCCCGAATTAGCCAATGAGTATCTCTCTGTTACACCGCCGGGCCCTGACCCCTCCTCAAAATCTTTGGGGCTAGCTTTAGTCCCGCGTTCGTGATGCTGCCTGGAGAAGCGGGGTCACGAGATCCATCGGCAGCGGGAACACTATTGTACTCGAGTTCTCGGTGGCTATTATAGTCAAAGTCTGAAGATAGCGCAGTTGCATCGCCATAGGCTCCGTAGCTATTATTTTGGCGGCTGCAGCAAGCTTCTCCGCTGCCTGCTGCTCGCCTTCTGCATGGACGATCTTGGCCCTTCTCTCCCGCTCCGCCTCCGCCTGCGCTCCAATGGCACGCACCATCGTCGGCTGAAGCTCGACCTCCTTGATCTCCACTACGCTGACCTTGACCCCCCAGGGATCAGTCTGTTCATCAATTATCCTCTGCAGGTTCTGGTTCAACTTTTCCCGTTGCGACAGCAGCTCATCAAGCTCGTGCTGGCCGATAACGCTACGCATGGTGGTTTGTGATATCTGCGAGGTGGCATAGCGGTGGTCAAACACCTTGATCACAGAATCCTCGGGCTTGACCACCCTGAAATACACCACGGCATTTACCTTAACCGTCACGTTATCCCTGGTGATAGCCTCCTGCGAGGGAATATCCAGGACCACGACTCGCAGGTCCACTTTCACGCTGCGCTCGACGAATGGGATAATGACATACAATCCCGGTCCGCGAACGCCAGTGTACTTCCCCAGGCGAAAGATAACGCCCCGTTCATATTCCTGGGCGATCTTGATCGCTGCCGAGGCCACCACGAGAATCAAGAACACAACAGCAATAATACCAATTACAAATCCTTCCATCTCTAACCTCCTTACTGCTTTTTAGTAACCCAGAGCCTTAGTCCCTCGACCTTCGTCACCACCGCCTCTTCGCCAGGCTCGATTCTACCACCCTCCGCTCTTGCTGTCCAGTGCTCCCCCTCAACAAGAACCATCCCTGTTGGGTCAAGCTCTGTCTGGGCAAGCGCTATCTTCCCCACTAATCCCTCCTTTCCTGTAACAGGGCGTCGACGCTGGGAACGAATAACGGCGCCGACCACAAAGACGAAGATAGCGGTAACGACCACCACCACCGCCGCGACCACCCACCAGTTTATTTGAAGCTGAAACAATTCTGGACCTCCACCAAATAAGATCACAGAGCCCATAACCAGCGAGGCTACGCCTCCCAGGGTCAACAAGCCGAAGGTAGGGGTGAATACCTCGGCGATGAACAGCACAAAGGCAAGTATGATGAAGAATATCCCCGCCCATGAAGCCTCCAGCACAGCCAGAGAATAGAAGGCAAGGATTAGAGAGATAGCCCCCACCACCCCCGGCAGAATAGTGCCCGGATTGATAAGCTCAAGGACAAGCCCGGTGGTAGCCAAGCTGAGCAGTATATAGGCGATGTTGGGGTCGCTGATAACCTGCAGAAACCTCTCGATAAGGCTCATTCCGATACGGTTCGTGAAGGAGTCCTCGGTTACAATAGTCACCTCTTCCCCTGCCACAACAACCTTCATCCCATTGAGTTGGTCAATAAGAGACTCCAGATTCGCTGCCCCAAGGTCAACAAGAGGAGGGTCGAGGTAAGGAGTCTCCAGCTTCAGCAGCTTCTGGTAATCCTCGGGAAGCTCCTTGATGCCCAGCGCTTCCTGGTCCGTGAAGGAGAGAGCCTCCAGTACCGTGGCCTCCGCTGCCTTCAGATTGCGGCCACGTAAATCAGCGAGGCGTCTGATACTGGCAGCCGTATCTTCGGTTATCTTCTTCGCCATTGTATCGGAGAGCTCATCCTCACCTATAGAAACCGGGCTGGCAGCCCCTATACGGCTGGCCGGAGCCATAGCCGCCACATGAGCGGCCAGGGTAATAAAGGTGCCTGCCGAGCCCGCCCAGCGATCTACATAGACCACTACCGGCACCTCGGCATCCAGAATCCGGTCCACAATGTTCTCCGTTGTGGAAAGCAAACCACCAGGGGTATTCAGCTCAATTATCACCGCTGCAGCCTGATGAGACTCCGCCTCGCTGATACCGCGGTCAATGTAGCTGGCAACTGCGGGAACAATGGTCCCCTCCACCCGCAGCACGTCGATCTGCGCTGAAGGCGTGGCTGACCCAGTTCCAATAATGGCTAGAGAGGCCGCCACACAGAGCAGTAGAAAGAAGATGCGCACTACCCTTAACATGACCTGGGCCTAGCTCTCAGTAATTCTGGTCTACATGGTTCAGAGATTAGCATTATAGACAACCACCACCTTTTTGCAACCACGCCTAGTTCGTGGTAAACTTGTCTATCTCCATTTTATCACAATTCACGGGCTTGCTGCATATGAGATGTTTAAGGCTGTTTTCTTTGACTTCTACCACACGCTAATCACTTTCGACCCTCCCCGCGAGGAACTGCAGGTTAAAGCCTGCCGCGAGTTCGGCATCGAGGTGAATCCTCAAGCTCTCCCACGCGGCTACTGGGTTGCCGACGACTTCATGACCAGGGAGAACGCCCGCCTGTCAATTCAGAAGCGTTCCCGGGAGGGGGCGCAGATGTTCTGGGCTGATTACGAAGCCACACTGCTTGAGGCAGCAGGGGTAGAGGTTTCCAAAGAGTTGGCGCTGCAGATATTTACCCGCCTGCGCAAGCTCGACCGCAGGCTTATCCTGTTTGACGACGTGCTGCCCACCCTGGAGATACTCAAGGTTAGGGGCATGGTCTTGGGCCTGGTCTCAAATTTGAACCGGAGTCTGGACGGCTATTGTCACGAGCTTGGCCTCACCCCTTACATTGATTTCGCTCTAACCTCATCCGAAGTGGATGCAGAAAAGCCTCATCCTCCGATATTCCTCGCCGCTCTGGAGCGTGCCGGAGTGAGCGGCTCCGAAGCAATCCACGTGGGTGACCAATATCATTCGGACGTTATCGGAGCCAGAGGCGCCGAAATCAAGCCACTGCTTCTCGACCGCAACGGCTTCTGGGAGAAGGTCAGCGACTGCCCGCGTATTCGGAGCCTGAGGGAGATCGTAAATTATCTGCCCCCTGACGGTTGATCTTGCGCTCAAAACTTAACAAAACCCCACAATACTTGACAAAACCTCCCTGCTTTGCTATAATCGCTGCCTGATCTTTATTGCGACCATCGGCTTGGTCGATGAGTGCACTCACTCGCTACATAGAAGGAAATGGCCTGCCGAAGTCGCGCAGAAGCCCCGTAACCAAATATGGGGCTTCTTTAGTAATGTGCTGATTTAATCCTTCGCCGAGGAGACTGCAGGCGCTACGACAACGGCGCCCTGCAGTGCTTCCTGCTATCCTCCAGGGTGACCCTTGACATGAGCTTGTTGCGGTATTACAAATATCGCAGTAGGATATCGCAAGCTATGGGTTTGCCAGGTCAGGCCAAGACCCGCGAGGCGGGTTTGGAGAGGGCAACCAGTGAATGGGGGAGCGAGATGAGAAGGTTGGCGATTGGGTTGGTCACGTTGCTCATAGGCGCACTCATCTTGGGAGCAGCGGCCTGTGGAGGCGCGGCGAAGGGCACGGCTGAGTGGCACTACAACCAGGGTAACGAGCTGTCCGATCAGGGCCGCTATGATGAGGCGATAGGGGAGTACAACAAGGCCGTTGAGCTAGACCCCGATCTTGTCCTGGCCTACAACAACCGCGGAATTGTGTACGCTGATCTGGGCGATTATGAGCAGGCCATCGCTGATTACACCAAGGCCATCGAGCTAGACCCCGATCTTGTCCTGGCCTACAACAACCGCGGAATTGCGTATGGTGGTCTGGGCGAGTACCAGAAGGCCATCGCCGACTACAATAAGGCCATCGACCTTGACCCAAACTATGTTAACGCCTACTACAATCGCGGCCTTGCCTATGCTAATCTAGGCGAGTACGAGCAGGCCATCGCTGACTGCAACAAGGCCATCGACCTTGCCCCCGATCTTGCCCCGCCCTACCTCGTCCGCGGCCTGCTCCACGCTGAGTTGGGCGAAAAAGCCGAGGCTATAGCTGACTTGGAGAAGGCCATCACCCTCACTGATGATCCTCAGCTAATCGAAATGGCCACGGAGCAGATTGAAGAACTTAGGGACTGAGACCAAGCCCGGCCAGGCGGATTTGGAGAGGGCAAATAGTGGAGGAGGTATGCCGCAGAGGGGTGCAAGTTCCTATTCCAGTTCCAGATCATTTTTTTCTAATCCAGCTTATAGTTCGCTCTATGCCGAAAAACAATATAATGACACCGGCAGCCACCTCACAGCCGGCGATAATGGCATTCGGTTCATGGGCCTTCAACCCTATTGCTCTCAGTATCGGGTGGTCAAGCCAGATTCGCAGGAACGAGGCTATGAGCAGAATGCCCAACCAACTGACAAGCCAGTAGGCTATAAGGCTTCTCACACTTTCACCTTGTCGTACTGCTCCATTCATAGAAACAGTCTCCCATGTCGCATCTGAGCATATGCAAGTATACGGACACAGGATTAAGAACTAATTAAGGATGTAAACGGGGAATTACGAAGAGCTTACAAATAGCTTACAATTCTTACAACTAGCTTACAATTCAGGTCAGAGCGGACAATCTCTCGGTCACGCTTTCAAGCACCCTCTTCCATTCTTTGCCTGCTCGCTTTCTATCCAATCGGAGCTGGCTTGTGCCCACTTTCACCCTGTCGCCAAAGTATTCTTGCATTGCCAGTTTATCTATCCTGACACCCGGGCCCAATTTGATCACTACCTGCCCCCTCTCCGAGGAGATTTCCTGGATGCCAACTTGACTGCCCATCAGCTTCATCCGCACCATATAGAGCAGGTTCTTGAGCTGAAGAGGCAGCGGGCCAAACCTGTCCTCAAGCTCTGCCCCCAGCTCACCCACCTCCTCCGGGGAGCTGACCTTGGCCAGCCTCATATAGAGTGCAAGGCGGGTGCTAAGAGAAGGTACGTATTTATCTGGGATATAGGCGGTCAAAGGAAGATCAACCGTGGTACTCGGAAGTTGAGGGGCAGTTTTTCGTTCGCTCCCAGACTTAAGCTCCGCCACCGCTTCCGATAAGAGACGGGAATAGAGTTCGAAGCCAACAGCCCCCATATGTCCGCTTTGCTCAGGCCCAAGGAGATTGCCGGCTCCGCGGATCTCCAGGTCTTTCATGGCAATGCGAAAGCCAGCCCCCAGCTCAGTTGCCTCAAAGATCGTCCTCAGCCTCTTCTGGGCGGCATCGGTGAGTTGTTTTCCTTTGTTGTAGAAGAAATAGGCATAGGCGCGGTTTGCCCCTCGCCCCACCCTACCCCGAAGCTGGTAGAGCTGGGTCAAACCCATCCTGTCAGCGTCATCAACAATCAGTGTGTTGACATTGGGCAGGTCCAGGCCGGACTCGATGATGGTAGTGCATACCAGGACATCGATCCTGCCCTCGGCAAAATCGAGCATCACTGACTCCAGCATTTCCTCAGGCATCTGCCCGTGAGCCACGCCTATCCTGGCTTCAGGTACTATATTCTCCAGCTTTCTGGCGACCCAGCCGATCCTCTGTACCCGATTATGGACATAGAACACCTGCCCGTTGCGCTCCAGCTCTCTCAATATCGCCTCGCGGGCTGGCCTTTCATCATAGGGAGCGACATAGGTCTTTATGGGTAGGCGCTCCTCAGGGGGAGTCTCCATTGTGCTCATATCTCGAATGCCGATCAGAGACATGTGTAGAGTGCGGGGTATAGGGGTAGCGCTCAGGGTAAGGACATCGACTTCTCTCCTCAGTTGCTTGAGGCCTTCCTTGTGAGCGACGCCGAATCGCTGCTCCTCATCGATAATGACCAGCCCGAGATTCTTGAAGGAGACATCCTTCTGCAGAAGACGATGGGTGCCTATGCAGATGTCCACACTGCCGTTGGCCAACCCCTCAAGGACCTCCTGCTGCTCCTTCGGTGAGCGAAAGCGGCTTAGCATCTCCACTCTAACTGGAAACGCCCCCAGCCGCTCGCTGAAAGTGGCTAGATGCTGCTGGGCGAGGACAGTGGTGGGCACCAGCACCGCTACCTGCATTCCATCCATGATCGCTTTGAAGGCAGCGCGCAGGGCAACCTCGGTCTTGCCATAGCCTACATCCCCAGATACCAGCCGGTCCATAGGCCGAGCCCTTTCCATATCCCGTTTGACCTCCTGCACCGCCTTAAGCTGATCTGCTGTCTCAACGTAGGCAAACGAGGCCTCAAGCTCCTGTTGCCACACGGAGTCGAAAGAGAAGGCGAAGCCGCCCAGAACCTCTCGCGCCGAGTACAGAGAAAGAAGCCCTTGAGCCAAATTGCTTGTCGCTTCCCTCACCCTTTGCTTAGCCCGGTTCCATTCCTGGGTGCCCAGCCGGCTCAGGGAAGGAGTGTATCCTCCAGGTCCAACGTAGCGGCTGATACGATCGATTTGCTCGCTGGGCACATAGAGCTTATCGCCAGCGGCGTACTCCAGAACCAGGTATTCACGCTCGCCATTATCGAGGCTGATTCTGGTTAGCCCCGAGAATCTGGCGATGCCATGATCGATGTGCACCACGTAGTCGCCAGTCACAAGTTCAGAGAGGAATGTGTCGCGGCGCACCGGATGCTTGGGCACCGTTCGCCGCTTCTTGGCAAAGCCGAAGATCTCTACATCGCTTAAGATCGTATCCCCTCCTACCCCATCCATGCTCCAGCCCTCAGCCAGCGCCCCCTGCACCAGAGTCATCGAGCCAGAGGGGGGCAGGTGCACTATGTCGGTGACCGGCGATGCGATAACGTCGTGCTCCTCGAATAGCTCCGACAGCCTTGTTGCCTGTTGGGAGACGATTACAATCCGCCGCTTATCCTTTATCATATCCCTGGTCTCTTCCAGGAAGGCGGTCAAGCGTCCGCTATAGCTGGGAGCTGGACCAAAGCTCATGAGATAGCCCTGGCTCCTGTCTCCCCATTGCTCCAGCACCAGTCTCCGGTCGAACCTATTGAGTCTGCTTGCCATCTCTGGCCAGGTGAAATAGGGCACAGGGAGATTGCCTGGCAGCTTACCTTGCTCGCTCTGCGCCCGGGACAGCTCAATCGCTTGAGAGTCCAGTCCTGCCACAGCGTCCTCGATAAGGTCAGGCTGGTCGAGAACAACCAGAGTCTGCTCGGGGAAATAGTCGAGAAAAGCGCCATCGTTGACCAGGGAGGCATAGAAATCCAGTCCGTCAAACCATTGACCGCTGGCGAGGCGCGCCATTTCCTCTTCAACCCTTTCCCTGGCCTCGCTGTTTAGGGTTGAGAGGTCAAGCCGCTGGAGAATGCTGCCAACTTCAGTACGAGGTAAAACCATCTCCCTGGCAGGGATAATAGCTACCTGGGGCACTAACTCCGTGGAGCGCTGGGTTGCGGGGTCAAAGAGGCGGATGCTTTCCACTTCATCCCCAAAGAGCTCCAAACGTGCGGGAAGGTCGCTGTTCGGCGGATAGATATCAATGATGCCGCCGCGCCGGCTCATGGTTCCCGGTATGTCCACTGTGTTCTCCATCTCGTAGCCAAGCTCCATCCACTCAGCCAGCATCCGCTCGAGGTCGACCTTCGACCCCTTTCTCAGTATATGGCACGAGGAGGCAAAACTGACTGCAGGCACAGTCTTCCGTACCACAGCGTACGCGGAAGCAATAACCAGACGGGGTTTGTCCCCCTGGCTTAACTCGGAGAGCGCCCTCAACCTTTGCTGTACTGTGTAGGAGTCAGACGAGAGGCGTTCGTAGGGAAGGGCATCGGGCTCAGGGAAAAGCCTGATCGGGGCATCGCTACCAAGCCAAATGGGGATCTCTTCGTGAAGCTGCCTGGCTTTCTCTGATCGGGCGGTAATCACCAGCATGGGAAGGCCGAGCTGGTGGTGAAGACAGGCCAGGAGATAGGGCTTGGCTGAATCAAGCATCACCACCCTTTTTATTACGCCCCGTTCTTCCCGCAGCCCCTTAATGAGCTCGCGGTACGAGGGCATTTCTTCGATCAGGGGAAGCAGGCCGGATAGATTCACCGCCAAACACCTCAAGGGCTAGCCAAAGCTGACTAGCCCTGTCAAGATCTCAGTGTAAGCTCCTAATAGAGGTTAAACCCTCATGAGCGGTTGCCGACCACGAATCATGGAAATTGAAAGGTCCACATGCCGTTCGTGGTGAGCTCGTCGAACCATGAGCGGCCCTTCGACAGGCCCCTGAGTGAATCAGGGGCAGGCTCAGGGCGAACGGAAGAGATTCTACTTCCGCAGCAACTTCAATTGTGTTTGTTCATGGCGGCCGCAATGCCATCTGTAATCAGGCAATGAATGGCGTCAGCGACCTCTGGATAGACCTTTCTAATGATGGGCCTCTCTTCGGCGGCGAAATCGCTGAGAACATATTCGATGGTTTCCCTTCTCTTGGAGGGTGCATCTGCTCCACTCTCTTGTGGAGCAATACCGACGCGAATCCGAGGGAAGTCCTGGCTTCCCAGATGAGCGATAATAGACTTCATTCCTTTGTGCCCCCCCGAGCTTCCACGCTCTCGGATACGTATCTTGCCCAGGGGGAGATCGAGATCGTCATAGATGACAATCAGGTCGTTGGTGGGGAGGCGGTAGGGGGGGCAAAAACCCCCCCCCCCCCCCCCCCCCAAGGTAAAGTAAGATAAGGGGTTGGGCCAGGCAAACAAATTTA
>CAZCXP010000094.1:0-365 GCA_964502665.1 uncultured Dehalococcoidia bacterium | reverse complement strand
GGTGGCGGCGCATAAGCGCCGCCACCGCCTCCCCACTCAGGTTCATGAACGTTCTGGGTTTGGCCAGGACAACCTTTGTACCCCCAACCTCACCCATACCCAACTGACTGCGAGCCCGGCGAAGGTTGAGGGAAATGCCTTGCTTGCGGGCAAAATAGTCAAGGCAGCGAAAGCCTACATTGTGCCTGTTGTTGACATAAGACCTGCCGGGGTTGCCCAAACCTACGATCAGCTTCATATTCCACTCTTGTTCTGAGAATTGAGAACCTTTCTTCCTTCTGTCATTGCGAGCCGAAGCCCTGAGCATAGCGAAGGGGCAGCGAAGCAATCTGGGCGCTGGGGGTGAGATTGCTTCGTCCCCCGAT
>CAZCXP010000093.1:0-10221 GCA_964502665.1 uncultured Dehalococcoidia bacterium | reverse complement strand
TGGGCGTCGGTGATGGTGTTAGCCTGGGCGTCGCCGTGGGTGTGGGCGTTGCCTCCTCACCACCACAGCCAATAGCACCAACGACAAGCGCCATGATCAGCACTGGGGCTAGTAGAATCACTAACCTTCTCATCGAGCCTCTTTACTCAGTTGCTCTCTCCAAATCCGCCGAGCCAGCCTGGTTGTCCGAGAATAGCTCTTCAGCTTCGCGACCACTCACAAAGCAAATGCCAAGCTATCCCACGGCAGCAATTCCAAAGCTATCTCAATGGAATAACCAGCATCCTGGTTGATATCATCCAACACCTATCGTCTGTGTAAGCATCAATTGTCACATGGCAACTCGTTATTGTGGGGGACTTGATCGAGACAAGGTAAGCTGAGGCGAATATCCTCTTAGGAAAGTAGCATTTTTAGAGGCCTCTGTCAACTCCGATTCATGATCTCCGAGAATCAGGCCTGCTTATGCCAACGGGGACAGAATCAAACGGGACTGGCCATTCTTTATCGTGTTCAAGCCGTAAGAAGTGGGAGGTGAGAAAAGGAACCTTTATCCTGATGACCGCCATACACCAAAGCGGGGGTGTGTTGCCGCTATGCAATCTGCGTTCAAGCCGCGGTGACCATTGAGGTGCATTATGGCGTGAAGGTGTGCGGTTACGCTTTGCAGAGAATGGTGCTAGCCAGAAACAGGCGAAGTCATCTGCGGCTCACCCTCAGCACGGGAAGGAGCTACGAGAACTTCCGTTAGTGGAGTGTGTCTTCTGGTGAACTCTTGACAGATTCCAATATACCTGGCAAATACGTCAGAATCACCAGAGCTAGCTTCGCTTCCAGCTCGTCCTCGCAGAACTACGTGCATGTTTGCGCCACGACGTTGATAGATATCTATCTGCAGCTTCATTCGTCTCGTCCTCCCCCGACCAGCCATCGTCTATTCCTCTATGCGGAATCAAAGATTAGCACAGGCGTCATCGGGAAGGCCATAGTCATTTTTGGTGATTATCGGTGGATAAATAGTACTAGCGACAGATAAAGGTGACCATCACACATTACCTGTGGCTCAAAGAAGGTGTCGATGCCTTCAACCGCGCGGTGCTCCTTACTCCCTGGCTGCCTTGTATATAGACCAGGTTCCAAGAGCTTTGGCAACAAGCTGCCCTTCGTTGGTTATCTCCGATTCGAGGATAGCAATTCTTTTGCTACTGTGGATTACCTTGGTATCACAGGTAAGAGTACCCGATTTCACTTGCTTGAAATAGACGATCTTAACCTCTATCGTTGAACATCGCTCATCCTCACCGATACAAGAATAGAGAGCTGCACCCATGCCGGTGTCCGCCATCGCATATGTGACTCCTCCGTGCACGGTTCGGTGCGGGCTTAGCAGCTTCCCATCAACGTCAAGGACACAACGACTGTATCCCTTCGATACCTCGGTGAACGTCAAACCTAACAGGTCACCAAACGGATTGAATCCTTTCGACTCTTTGGGGAATCTTTTTGGCATAAACACTACCTCCAGGTCAGGCGCTGTTATCGGAGTATTGCGTCACCGACTTCGCGTGCCGAAAAAGCTGCCGCAGCTATTAAACAAACAAGAATCGTCCGCGGGGTATAGGCAAACTACGGATTCCGCTCAGATAGTCGTGCTCTCCATTTCTGCGTAAGTTTCCGTACATCTTCAGGTAGAATTGATTTGCGGTCTTGCCAGTAGTCATCGTTGGTAACGTGTAACATCGTCCTGAAAATGCCAGCTTGTGCCCATCTCCCACGTTCTGGGCCGAATGCTTCAGACTCCATGAGCGGCAAGATCTCCTTGGCTTTCTCGAAGCCGTCCACAAGCTGCCTGAGGGACACCTTATGTTCCGAAATTTCGTCCAGCAGGCGTCTCGTCTCTTCAGTAGATTTGACTCTACGTGGAAAATAGAAGTCAAGAAAGGCTTGAAGACTGTCCAGATTTAACTCTTTACCAGCACCGAATTGCTCGTCGACGTATGCCAATTGCTCAGCCAATGCTTTCAGATTCTCTATTTGTTTAGCTATGTTTCTCTTTGCAGGCCAAGCAGACAAACAGCTACTTAGTTTTAACAGAAGTCTAGCGAATGTGTAATTAGCCTCGAAATCAAACCTGGTGCCGTTTTCCACGGGCTCAAATCTATAATATTCCTCTATTAAAACCTGTTCACCTGCACTTCGCAATACCATGAACCTTGGCTTTTCATATTCAATAATCTCAAATTCCATTTCTGTGGTGCGTACACCTATCTCAAATTTTCGTCTGAACTTAGTGCCAACGGGGTTTTTCTTCTTTCTCGGTGTCAGATATTCAACATTCACCAACCCATGTATCCATTTTTTTATTTTTTCATCATCACTAACACACTCAAATACTTTTTCAATTGGAGCACCAATTTCGATGCCATAAGTGATTCGCATATCACTCCCCTTTGTCCAAGACAGACCTACAAAGTACGGACGGTAGCCAACAATGCATGAACCAATACTACAGAATCCGACTAATCTTACCACAATTTGGGGACTGGCGTCAGATGCCCTAATCGAAAGAACCGTTTTTCGGATGCCCCACCTTCTTCACTGCTACAGTGTTTTCGTCACAGACTTCTTGTGGTGGCATACATATCGCAGTAGAATATCGCAAGGAGTCTGGAGTTGCTGGCGGAGACAATAGCCCAGCCAGGCGGGTTTGAAGACGGGGCAAACAGCAAGGAGGTACAGGCAATGAGCAGCGGAACCAGAGAAATCGGCTCTTACTCAAACGAAAGGGAGGGATATTAGGTGGCTGCAAATAAGGTGGTAGCTAGCTTTGATGAGGCGGTTGCTGATATCCCCGATGGGGCTATCATCGGGGTCAGCAATTTTGCAGGAATAGTGATGACGCCCCAGAACCTTATTCAGGCTGTGGCTCGGAAATCCACCAAGGGCCTCACCATCGTTACTTTCTTCGGTGGCCTGGGTGTGAAGATCAGGGAGTTCCTGAGTTCATTGCTTGGAGAGGAAAAGGCTTCACAACGATGGTATATTGACGGTGCTGTGCTGGTGGAACAGGGCCTGGTACGTAAGCTCATCAGTAGTTTTCCCTTCGCCCCCGGCGTAGAGACGGTAAAAAAAGAATGGGAAGCAGGCAAGCTGATGGTGGAGGAATTGCCCCATGGCACGTTGGCGGTGAGGTTATGGGCTGCCGGGGCAGGGGTGGGCGGTGTATATGTTCGTACCGGAGTAGGGACGCTTGTGGAGGAAGGCAAAGAGAAAAGAGAGCTTGACGGAGAAGAATATATCCTGGAAAGGCCTCTTGCGCTTGACTTCGCTCTTATCCGCGCTTACAAAGGTGACAGATACGGGAATCTAGTCTATCGAGGTGTTGGTAGAGGTGTCAGTGCCCTAATGGCCAAGGCAGCCTCAATTACCATTGCCGAGGTGGACGAGGTGGTTGAGCCGGGAGAGCTTGACCCGGAGGGTATCATCACTCCAGGCATTTATGTACACCGCGTGGTTCAAATACCCAAGGAGAGTTGAAAATGGCGGAGAAGCAACTCAGAGAAAGAGTCAGAAGCAAGGAAAGGCTCGATGAACAGACCATAGCATTGAGGGCCGCCAAGGAAATTCAGGATGGGGATTATGTCAATCTGGGCTTCGGCATACCTACGCTGGCGAGTAACTTCATCCCCGAAGGGAAGACCGTGTTCTTCCACTCGGAGAGCGGGATTATTGGCTATGGTCGTATAGCCACCGAGGAGGAAGCGGACGAGATGGGGTGGGTATTGGTCAACGCCAGTGGCCAGCCTGTTATGCCGCTTCCAGGGCTAAGCCTTTTCCATATGGGTGAAGCCTTCGACATGATTCGTGGCGGCAAACTCGACCTCACCATCCTGGGGGGCCTTCAGGTATCGGAGAAAGGAGACCTTGCCAACTGGCGAGCGCCACACTTATTCACCAGCATTGGCGGCGCTATGGACCTGGCAGCCAGTACTAAAAAGGTTATTGTCTGCATGACCCATGTCACGCGTAACAATGAATATAAGATAGTGAGGAAATGCACCTTCCCTCTTACCGCCAGGGAATGCGTGGATTTGATCGTCACCGACATAGCGGTCATCAGCGTGACCAAGGAAGGGCTTGTGTTGAAGGAGATCGCTCCAGCCTGGACTGCGGAGGAGGTGCAAGCACTGACTGAGCCCAAACTCACTTTAGCTCCCGACCTCAAGGAGATAGAGCTACTGTGAAGAGGATTCTGCGATGGGGCGACCCTCGCGCTTGTTTTTGGCCTCGGGGCGTATTATGTAAACAGCCGGAGGCACTTGCTGGGAACGAGAAGAACGCATGGAGGTAGAAAAGCAAATGGCTGAAATAAGGGAAGCAGTAATCGTGGATTACGCCCGAACCCCTTTCGGGGTGGCGAGCGCAAAGAGGCCAGGCTTTTTCGCAGATAAGCGCGCCGATGACCTTGCTACTATCGTGGTCCAGGAGCTGCTACAGCGAACAAAGATAGACCCTGCCTCAATTGACGAGGTCATCATGGGCGCGGCAAACCAAGCTGGCGAACAGGCGAATCCGGGCAGAGGCATTGGCCTGATGACCTGCCCCTTTGAGGTTGCAGGCCTGAGTGTCGATCGAGCATGCTGCTCAAGTATGACAGCCGCGCACATTGCCTGCATGGCTATTGAACTGGGCATAGGCGACATCTTCATTGCCGGCGGGATAGAGAACGTCTCTCACTTCCCCATTCCTTTGATCACTCCTGATTCAGACTTTTTCAAAATGGCAGAGGAATTTGGCACGTCACGTGCACAGCCAAACCCAAAGCTATTTGAAAAGGTCGACCTCTGGGACGTAGTAGGCATGGGCCTGACCGGTGAGAGGCTGGCCGAGATGTTCGATATCTCCAGGGAAGAACAGGACCAATGGGCGTTGAGGAGCAACCTAAGGGCGGCAGCAGCTCAAAGGGAGGGGCAGTTTAAGCACGAGATAATCCCGGTGGAGGGCAAGCTGCCCGACGGGACGGTAAAGCTTGTTGATTACGACCAGGGTGTGAGGCCTGACTCAACCATTGAGAAGATACGCACCCTTCCGCCTGTCTTCAAGCCTGACGGAAGGATTTGTGCAGCCAGTGCCTCTCGGGAGAGCGATGGGGCCGCGGCGGGAGTGTTTATGTCAAAGGACAAAGCCAGGGAGTTGGGTTTGGTGCCCTTGGTCACCATAAGGGGGATGGCATGGGTGGGGGTTGACCCCAAAATCCTTGGATATGGCGCTACCGTGGCGTCCAGAAAGGCTTTGAAAAGAGCGGGCCTATCCGTGGACGATATAGACCTGTGGGAGATAAACGAGGCCTTTGCCGTGGTGCCTCTGGTACAGATAAAGGAAATGGGAATCGATCCTGAGAAGGTGAACGTCAACGGAGGTGCCTGCTGCATCGGCCATCCGACAGGGGCGAGCGGGGTACGACTGCTTGGTACTCTGGCCTATGAGATGAATCGCAGAGGGTCCAGATATGGTGTGGCAGCCATATGCGGCGCCTGGGGCGCGGGAGCGGCGACAGTTATCGAAAGGGACGAGTACTGGGAAGCTCACCGCGCTTTCCTACGCTAGGCAAGGCACCTAGAATCGGAGGTGCTACATGTAGCACTGTACTACCAGCGTACCCATGATCAATGTCCCAGCGAGTTAAACTAACAAGGAGGTAGCAAGATGGGACTAATGACAGCAGAGGAACACAAGCAGAGTTTGAGGGATGACAGGGTAGTCTATCTCAGGGGGGAGAGGGTTGAGGATGTTACTACCGACCCGCTGCTCAGTATCTGTGTGGACACAGCAGGGATAGACTATGAGATGGCGCATATGCCTGAGTACCGGGACCTGGCTGTAGTGAGTCACCCCGAAACAGGCGAGCCCATAAGCATGTATTACTACACGCCCCAAAACGTTGATGATCTCATAAAGAGACATGAGCTTATGGTAGCAGGGACGAGGTTCGGCATGGGTGTAGTCCCTTTCACCCATGATATCGGCGCCGATGCCATGAATGCGGTAAGTATCGCCGCAAACACCATGGGGAAGAAGGAGTATCTGGAACGGGCAGAGAGCTACCGCGATTATCTACAGAAGAAAGATGTGAGCGTAGCCGTTGCCATGACCGACGTAAAAGGCGATCGCGTTTTGCACCCCTCCTCCCCCAAACAAGCCCACCCAGACTATTATGTGAGGGTGGTGAATAGAGACAGCAAGGGAATAATAGTGAGGGGAGCTAAAGCACACATTACTGCTTCAGCATACTTCAACGAGCTATTTGTAGCTCCCTGCAGGGTTATGGCTGAAGAGGACGCAGATTACGCCGTCGCCTTTGCCGTTCCTGCCAACGCCAAAGGAATAAAGCACATATGCCATCCTCTAAAAGCGGAATGGGGCCCGCTCGATTTCCCCATCGACCTCCCAGTGAGGGCTCATACTGACTGTCTGGTTATCTTCGATGATGTATTCGTTCCCTGGGATAGAGTCTTCCTTTGTGGGGAGTGGAGCCACGTGGTGACCCTGGTGTACAATTTTGCGACTTTGCACCGTCATACGGCAGCCAGCTACAGGATCCCGATGACGGAGATACTGGTGGGGATGGCTCAAGCAATGGCGGAGCACAATGGCATCGAGTGGGTCGGCCATGTCAGGGAGAAAATCACTGATCTGGTAATGTACCTTGATACCCTCAAGTCGCTGGCTCGGGCCTCATGTCTGGACTATGTTATGCACGGCGGAATTCCGATACCAAATCCGGTGCTCTGCAACATAGCGAAATACAACTTCGCCACTAATTATCATAACTGCGCCAGGGCGATACAGGATATTGCCGGGGGGCTGCTCATGACAGCACCAACCTACAAGGACTATCAAAATCCCGAGACTAGAGGGTACGTCGAAAAGTACTTAGGCGGCAAGGCGGGAATACCCACGGAGCATAGACTGAGGATGATGCAGCTAATAAGGAGGTGGGTCGGTATGGAGCTAGAAGTATCGGCGCTCCATGCCGAGGGCTCTCTTCAAGCCCAGAGGATGATGATCTACGGTGAGTCCATGGCACAAATTCAGGAATACAAGAAGAGGGCCGAAGTATTGGCCGGCATAAGAAGGGAGGGCGAATCCTAAGAGACAGTGAAACAGGCTTTATCAGACGTCAAGGTACTGGATCTGACCCATTACATCGCCGGCCCCTACTGCACCAAGCTCATGGCTGACCTGGGCGCCGATGTCCTCAAGATCGAGAAGCCGGGCGGGGGCGATCCAGCCCGAAGGATGGGACCTTTCCCCAACGACAAGCCTCACCCTGAGAAGAGCGCCCTTTTCCTTCATCTCAACACCAACAAGAAGGGCATCACCCTCAACCTGAAGAGCTTGGCAGGGCGGGAAATCTTCAGGCAGTTGGTAAATGATGTGGGCATCCTCGTGGAGAGCTTCAAGCCTGGGACAATGGCTGGTTGGGGCCTCGACTACGAGACCCTGGAGAAGATGAACCCCCGATTGGTGATGGGCTCCATCTCCAACTTTGGGCAATACGGGCCCTACCGGGACTTCAAGGCGTCAGACGGCGTGCTATATGCCATGGGCGGCGATATGTACACCGACGGCATGTATCATCGTGAGCCGGTCAAGCTTGCGGTGAACGTATCCCTCTATGAGGCAGCTTCATCAGCGGCGGTGGGCATTATGGGCGCTTACTTCGGCGCCAAACACAGCGGGACGGGGGGGCAGCACGTCGACATCTCCCTCATGGAAACCCTGGAGAGCAGCACAGATCGGAGGATTACAAACCTCATCGCCTATCAGTATTGCGGCCAACAGATGATCAGAATCTCAATGGGTGAACTGAGCTTCCCCGCGGGCGCGTATCCTTGTAAGGATGGCTACTTCGGCCTTCTTGCCACCGGTATGCGCTGGTCCGGCGTTGCTAAAATGATCGGCGACCCCGAGCTGGAGAAGCCCCCGTGGAGCACATTAGAGGCGCAGTTCGATCCGGAGCGGAGGGACGAGTTCTACGAAAGATGGTGGTTCCCCTATCTTGCTTCGCGGACGAAGCTTGAGTGCTGGAGCGAAGGCCAGGCAGCAGGGCTGATGTGCGCACCGCTGAATACGGTGGCAGACCTCATGTATGATCCGCACCTTGAGGAAAGGAAATCCTTCGTACAGGTCGACCACCCGGTGGCGGGGCGAATTACCTATCCCGGCGCGCCCTATATCATGTCGGGGACGCCGTGGCAGGTGAAGAGGCCCGCGCCCCTCTTGGGGCAGCACAACGGGGAGGTCTATGGGAAGCTGGGATACACCAGGGAGGACCTTGTGCTGCTGAGGCAGCAGGGGGTTATCTAGTCCAGGGATAGCGCGATGGAGGGGCCTTAACATGGCCGGAACTAAGTTGCCTTTGGAAGGGGTCAGGATAGCGGGGGTTGTTGTGGTTTACGCCGGTCGTTGGCTAATGCAGCTACTGGCGCATATGGGTGCCGAGACCATCGGGGTGGAGTCATGTCAGCACTTCGCACCAATGACCAGAGGCGTATTTCCTAACCCGCACAAGCTACTTCTGGACAATATGCCGCCTTATACGGGAGGGTATCCCGACCGAGAGCCGGGCGAGAGGCCCTGGAACCGTTACCCCCTGGGCAATGCCACACAGTGCAATCAGCGCAGCATGACGGTCGACTTGACCAGACCTGAGGGGATGGACATCTTCTGGAGGCTCATCAGCAAGTGCGATGCGTTTGTCGAGAATAATACCCCCTCAGCCATGGATAAGCTGGGCATAACCTATGAGAAGATGAAGGAGGTCAAGCCGGATATCATCATGCTGCGCCTTCCAGGCTATGGACTCAATGGTCCCTGGAAAGACTACCGCGGCCTGGGGAGCAACTTTGAGGCATATGCTGGCCACGACATGCTAAGAGGCTACCTCGATATGGACCCCTCCTCGCACAGCATGGTTTTTGCCTGCGATCACGCCGCTGGAGCCCACGGTGCCTTTGTCCTGTTGGCCGCCCTGCATTACCGCAGCCAGACGGGGAAGGGACAGTTGATAGAGCTGAGTCAGACAGAGACCTTCCTCCCCTGGATAGCGCAGGCGTTGATGGACTACGACATGAACGGTCGCGTTCAAGGAACGATGGGCAATCGTTATCCCGGCGCAGCACCTTGCGGCTGCTATCGCTGCAAAGGGGAGTCGGTAGCTTTCGGAACCTCTCAGCTTACCCCGGATCAGGGCAACTACGTGTTTATCACCTGCCACAATGATGACGAGTGGCAAGGTCTGCGCCGTGCCATGGGCAATCCCTCCTGGAGCGGGGAGGAGAGGTTTGCCGATGCGATAGGCCGCTGTAAGAACCAGGACGAGCTGGACAGGCATATCGAGGAGTGGACTCGTGAGCGCGACCACTTCGAGGTAATGTATATCCTGCAAGCGGAGGGCGTTCCCGCCGGTCCCGTTGAGAGCTACAAAGACGCCTATGACGACCCGCACCTGCGGGCACGGGAGTTCTTTGAGCGGGCCACGCAGGAGGACTGCGGCACCCACCTCTACCCGGGGATGCCGTGGAAGATGTCAAGAACGCCCCTCAGCATCTGGCGTGGGCCCTCGCGTCTCGGGGAAGACAACGAATACGTCTATAAACAGGTCATCGGCGTCTCCGATGAAGAGTACGCCAGACTGGAGAAAGAGGGACATATCGGCATGGACTGCGCCGGCTTGTAATCATGAGCCAAATCAGAGTCGAACTTCGGCAGTTGAAGAATTCGTCATTTAGTCGTATTAGAGGGCCGAAGAAGAATCTTTCCGCCATCGTCCACGTAATAGACAGTAGCTAGTAAAGTATTGACATTACTAGCCTTTGCTATTAAAGTATTATCAAGTGTTAGTTATCGTGAGGCTTATTATGGCGAAGAAACCCATGTCTGTGGAAATCCCCGAAAGTCTGGCTTTGTCTTTAGATGAGCTCGCAAGAAGGACAGGTAGAAAGAAGAACCTTCTGCTAGCAGCATCTTTGAATGCTTTCCTAAGGGCGACCGAAGAAGAACAAGAGAAGATCATAAGAAAATACCTGGATGCCTACCAGAAGTAGAATCGAAAATGTAGAGGCAAACGAGCTATGAAGATTCTGCTAGACACTAATATTGTTATCCACAGGGAAGCAGCTACCGTTGTCGACGAAGATATTGGTGTACTATTTAGAT
>CAZCXP010000092.1:0-10430 GCA_964502665.1 uncultured Dehalococcoidia bacterium | reverse complement strand
GAACTAGTCCCGACGGTAAGGAGATAATAGGATGAGGGAAGCAGTAATAGTATCGGCAGTGAGGACAGCCCTGGCAAGGGCGATAAACGGCAGCTTGAGAAATACCAGGCCTGAGCACACAGCGACAGAGGTCGTCAAAGAGGCAGTCAGAAGGGCCAAAGGGTTGAAACCCGAAGATGTGGAGGATGTGGTCATGGGCTGCTCCTTCCCCGAGGCAGAGATGGGAATGAATATCGGCAGGGTCGTCGCCCTTAAGGCGGGGCTATCCTCCCAGGTGCCGGGAATGACGGTGAACAGGTACTGTGCCTCGGGGCTCGATGCCATTGCCATCGCCTGCCAGCGGATCATGTGCGGGTTTGCCGACGTGGTGGTGGGAGCGGGGGTGGAGCACATGACCCTGGTGCCCATGGGGGGGAACAAGCCGCTGCCCGACCCAGAATTGGTAGAGACGTACCCAGAGACCTATATCACTATGGGACTCACCGCAGAGAATGTGGCCTCGCGGTTCAACATAAGCAGAGAGGACCAGGATGCGTTCGCCTTTGAAAGCCATCAAAAGGCAATCAGGGCCCTTAACGAGGGAACATTCAAGGAGCAAATCCTGCCCCTGCAGGTAGCTGATCGTACTTTTGAGGATGGGAAGAGGGTGAAACTGGACAAAACCTTTGACACGGATGAATGCGTAAGGTTCGACACCTCGCTGGACAGACTCGCCAAATTGAGGCCACTCTTTCGCGCCGGCGGCTCGGTGACTGCGGGTAACTCCTGCCCCATGAACGACGGGGCAGCAGCGACGGTTGTCATGTCTCGGGAGAAGGCGAAGGAACTGGGTCTGAAGCCGATGGCTGTCTTCAGGTCATTTGGAGTAGGGGGGGTAGACCCCGAAATCATGGGCATAGGGCCGGTGGTAGCCGTTCCCAAGGCGTTGAAAGCCGTAGGAATGACCCTCGACCAGATTGATGTCATCGAGCTGAACGAGGCCTTTGCCTCTCAATCGCTATACGTGGTTAGAACGCTGGGGATTGACATGGGTAGGCTGAATGTCAATGGCGGCTCCATTGCCCTGGGGCATCCCCTGGGCTGTACCGGGGCGTACCTCACCACTAAGCTGCTCTATGAGATGGAGCGGCGAAAGGCCAGATATGGCATGGTCACCATGTGCACCGGAGGCGGCATGGGGGCAGCGGGCATATTCGAAAGAGAAGAATAACAATAGAGAAGGAGGAAGAAATGGAACAGAGAGTGATCAGAAAGGGCGGCTCGTTTTTCCTTGAAGAGATTCCTGCCACGGAGGTCTTCACTCCGGAGGACTTCAGGGAAGAGCACGACATGATAGTCAAGACCACGGAACGCTTCATAAAGAATGAAGTGGAGCCCCAGATTGATGTGCTGGAGCATAAGGAGGAGAACCTCGAACGGGCCTTTGAGCTGCACCGCGAGCTGATGCTGAAGGCGGGTGAGCTGGGGCTTTTGGCGGTGGATATCGAGGAGCAATATGGGGGCTCAGAACTGGACAGCATAGCCTCCCTGCTAATCTGCGAGCACTCGGCGTTGTCGGGTTCCTTCGGCCTGACCTTAAATGACCACACCGGGATAGGCTCAATGCCGCTGGTATTCTTTGGCAACAGAGCCCAGAAGGAGAAGTACCTTCCCAGTATGGCGCGGGGTGAGAAGATCGGGGCCTACGCATTGACGGAGCCGGAGTCGGGCACCGACGCTATGTCAATAAAAACCACGGCGGTTCTGTCACCCGACGGCAAGTACTACAAGCTCGATGGCACCAAGCAGTACGTTACCAACGGGGGCTTTGCCGACATCATCTTCACCTATGCCAAGGTTGATGACAAGATGACCGCCTTCATAGTGGAGAGGGGCTTCGAGGGGGTGTCCGTTGGCGCAGAGGAGAAGAAGATGGGAATTCGCGGCTCCTCCACCTGCAGCATATTCCTCGATGGCGCCAAGGTGCCGGTGGAGAACGTTGTCTTTGAAATCGGAAGAGGGCACATCGTGGCCTTCAACATCCTCAACCTCGGCAGGTTCAAACTGGCCGCGGGGTGCGTGGGGGTGGCCAAGCTGGCCATTGAGAGCAGCGTGGGATACTCCAAGGAAAGGGTGCAGTTCAACAGGCCGATATGCCAGTTTGGGCTGATGAAGCACAAGATCGCCGAGATGGGGACAAGGACGTATGTTGCCGAGAGCATGGTCTATCGGACTGGCGGGCTCATTGACACAATCTTTGCCACCGTGGACCGCGCCGCCGAAGAAGCCGGCAGGGAGTTTTCAAAGAGCATAGCGGAGTACGCTACTGAGTGCTCCATAAACAAGGTCTACTGCTCGGAGATGTTAGGCTATGTGGCCGATGAGGCGGTTCAGATGTACGGGGGCTACGGGTATTGTGAGGAATACCCTGTGGAGAGGATCTATCGAGACAACCGGATATTCAGGATATTTGAAGGGACAAATGAGATAAACAGGGTTCTCATCACCGGGATGCTGCTGAGGAGGGCGTTGAAGGGCGAGATACCCCTTTTCCCTGAGGCAGAGAAGGTGAAAGGCGAGTTGGCAGCAATGGAGCCTCTCGCCCCCAGCGCAGATGACGGTCCTCTGGGATACCAGCGAAGGCTCGTGGATAGGGCGAAGAAGATATTCCTCTTCCTATCTGGCGGTGCGGCGCAGAAGTATGGGACGGCCATAGAGGAGGAAGAGGAGATTCTGGGCCTGTTGGGCGACATTGCCCAGGAGGTCTATGCCATGGAGAGCGGCCTTCTGAGGGCGCTTAAGGCCATCAAGTCCGTCGGGGAGCAGAAGTCGAAAACCAAGATAGACATGGTGCGGCTCTATGTAAACGATGCCATGGTCAGAGTAAGTGACTATGCCCGGCAGTTGCTGGCGGCAATGGAGACCGGAGACGCGCTTGATAGCCAACTGGCGACATTGAGAAAGGTGTCGCAGTTCGCTCCTTTGAACGCCGTACAGCTCAGGAGGGATATTGCCGACGCGATCATAGAGGTGGGGAGGTATACCTGCTAGCGGGAAAACGATCTCGCATAAGCTATTCAGACGAATGCGCGCCAATCTGTATCTTATGCTGGCTTTGACGGGTTGAATGGAGGGAGGTTCTCATGGAGAAGATATGGTTGAAGCATTATGATCCCGGCGTGCCCGAAACCATCGACTACCCCCGCGTTGCCCTGCAGCAACTGCTGGAGGAATCGGCGAACCGCTTCCCGAAGCAGCCCGCTATTATCTTCCCCGGGGCTTTCGACGACGAGTATTTGATGAGCTACCGAGACCTGGCCGAGAAGTCCAACAGGCTGGCCAACGCTCTTATCGACATGGGGGTCAAGAAAGGTGACCGGGTGGCCTTGCTCCTGCCCAATTGCCCCCAGTTCGTCATCAGCTACTACGCGGTTCTCAAGGTGGGGGGCATAGTGGTGGCCACCAATCCTCTGTACTCCCCGCGAGAGATCGAGTCCCAGCTGAATGACTGCGGTGCTGAGACCATCATCGTTCTCAGCCTTTTCTACAAAACAGTGATGGGGTTGAAGGAGCGAACCAAGCTGAAAAATGTGGTGGTGACCAGTATCAAGGAGTATCTCCCTCCGCAGAGCCGGAAAGCGTTTACCATGTTTGTGGAACGCCAGGAGGGACATCGCGTCAGAATCCCGAAGGTGAAGAATATCCACAAATTCCAAGACCTGCTGCGTCGCTTCGGCCCCACCCCACCCTCAGTAGCCGTGGGTTCGGAGGACGTCGCCATGTTCCAGTACACAGGCGGTACTACCGGCGTCAGCAAGGGCGCAGTAGCTACGCACTTCAACGTGCTGGCCAACGTTTATCAGATGAGAGCCTGGGGGGAGCCTCTTGGCCTCGACGAAGGGAAAGAGGTGATCTTGGGAGTGATGCCCCTCTTCCACGTATACGGCATGGTTGTGGTAATGCATTTCGCAGTGCTCGGTGGCTCGGCGATGGTGCTGCTGCCCCGATGGGAAACCGAGCAGGTGCTCAAGGCTATCAATCGCTACAAGCCGGCCTTCTTCCCCGGCGTGCCCACCATGTACGTAGCCCTCAACAACCATCCCGACGTGACCAAATACGATTTGCGCTCCATCAGGTTGTGCAACAGCGGGGCGGCGCCGCTCCCGTTGGAGGTGCAGCAGACGTTCGCCGAACTCACTGGCGCCAAGCTGTCGGAGGGCTACGGCCTCAGTGAGGCCCCTGTTGTCGTCACCGCGAACCCCGTAGTCGGCATGCGTAAGACAGGAAGCATCGGGGTGCCCTTCCCGGATGTGGACGCGAAGATAATGGACGCGGAGACCGGCGAGCGGGAGATGCCTTTGGGGGAGGTGGGAGAACTGGTCATCAGGGGCCCCCAGGTGATGAAGGGCTACTGGAACCGGCCTGAGGAGACGGAGATGGTGTTGCGCAATGGCTGGCTCTATACCGGCGACCTGGCCAAGATGGACGAAGACGGCTTCTTCAGTATCGTGGATCGCAAGAAAGAGATGATCATCGCTGGTGGCTTCAACATCTATCCTCGCGACGTCGAGGAGGTTCTCTACGAGCACCCCAAGGTCAAGGAAGCGGTCTGCTACGGCGTCCCCGACCCCTACCGGGGTCAGACGGTGAAGGTGTGCATCGTGCTCAAGGAGGGAGAAAGCGCCACTCCTGAAGAGATCACCGAGTTCTGCCAGCCACGACTTGCTCGCTACAAGGTGCCAAAGCTGGTGGAGTTCAGGGAAGAGCTGCCCAAGTCCCTAATCGGTAAGGTCCTGCGCCGGGTATTGATGGAGGAGGAAGAGGCCAAGCTTAAGGAGGCGAACAAGGAGCAGGTCGAGAAGTAACGCAAGTTTCTCATGTCGGGCGCAGCCGATGTTGACTGGAAATCGAGCCTGTGCTAAAATCAGAGGTTGTGGCTGGGGGTTATCTTACCGGCTCTCTTGAATTTGCTGTGAGTTATCGTTGCTTTTTCCGGTTGAAGGGCCTTTTCACCTTGTGCGCCAAGAGCCAAGGGTGATGAGGCCTCTTTTGTTGGCTTCGCGAGTCGGTAGTCGCTGTACAAAAGCTAAATCAAGGAGTGTGCTATGGCCAAAGTAGCGGCGAAGCTTTTCCGGGAGCCCGGGGAAGCAAAGGAGGCAATAGGTGAGCTCAGGGCCAAGGGCTTTAAGCAAGAGGAGATAGTCATTTTCGCTAATGCGGGAAGGGCGAAGGACCTGGGTGGTGATATCAAACCAGTGTCCGACGTAAGCAAGCTGACAGAAATGGGCGTCCCCGAGGAAACCGTCGACTACTATCAGTTTGGCATCACGTCGGGTGGCATCGTGGTCAGCGTCAACGCTGATGAAGGCCGCGTCGTCCAGGCTCAAGAGCTGCTAAGGGCATCCCCCATCTGTTCCCTAGGAGACAGAATAAGCGGAACCAGCCCCGGATTCCAGGCTGCCAGCCGGATGAGCGCAACCAATCCCATCGATGCCCCGATGTCGGGAGACTTTCGAAGATACTAAGGGAGGCAAAAAAATGTCTAGATTCATTGCCACCTCAGCAATTAGAGGCGCCCAAGGTGTTGTTGAGGATGCAGATAAGCTGCTCCAGGATACCCTGAAAGAGCTGGGGCCTGATTCCCCCATTGCATTCAAGGATAAATCTGGTGGGGGTACGACATTCTACCTCCCCGTAATCTATGGTCTGCTAGGGCACAAGGTGGAGAAGCTGGGCGATCTGGTACCCGTCATAGATCATGCCAAGAGCCTGTTGCCGCCGCTGCCCCGGGAGAATCTGTGGTTGCCCTATCTTGGTGAGACCCTGGATGCCGGAGCAGCCACCCTGTTCGCCTTCGAAACCGTCGAGGGCATCCGCTTCGCCAAGGGCGAGCAGCCTGAGAAGCGGAATGGCTTCGAGTACAATGGCCCTATCAGCGATGTGCAGGCCAGGTCGTGGGGTATCCAATTGGTGGATGGCCGCATGCCTGGCTTCGCTGCGATAGTGGGCGCTGCCAAGAGCAACGAGGTGGCGGTCAAGATCGTGCGTGAGCTGCAGTCAAAGGGGCAGCTAATTTTCCTTTCCAGCGATTCCAACGGCCGCTCGATGGTGGATCAGTTGCAGGAAGAGGGCGTGGACATGGGTTATGAGACTTACATCGTCCCCTTCGGCTCCGATACCATCTCAGCGATCTACGGGCTGGGCTTTGCCACCATCGCTGCCTTGAGCTTTGGCGGTGTCACCGCCGGCGATTTTCGCCGCGTTCTGCTCTACAACAAGTTCCGCTGCTTCGCCTTCGTCCTCGCCCTGGGTCCGGTCGATGACATGAAGTATGCTGCCGCCGCCGGGGCCATTAACTACGGCTTCCCTGTATTCGCCGACACCGTTATTCCCAACATCCTGCCCACCGGAGTCACAAGGTATGAGCATGTGGTCAGCATGCCCTTCGACGATATACCGGGCAAGGATGACCTGGAGAGAGCGGAGAGGCTGGTGCAACGGTGCGTCGAGATACGCGGGATCAAGATCAAGATCGCCAAGGTTCCTATTCCTGTTGCCTATGGTCCTGCCTTCGAGGGCGAGGTAGTGCGCCGGGCTGACCTGGCGATCGAGTTCGGCGGCAAGGGCGGCATGTGCTTCGAATGGCTGCGCATGAAGGACCTTGACGACGTCGAGGACGGCAAGGTCGAGGTGGTCGGCCCCGATATGGATGCGTTCGAAGAGGGAGCTAAGGTGCCCCTGGCCATTGTGGTAGATGTAGCCGGGCGCAAGATGCAGAAGGACTTCGAGCCTGTTCTGGAGCGACAGATCCACCACATGACCAATGGCGCCGAGGGCATCTCACACCAGGGACAGCGCGACATCACCTGGATTCGCATCCACAAGAACGCGACCAACAAGGGCTTCAGGCTGAGGCATATAGGTGACATTTTGCACACCTGCATGCACAATGATTTCGGCGCTATTGTGGACAAAGTGCAGGTAACCCTTTATAGCGACCCCGACAAGGTAGCGGAGCTGATAGAGCAGGCCCGCGCTGTGTATAAAGAGCGCAACGCTCGCATGGCCGGACTTACCGATGAGGCTGTGGATACCTATTATAGCTGTACGCTGTGCCAGTCCTTTGCTCCAAACCACGTCTGCGTCATCAATCCGGAGCGGGTTGGCCTGTGCGGTGCCTATGGCTGGCTCGACTGCCGGGCATCTTTCGAAATCAACCCTACTGGACCCAACCAGCCGGTGCCCAAGGGGGCGGTGATCGACGGGAAATTGGGCGAATGGCAAGGTGTCAACAGCTTTGTCTACGAGCATTCTCAGAAGAATGTCGAAAGGTTCACCATCTACTCCCTGATGGATGCTCCCATGACCACCTGTGGCTGCTGCGAATGTGTTATGGCGATCATTCCTGAGGCCAATGGGGTTATGATCGTCTCGCGCGATGACTACGGCATGACTCCTTCGGGAATGACTTTCACCACTCTGATGGGCACGGTAGGCGGCGGTCTGCAGACGCCGGGGATGATGGGGCACGGTAAGATATATATCACAAGCAAGAAGTTCATCCCTGTGGAGGGGGGCATCAAACGGGTGGTGTGGCTGTCGAAGAATCTGAAAGAGGAACTCGAGGAGGAGTTGAAAGAGGTTTGCGAGCGCGAGGGCGTTCCCGATCTCATGGGCAAGATCGCCGATGGCAGCACGGCTACTACAGTGGATGAGCTGCTTCCCTTCCTTGAAGAGAAGGGGCACCCAGCCCTGACCATGGATCCGATTATTTAGGCTGGTATAGCTGGGACATGAGGAAGAGATATTTGTGAAAAACAAGGGTCGCCTTTACCGACCCTTGTTTTATGCTCGATTCAGGGAAAGGAGGTTTCTTGGCATGGCCGAAGGGTAGCGTCGTGACTCCTGTCACGACGAAGAATTCGTTGCCACGGGAGTGGCAACGCTACTCTCGCTGATAGTGCTTCGGATTTGGTGCTTAATTACGGTTCACGCGTAACCATCTAATGCGTTTTATTTAGATTGAGGGAAAGGAGGTTTCTTGGCATGGCCGAAGTAGAGATTCCCATCGAGAAGTGGACCGGTAGGGTGAAAGAGGTGAAACTTGGAGGTGGCGGGCGAAAAGAGGTTATCGTCGGTGGTGAGACCACCTTGCCCTTCCTCACTTTTGAGGGCTCTATTCCCAACCCGCCCAAGATAGCCATAGAAGTCCGTGATAGAGAGCCATCTGGTTGGGCCTCGCCTCTACTGTCTGCCTGGGGTGACGCGGTAAAAGACCCGGGAACCTGGGCCAAGAAAGCTGTGGAGTTTGGCGCCGACATCATAGCGCTGAGATTGGCAAGCGCTCACCCCGAGGGAGGTGATACCGGCGCTGCCGAAGCCAAAGCTGCGGTGGACAAGGTGCTTTCGGCCGTTGATCTCCCCCTTATTGTCCTTGGACCAGGGGTAGCGGAAAAGGATAACGAGGTTCTAACAGCAGCTTCAGAAGCTGCAAAGGGACAGCGCGTTGCTCTGGGCAATTGTGAGGAGAAGAACTACCGCACTATCGGCGCCGTTTGCATCTCAGACGGCCAGGTCGCTATTGCCAAAACCCCGCTGGACATAAACCTGTGCAAACAGCTCAACATCATGCTCTCCGACCTTGGGGTGAAAATGGACTCCATCATAATGGACCCCGATACCGGCGCACTGGGATACGGAATTGAGTATGGTTACTCCATTAACGAGCGTCTGCGGCTGGCTGCCCTCGGCGGCGATGCCATGACCGCCCTGCCCATTATCAATCATGCCGGTTACGAAACCTGGCGGCAGAAAGAAGCGAGGGCCAGTGAGGGAGTGCCCGCTGCCTGGGGTGACCTGGAAGAGCGATCGGTAATTTGGGAGGAGGTTACCGCCTCCTCTGTGATCAACGCCGGCTGCGATATAGTCGTTATGTGCCACCCCAAGGCTATAGAGAGGGTTAAGTCCACAATTGATAAGCTAATGGGTAAATAGACGAAAGGAGACCCGAGAAATGGCACTGACAGGTATTCAGATCTACAAGTTCTTACCTAAGACAAATTGCAAGGAATGCGGCCATCCCACCTGCCTGGCCTTCGCCATGAAGCTAGCAGCAAGTCAAGCCGAGCTTTCGGCTTGCCCATACGTCGATGAGGAAGCCAAACAGGCGCTGGAAGCGGCCTCCAAACCACCGATTCGCCTGGTGACCGTTGGTGCCG
The DNA here is from genome assembly GCA_964502665.1 of uncultured Dehalococcoidia bacterium. Taxonomy (GTDB): domain Bacteria; phylum Chloroflexota; class Dehalococcoidia; order SZUA-161; family SZUA-161; genus SOKG01. The sequence goes on along the minus strand of CAZCXP010000092.1, from coordinate 1,233 downwards.
GGGAGAAAAAAATCGAGGTGGGCAATGAGACGGTGATGTTCCGCCACGAGAAAACCTTCGTCCATCGCCCGGGACTCGTGGTAAGGATTAAGGATACTGCTTCGGCGGATGAGGTGGCCAAGACCGTTGAGGAGGTCAGCGGCTATAGCGTAGACCGCGTTGGGATGACGTTCGGTCTGGATGGCTTCGCCATCCAAAACGAGTCCGGAGATGCTGCTACCTTTGCCAAGTGCGTTGAGATGGTCAGTTCCAAGACCGACCTGCCGCTGATCCTGATGGCTACGGACCCGGCCAGCATGAGCGCAGCGCTGGACAAAGTCAGCGGCGCCAGGCCGGCTATCTACGCTGCCACCAAGGACAACATCGACCAGATGGTCGAGTTGGCCAAGAAATGCAGTTGTCCTCTGGCTGTCCTCAGCTCTGATGGATTAGGCGAGCTCGCTGAGCTAACGGATAAGGCGAGCAAAGCTGGTGTGGAAGACCTCATCCTCGATCCTGGCGTTCGCGACTTCGGCGATTCGCTGGTCACCCTGACGCAGATCCGCAGGCTGGCCCTGGCCAAGCGCTTCGAGCCCCTGGGGTACCCTGTAATTACCTTCCCCGGGGAGGGCGCATCGTCGCTGGATGAGGAAGCGGTGCTGGCGGCGCAACACGTGGCCAAGTACGGCAGCATAATAGTCATCGACCATTTCTCGCCCGCTGTGGCCTTAAGCTTGATCACACTACGGCTCAATATCTACACCGACCCGCAGAAGCCGATACAGATGAAGCCCGGTATCTACCAGGTCGGCGAGCCAAAGGAAACAAGCCCGCTCTGCGTCACCACCAACTTCTCCCTTACCTACTTCTCCATAGCAGGAGAGCTCGAAAGCGCTGGCTGGCCTTCCTGGCTCCTGGTTTGCGATACCGAGGGACTATCAGTGCTCACCGCGTGGTCCGCAGGCAAGTTCGACGCCGATAAGATCGCCAAGACGGTTAAGGGGGAGAACGCAGCGGAGAAGGTAAGCCACCGGAACGTAATCCTCCCCGGTGGGGTGGCAGTGCTGAGGGGTGAGCTTGAGGAGGAGCTGCCAGACTGGAAGATCATGGTAGGGCCGCGCGAGGCCATGGCTGTCGGCGGCTATCTCAAGGAGAATTGGAAGAGCTAGGAGCGCATGCCGCACAGTCACCGAAAAATTCCTCTCCCTCGAAGGGAGAGGGTAGAGCCTGTCCTGAGCCCTGGCCTTGGCCAGG
>CAZCXP010000091.1:6637-10590 GCA_964502665.1 uncultured Dehalococcoidia bacterium | reverse complement strand
TGGGCAACCCGGTCAACGGCACCGTGGACATGGTGTTCCAGCTCTGGGACGATGCCACAGCGGGCGGCCAGGTGGGGAGTGACATCGCGAAATCAGGCGTGCCGGTGAGCGACGGCCTGTTCAGCGTAGAGCTGGACGTGCCTCAGGAAGAGTTCAACGGACAGGCTCTGTGGCTGCGGGTTCAGGTCAACGGGGAGTGGCTTGACCCCCGGCTGGAGCTGCTGCCCGTGCCCTACGCTTTGAGCCTCAAGCCAGGAGCGGAAATCAGCGGGGCGAGCGTTGACGCTGTGCTCGGTGTGACCAACACGGGAAGCGGTGTCGGCGTGCATGGGAACTCCTCCGGCCTGTTGGCCGCGGGTGTCTGGGGCTCCCACTCGGGAACCCTTGGCTTCGGCGTCGGCGGAACCGCCTCGGGCGAGCATGGTGTGGGCGTCGGAGGCCAGGCTGAAAATACGGGGGATGTAGAGAACTACGGCGGCTATTTCCTGGCTGATGGCAGCTATGGTCGTGGCGTTTACGGCGAGGCTTCCAATACAGGGGACGTAGAGAACTACGGCGGCTATTTCCTGGCTCGTGGCCAACAGGGGCGCGGTGTGTACGCCAAGGCAACAGGTGCCAACGCTTATGCAGGGTACTTCGAAGGTGACGTCCATGTCACCGGCGAACTCAGTGGTGCCGACGGGATTGCCCGCGACAGCGAGATCATGCCCACGGTGCTGGCCAATGACGGCGCCGGCTCCGGTCTGGATGCCGACCTCCTCGACGGGCTCGATTCCAGCGACTTTCTATCCACCGTTAGCGACTACGGTCGTGAGGGGGTGGCCACAGACCTCTACGAAGATGCTCAAACGCTGACAGTAAAATACCTTAATGCTACTGGCCCTGATAGCATGAGCGGCTCGACAAATGCTCCTGATGCTGTGCTAAGTGTGACGAACACAGGTACGGGATATGGTATATCGGGATGTAGTTTTGGTGACAGCAGCATGAGCGTGTATGGCCAAGCCAGTGGCAGTTCTGCACGTGGGGTCGCCGGTTCGGCATCAGGCAGTGACGGTATTGGCGTTTACGGAATAGCATCTGGCAGTTCAGGGTATGGTGTCGCGGGGGCTGCTTTAGGTGACAACGGCTATGGCGTTCGTGGATATGCTTCAGGAGTCAATGGCTATGGAGTCTACGGCCATGCTGCTATTTCGGCTAAATACGCAGGGTATTTCAAGGCCGAGGGTATATCTGGTATCGGCGTCCAGGGCGAAGCCGCTAATAACCGCATCGATGCAGAGAATTATGGAGGCTACTTCAAGGCGGCAGGCGGCTTAGGCACTGGCGTCTATGGCGAAGCCAGCAACACTGGGGATGTAATAAACTATGGCGGTTACTTCAAGGCAGCCGGAAAGATCGGAAGTGGCATATATGGTTATGCGTCAGGCTTATGGGGTCGAGGCGTCACCGGTTATGCCTCAGGTGATGTTGGCTATGGGGTCCACGCCTCTGCATCTGGAGTGAATGGCCGTGCTGTCTATGGCGAGGCTTTGAGTAGCGGGGTTGACGCAGAGAACTATGGCGGCTTTTTCACTGCAGCGGGTGAGCGCGGCCGCGGGGTATATGGCGAGGCCACAGATGATGGAGCTGTGAATAACTACGGTGGATACTTTACAGCCGCGGGTGAGCAGGGCTGCGGGGTCTATGCTTCTGCCACCAACACCGGAACGGCAACTAATATAGGCGGTTGGTTCCAGGCTTCTGGTGAGAATGGAAGGGGCGTTTATGCGACGGCTACTGGTAGCTCAGCGGAGGCTGTTTTGGGCGAAGCTTCAAATAATGACGTTGACGCTGAGAATTACGGCGGATGGTTCAGTGCGTCAGGTGGTTTAGGACGGGGCGTCTATGGCCAAGCCGGGGGTGAGAATGGCCATGGTGTCCATGGCACAGCCTTTGGGAGTTCTGGCGTCGGCGTGTACGGCTATTCCACCGCGGACACTGGTTACGGCGGATACTTCCTTGGACCGAATGCCACAGGTATCTACGCCAAGGGCAGCCCAACCGGGTATGCCGCAGAATTCCAGGGCAATGTAATCATCCGTGATTGGTCCACCGGTTCTCCCATCATAGAGCTGGGCGAAGGTCTGGACTACGCAGAAGGTTTCGAAGTGTCGGGCACGGAGGGGATCGGGCCTGGGTCGGTGCTGGTTATCGACCCCGAGAACCCTGGGCAGCTAACACTGAGCAGGGAACCCTACGACAGCAAGGTTGCCGGCATCGTGGCCGGGGCCGGGGGCCTTGGCTCCGGTGTGCGACTCGGGTCGGACGAGTTCGACTATGACGTGGCGCTGGCGGGCAGGGTGTACTGCAACGTGGATGCCACCGAGGAAGCTGTGGAGCCTGGAGATTTGCTGACCACCTCTGCGTCGCCCGGGTATGCCATGAAGGTCACGGATTATGAGAGGGCTCAGGGCGCCATCCTGGGCAAGGCTATGGAAAGTCTGGAAAAGGGCGAGAAAGGGCAAATCCTTGTCCTGGTGACATTGCAGTAGCCAGGAGGTAAAAGTTATGAAGAAGCTAATAATAGCAATCCTGATTGCCTGCCTGGCGGTCCCGGCGCTGGCATCGCCGGCCTATGCCGACAAGGCGACCGTGGACGATGCCCTGACCGTGGCAGAGAACTGGATCGCCCTGATCATACAGAACAAGGGGAATTGGGGCGGCTCGGACACCGCCGAGGTGGAGGACATCCAGGAATTCAAGCGTGGGGAGAGAGCGATCGGGTATTTCTGCCGCGTGAAGCCCCAGGGGTTCATTGTAGTCTCTCTGTACAAGGGGCTAGCGCCGGTGAAGACATACTCCGCAACTGGCGATCTGGACCCTGTGTCCGATGAGGGCTTGGCTGACCTGATAAAGGGCAAGATGGAGCAGATACTGGATTGGGTTGAGGAACTGGTGGGTCCCATAGAATCAGCCTCAGCCGAAGATATGGACGCTGCCCTTGAAATCAACTACCGCGACGCGTGGGCCGTGTTGCAGCGTGACGTCCAGTCTTTTAAAGACAGACTCCAATCCGGCGATCTGACAACAAACTACCAGGAAGGGGAAGTGTTGCTCACCTCGAGCTGGGACCAGGGAGACCCGTATAACCAGCAGTGCCCGGCGCCTCCAGCGGGTGATGACTGCACGGCACCCCGTTGTCTTGTGGGGTGCGTGCCGCTGGCTGGCGCACAGGTGATGCGTTATTGGAACTGGCCACCCTATCGGGGCAGTGCCACTGACCCCTACGATTGGCCTAACATGCCCGATCGTCTCACGGCGTCATCGCCCCAAGTGCAGATTGACGCAGTTGCCGAGCTTTGCCACGAGATCGGGATCGAGTGCGGCGCGGACTACTGCGACGGGAGTGGGTGTCAGACGGGAGCCTGCTTTGCCAGCTGCGCGGGTAAGGATTTGCTGGACACCTTCGAGGACCACTTCCGGTATAACACTGCTGCAGACGACTACTATCGCGATGATTACCCCACTGGGGAGGCGTGGTTCAATGAACTGAAGGGCCAGTTGAACTTGAATCGGCCGCTGCCCTATCGTGTAAAGAACCACGTGATCGTGTGCGATGGCTGGCGGGAGCGATGGGTGGGAGAAGACCTTGTGAGAGAGTACCACATGAACTACGGTTGGGACGACGCAAACAACGCGTGGTGGGTTCTTGACGAACTTTACCTTGGCGGCAAGGACGAAGAGATTGCGCTTGTACGGATTTATCCTGCCCAGGCTCTAAAGGACTCCTTGTCCGGAACCTACTCACGAGGGTCGTTTCCCTATCGCTATTTCGATCAGGATGCCACCGGCGATAGCGCGACCTTCGAGGCTGGTCAGTACCTGCAGTTTCTGCCGGGCATTGCCGTGACCTGCGCCAGCACTACAGGCGGCTCCGTCCGGTTCGAGGGCACAACCTCTGATAACACACA
>CAZCXP010000091.1:0-6537 GCA_964502665.1 uncultured Dehalococcoidia bacterium | reverse complement strand
CTGCCAATATTGTAACACGCACATCTGTAGAGGAGTAGACCTGAATGAAAAGATGTGCCTTTCTTGTTGTTCTTGCTCTGGCGCTGTCTTTGGCACCAATGGGGTGACTATAACCGCTGGGGCTTCAGCGTGGAAGGATTAGGCAGGAAATTCGACGGCGACGACGGCTCCGACGATGCTGCATCCCCTCCTTGGAACTGGGATGACAATGATGATGGCGGCGAGTGGCTGAACGGCGACTGGTTTATGCATCCGGCCGGTTATCATGGCTTGCGATTTGGATGGGATGAGTACTTCTCCACCGACTACATACACTCCGCTAATCTGGCGCATGCGGCTCGTGTGGCCCCTGCGCCCACTTCATATACCATATGATCTATGTGAATAGTCGGTTACAGCTTGCTGGATAAGAACGTAACCCTGTCGGCTACTTTCTTGGCCGCCTTCGTTCTGGTTGGTGCTCTTTCAAGATCTCTGGCCAGTTTCTGATCTCTAATCACCTCTCTTACCCACTTGCTAAAATCATTCTTCTCCGCATTCGCATGGAAGGTGAACCTATCGTTCTGCATAGCCTTTAATGCATCCCTCAGTTCTCCCACGTTCCTCAAAATATGGCCGTCATGGAACCGGAATGCATATTCGTCGGGCACATTCGCCAGCAGCCTCTTAGCGGTTTTCTTCGACATTTCAGGCATAGTTTGTTACCTCCTTTCATGACCTTATTTAGCTGCTTATCGACCGAGCAGCACCCAATATCATCAGGCACGGCCTGGGTAGCAAGCTACTGCATGGAGAATCGCGAATATTGCTGCTTGTATTTGACAGTGGCATCAGCAATCTCGACTGGCTCGGCCGCTGACTTCAAATTGCCTTCCGATGCCTGATCCTCTACCTCGAATAGAGGCAAGGGCAAAGGTTCCGGCTTCCCCACCAAGATCTCTTGGATTCTGGCTTGATTCTCCAACTTACTTATCAGGTTCTGTACAGCAGCCTCCCAGGTGAAATAATGAGCTGTGCGCCTAGCGGCCTTTCGGATTCTTGTACTTTCTTCAGGAAAATCACGCAGATATATTGTATAGTCCACAATCTCTCTGGGGTCGGCTGTTTCCAGCACAAACGAGTTGACAAAAGGAATCGCGTAATCTTCACCGGTGCACCCGGTAAAGGCGACGCCGCCCGCTGCCATTGTCTCCAGACCCACTAAACCGAAAGGCTCATGCTCACTATTTGCCAGCACACCATCTGAGGCACAGTACAGTACGCGCAAGAAGTTCAAAGGTAAGGGGAATCTCACATCTACAACATCAGCAGGGGTGGCCTCTCGCAGGGCAGCCAGGCAATCGTAAGGCGAATCCGACTTGACTCTTGCCTTTGTCACCGCGAGACCCAGCGAACGGGCGGTATCCGTAACCTCCTGACCGTACGGTTCGGCTCCGCCTCTGGCAAGCAGTATCGTCTTCAATCCCTTCTCCTTGAGCTTGGCTGTCGCCTGTATGGCTTCCTTCCACCGCTTGTCAGGGTCCCAGCGAGCCACTTTGCAGAGGATCATATCCGCGTTAAGTGCATCCCTCACCCTTGCGCAAGCCATATCATCAACTTTCTCTAGCAAGCTCTTGGGTATTCCATTTGGGATAACCAACGGGTTAAGACTCATCCTCCACATGATGTGCTTCATATATCGACTCACGGTGGTAATGGTGGTGGCATGATTCAGCCGCCCCCAGCTTATTCGGTCAAAGGAGTAAGTGTTATTTGCGTTCCAGAACATCAACACCTTATCCCTGAGGCCATCGCCATATAACATATCGCTGAGACGGCACATGGCCTCTGACGTCTGCCACTCCTCACCCAGGATCACTGCCAGTTTACCCTGAGCTATTGCTGGTTTCACTATGCGATCTTTAACAAACCACGGAATGGACTCGTTGAAGTCATGGATTTTTGCATTTTCACCTTGGTATACTCCGTTAGGATAATACTCGCTGATCCACTGACACCAACGGTGCAGAACGAGCTTCCCTTCCCATCGTTTTTCTTCACCCTCGAGCCTAGGATCGCCTACAAAGAACAAATGCGATCGAAACCCTTTAGATACCAAAGTTGAGCATAAGCGATGTACACGCACACCCAGGCCTCCTGCTGAAGAGTACCTGTCAGGGCCTTCAAAGGAGAGAATTATGAATTCGGTGTTATTGGGGGTAATTCGTCGTTCCTGTTTCATCCTGTCCTATCCGTTCATCAATGGCTACCACGCAGGCCCAATGTTCATGACCTCCAAAGCAACATTTGATCTCGAGCCTGTGCTGACGAGAATGACATCAAAGCCTTCCACCGGTTACCCACGTTCTTAAAACCAACTAGCCGTGCGTTCCTAACTGAAGTTCCTATCTTACAGTTAACAACGGGAAGTCGAATCTCTAGACAATCACAAATCCACCTAATATCAATGGTGATTGCGGCAGATAATGCACCTCTGGTCTTCCATATCCGCCCTCTGGGACCCTATCCCTTTGAAGGGCTTGATTCTCCCCGCTCTACAACTACAACTATGCTAACGAAGCGAGAGAAGGGTCCCTTCCACCAAAGTTCATAGCTGCCTCAGCTGCATTTCCTGCCTGGCATCACAGCTGCCTACGGCCGGGGCAACCGATGCTGGTCTTTCCAATGCATCACGTAGCCTAAAGAGGCCGCAATCAGCCGGATCCCTACCGATTATTGAGGACTGCCCCTCAATGTGAGCAGCGCAAAAGTGTTGAGTAAACCTCTACCACTGGATCAACCATTTCTTACAGGAGGTTTGAATAAGAAAAGAGAAGATCCGTTATGATTAAAGCACATCGGCATACTTTTGTCAATCGCGCTTCTATAGGCCGCATCAACGATTTCTGGGAGTATGACAACATTGCATATTGTGCCATCAGATAGGAATACCGATATGGCCCTGTGATCATAGGAGGGAAATGGCTAATCATAACGGTCGGCCCAGTTCGATCCTAGATAGCCCGGATGTGCCCTGATATTCGTTCGGAGGCTGCTTTGACTACCAAGTCCTCAACGTACTAAGACTTATGGAGATTGAGACGGTCTGGAGGCGAGAATTTTCGATGCTGCATAGTTATATGGCTCGATGCTAGATTTATGTAGTGCCTCACCATCTCCAATGTTGAGTGTCCAAGTATTTGCTGCAGGGTAAATACATCTCCTCCGTTAATCAAAAACCTCGTCGCAAAAGTGTGGCGGCAGAGGTGCGCGTGCAGCCGCTTCAAACCTGACCGCTGAGCTAGTCTGGCAAACATCAGCTTGACGCTGTTCTCGGTCAGACGTGTACCAGAGGCAGACAGGAAAACGTTCTCAATCCCCACAGGAAGAGGCCGCCCTTTTCCATTCCCTCGCCGGCAAGTGTCAGACCATGTACCAGCCCTTCGTTGAGGATGCGTGTCGGTGTCTCACCTTCGGCCAACAGATGCTCGCACAGCGACCTAGTCTGAGTGTCATCGCCGGCCAAGACCGATTGTGCCAGCTCCTGAAAGTCCACTCCTCACTCCTTTCTGCTTCGTCACTCCTGGACGCTCTCCTCCCTGCGTGCGGAGGTCCGGTTCACATAGACTTCTATTCGCGTTATCTTCCAAACACCGCCTAGTTTGCCGAATTCGTAGAAGTGCATACCCTCAGCGTAGGCTGGTTCCTCTGATAGTTTGCCTGTGTCGGGTTCGATGGGGAATCCGTAATGCATGTAATAGTCCCGTCCCTTTGCTGTATCGCCTTTCAGGTCTATCATAATGTTAGTGATGGCGCTGAATCTTCTCTCCTCCCAAGTGAATATTGCAGCGTCGCCGAACTCCATCAGTGCTTCCTTACCTTTGATTTCAATGCCGTATTGAGGGACGAGATAGTATATGTCATCGCTCCATATACTGAGCCAGAGCTCTCTGTCTCCAGAGTCCATGGCCCATGCCATGGTCTTGGGTAGATTCTCGAGTTTGATCTGGTCGGTGAGCTTCATCAGCGCATCAACCGTGGCATCCAGCCTCTTTACATCGCCCTCAACCGATTTCACCAGACTGGTCAGCGTTGCTTGAAAATCTTCCACTTTCGCCTCCCTCTTCGTGTGTCAGAAATTATTCTATATGGTATATAACAGGCATCAATAGTACAAGGCTGAACTCGGCAAGCGGCAAGATTCTCGCCATATAGATCATTGCGCTCTATGCTGTCGTCGTGTATCATCTTAGAGGAACCGAATCTTCTTAAGAGCAACTTCGGTAATCCACTGCAACTGATATGAGTCTTATCCAACACCTTGACTACCTCTTTAGCCCCCGATCAGCGGCTGTAATTGGAGCTTCCAACATCCCTGGCAAGTGGGGCTGTGACATCCTCAACCTCCTATTGACTAAGGGAGAGCGAAAGGTCTATCCCATAACCAGGAATAAGGCTGAGGTGCTTGGAGTCAAAGCCTATAGTAGCATAGGGGAAGTGCCTGACGCTGTGGATTTCGCCGCGATTACGGTCTCCGCTGAAGCTGTCCCAGCAGCGATGGAGGACTGCGTTAGGAAGGGAGTCAAGACCGCTCTTATAATCTCAGGAGGGTTTGCTGAGATCGGTGGCAATGGGGCTAAACTGGAGAAGGAGGTGGTAGACATCGCCCGGCGAGGTGGCATCCGCTTCATCGGGCCCAACTGCGCCGGACATGTCAATACGTTTTCAGAGTTATTCACTGCACCCTACCTGCCGCCAATGCAGAAGGGCCCAGTGGCGTTTGTTTCTCAGAGTGGGAACCTGGGACTGATGCTCTTAGCTATGGCACACGAAGCGGGGCTGGGGTTGAGCAAGTACATAAGCAGCGGCAATGAAGCCGACCTGCACTTCGAAGACTATCTCGAGTATCTGGGCCAGGATGATGAAACGCGACTCATAATGGGCTATGTAGAGGGTTTTAAGGAAGGAAGACGCTTTCTGGAATTAGCCGCAGAGATCTCTAAAAAGAAACCGATAGTTATAATGAAGGTCGGGGGCACAGATTGCGGAGCCTCAGCATGTCGGTCGCACACCGCTGCCATGTCGGGCTCAGAGGAGATCTGCGATGCGGCATTCAGGCAAGCCGGTGTGACGAAGGTTGAAGAAGTCAACGACTTGATTGACGTCTCCTTGGTGCTGGTCGGCCAGCCACTGCCCAAGGGGAAAAGGGTAGCTGTGTTGACGGTGGGTGGTGGCCTTGGGGTCATCGCGGCAGATGCTTTGAGAAGGTGCGGCCTGGACGTGCCGCCGTTGTCACCTGTTACTATAGATAAGTTGAACTCTGTGTTGTCCGGGAGGTGGTCGCATGGAAACCCAGTTGATACCAGCGGCGACATCAGCTATCCCTGCCTGCTGCCTCTTATGGAAGATGAGAATATCGATGCAGTACTGGTCACGGGCCCCATCTGGACGCCTTTCGGCTTCGCTGGTTTAATGAGTACGCCTCCCTGGGAAAGGGATTATTCGGCTGACCCCGATCAAATACGCCAAGGCATCGCAGAGGAGTACCTGGTGAACCTGGAAGAGACGATGGGGCTTATGAGGGAATATCAGAAACCCGTCGTTTTCTCTGTCTGGGTAAGCGACGAAGTCAAGAGCGGGGATGTTTATAAGAAGATGGTGCAAGACCACCTTATCCCCTACCCCACGCCCGATAAGGCAGCTAAAGCCTTGGCTCAACTAGTAAGATACAGCGAGTATCTTAGTATCGCACGCAACAATGCGCAGTAACAAACTGCCGCATCACTTCTGAAGGCTTGCAGTAGCATTTGAACTCTCTCAGGGATACGGAGTCTTGGACGGCATAATAATGAGTACATCCTTGACAAGGCTCCGGGGTTACGGCAGCACTGGTGAAATAAAGAGGCATCGATGCTAAAGAGGGTGACAGTAAGAAGGATACTTAGCTTCACCTGATTAAGAAGTAAATGAGCTTTGGGCTGAGCATCACCTACAAGAGCAGGGTGTTCCAAAGACGGTTGACCATCTTATGCCAGGGATGGAATCCCTTCGTCAACTTGCCACGCAGAACGTTCGTACTCCTAGAGTCAAGCGGTTGACAGGTAAGATAAGCGGCTGATATCATGCGGGAAAGCGGGAAGGGGAGATATGGTATGGCGATCACTGTTGCGGTCAACGAGTGTTTTGGGTGCGCTCTTTGTGTCCTAATTTGCCCGGAGGATGCGATGAAAATTCCTCCCTCTTTTGTCGTTGAAATAGATAAGGATAAGTGCACTGAGTGTCTAGAATGTATATATTATTGTCCTGTTGACGCATTGAAGGGGGAATAAAATGGAAAAGAAAACATGCGAGTGTGTAGTCATAGGGTCTGGTATTGGAGGGATGTGCGCCGCAGCAAAGCTAGCTTATTCAGGCTATAAGACGATAGTCATCGAAAAGCTCCCCATAATAGGTGGTCGATATACCCAAATCGATTATAAGGGCTACAAGATTCCTACCGCGGCATGGATGATACTTTATGGAGAAATTGAGCCGGTTTATCAGAGTATTAAGGAGGTC
>CAZCXP010000090.1:0-10591 GCA_964502665.1 uncultured Dehalococcoidia bacterium | reverse complement strand
CTGAAGGAGCAGCCTTGCTTCAGGAATGTGATTTGTCTCGGCCATATCCTCGATAGCGCCGGGGAGAAGATGAGTAAGTCGAAGAGTAACGTTGTCAGTCCTCAAGAAGTGCTCGATGCCAGCGGCGCCGATGCCCTGCGCTGGTACCTCTATACCTCCTCCCCTCCGGGCAATGTGCGCCGCTTCTCCGGAGAGCTGGTCGAGGAGGTTGTACGCAAGTTCTTGCTGACCCTGTGGAATACCTACTCTTTCTTCGTGACCTATGCCAACATCGACAGATTCGACCCTCGCACTACCCTCAGCCTGGATGGTCTTGCTGAACTCGACCGCTGGATACTTTCCGAGCTCAACCAGCTTATAGATAGGGTAACTCGCTCGCTCGAGCAATATGATCCCACAGGGGCGGGACGGATGATCGAGGATTTTGTGCAGGCCCTCTCTAACTGGTACGTGAGAAGGAGCCGAAGGCGATTCTGGAAGAGCGAGAACGATGCTGACAAACAGGCGGCCCACACAACCCTTTACCAGTGCCTGGTCACACTGGCCAGACTGCTTGCCCCGTTCACTCCGTTTGTTGCTGAGGAGCTCTATCAAAACCTGGTGAGGTCGGTTGATGAGAGCGCTCCGGAGAGCGTTCACCTCACCGATTATCCCCAGGCTGACCTGAGTCAGGTTGATGAGGAACTGTCCGCCGATACCCGTTTGGCGATGACGGTGTCGAGCCTGGGGCGTTCTGCTCGCGCCAAAGCGAACCTGAAAGTGCGCCAGCCCTTAGCCAAAGTCCTGGTGAAGGTCAGGTCGAAAAGAGAGGAAGCGGGCTTGAATCGAATGGCCTCTCAGGTGCTGGAGGAACTCAACGTGAAAAGAGTAGATGTTACGATCAGTGTACCTCCAGCTGCCGCTACCGTAGAAGGCCTGCCTCCTGCTCTTGAAGTTGAATTGGATACCAATATTGACCAGAAGCTTGCTGACGAAGGCATGGCGCGGGAGCTGGTGCACCGCCTCCAGACGATGCGCAAGCAGGCTGGCTTCGACATCGCTGATTACATCGAGACCTATTATCAGGGGGGTGATTCCATCCAGCGAGTGATGAGGGAATTCGCCTCCTACATCATGCAGGAGACCTTGTCACAGAAGTTGACCCAGGGCGGTCCCCCGGATGGAGCCTTTGCCAAGAGCCACACGATTGACGGCGACGAGGTGGTGCTGGCGGTGAAGAGAGCGAGCCGCTAGAGTCCTTCGGGCCTCTCTGCCAGGGTGACCCAAACCTTGTGCTGCTCATCCCCTCTCCAGAAGGTTATCTCCACCCTGTTCCCGGCATCATACTGCCATAACAGCTTTATCAACTGGGATGCCTCGCTCACCTCCTGACCCTGGAAGTGGGTGATAACGTCGTCGATCTCGAGGCCCTCCCCGGCTGCTGGGCTACCCGGCGCAACGTACCACACTAGAACCCCCCTATTTCGGGACAAGCCGAGTTCCGCGGCCAGGGCGGGGGTAACTGTTCGCAGCGTGACACCGAGATAAGCTCTGGTGACTTGCCCGTATCGGACCAGGTCCTCATATACTCGCTGAGCGGTGCTGGCGTTTATGGCGAAGCCGATGTTCTGAGCCGTCTGTATGATGAAGGTGTTAATCCCCACTACTTTGCCTTCGAGGTCTACCAGGGGTCCGCCGCTATTCCCGGGGTTGATCGCGGCATCTGTCTGGATTACGTCGTAAAAGGTGCTCTCTTCTAAGGTGAAGGAGCGCTCCAGATTGCTCACTATGCCTACGGTCACCGTGGGGCCACCTTCAAGACCCAGGGCATTGCCCAGGGCAATTACCCAGTCTCCAATGCGCAGCTTCGAGGTGTCGGCGAAACTGACTGTGGGGAAATTCTGCCCCTCTATCTTGATCACCGCCAGGTCGCTGAGGGCATCGGTGCCTACGATTTGGGCCTGATAAGTATGGTCGTCCTCGGGGAGAACCACCTCGATGTTGCGGGCATCTTCAACTACGTGATTGTTGGTCAGGATATAGCCGTCCGAGCTGAGGAGCGCGCCTGAGCCGCTCTTGGTACTTAAATACTGGTAGAAAAAGGAGGATTCGAGGTACTCAACAGAAATATAGACCACCGCTGGTTCAACCTTTTCCACAACATCAGCGATGGAGAGAAGGGGTGATGGGGAGGATTGGGTGGGGGTTGCCGTTGGCCCGGTCGTAGGTGTTGGGGTCGCTGTAATGGCTGCGGTCGGTGTTGGGGTGGTGCCCGTTTGATTATCTACAGTGTTACACGCGCCAGCCAACAGCAGCAAGAGCACCGCGGATAGAAGGAAGAGCCTGATCGTGATCATCCTGGGAGTCGCCTGTCTTTCCCCGGCTAACCTTTTCCCAGCATCAGTCGGCGCAGTGCGCCAACTCCACCTGAGGTCAGCGATGACATGTTTACGAAAATCATTGGCGGCAATGGAGTCAATCTGAGGAGCTTCTCTTTGGTAGTTTCCTCAGCCAGGGCTTCTGTGGCCAGCGCTGATCTTACCCTGGGGTATACCGAGATGAGCTTGGCGCAGAAGAGCAGGATCACTGCCGAGACAAACACCCAAGTCATCAAGGCGATGATTACGCCCACGGAGCCGTAGACAACGTTATAGGTAGCGAAGTTGTCCACAAACCAGACGAAGAAGTTCTTCACGATTTCGAATAGAACTGCCGCCGCAAGTGCCCCGATCGCGGCATACCGCCAGCCGACTTTGGTGTTGGGAACCAGCTTGTAGAGGAATAGAAAGGCCAGGAAAGCGACAAATACGCTGGTCGCGATTACAGCAGAGTGCCAAACCAGGCTGCCATCCATAAGCCGCTCGCCGAAAACAGGGAGACTTGCCTCCCGTATGACCTTGAACGCGGTAGTCAGGCCGAGAGACACGAGCATAAGGGCGCCGAATCCTATCATCATCAGGAACTCCATTAGTCTCTCGTGGAAGAAGGGACGGGGCTGTCTTACGCCCCAGGCGGTATTCAGCGATTTCCTGACGGCATTGAACACAGCCATGCCTGCCCAGACAAGACCTACGATGGCTATTATCCCCGCCGCTCCCCAGCCGCGAGCGATACCATGGATCGTGGAGGTCAAGAAGTCTGCCGATTGCTTCACCGGGATGAAATCGATGACTGCCTCCGTCACCTTGGCCTCGACGTTGGGATCCTGCAAGACTAAGCCAAATATCGAGATCGCCGCCAGAACTAGAGGGAAGAGTGAAAGCAAGAGATAGTAGGAGATCGCCGCCGCCAGATGGGGGCAGTTATCTGCAAGGAACTCGTTGACGGCTCCTTTTACCACCTCTGCGACCGTCAGTAATCGCCGCGCTGCCATTGCTCCTCTTTCAGCCTCTATCGCCGCTTATGGATTCATGGTTGAGACGATGGTTTTTGACCCGGTTCGCTTGTTTTGGGGTTCCCCTCATTTTCAGTTGGACGGACTGTCGGACTGTCATTAGACGTATATTGTAATGTAAAGTCAGCAAAAAGTCCGCTTTCAGTCTTTGTTAAATAACGGACTTTATTATTTTATCACGTGTTGTCAAGTCCTACTACCAGTATCTATTTTACACCAACTTCACAAGTGCCGGCTAGTCAGGACCCTGCTGCAATACCGCGGACTACTCCCGCTGACCTTCATCTGGCTGATGTTTTCCTTCCTCGGCTGCCGACAGGCGTTGTCTCAGCCTGGACACGCCGCGCTGCAGCAGGCCTTGGAGATCAGACACTTCCTTGGAAATAGCGGCCCTGAAATAGGAGCTGTATTCGCCCATGCGGCGAAATTTCTTGTAGCGCTTCTTAATCAGCTTGGGCAGAGCGACTTGTTGAGCTTCAAGAAGCTCGCGAACAAGGGAGTTCTTCAGCAACCGAGCGGCTTCGTCGGGATCGTTATGGGCACCGCCCTCCGGCTCGGGTACCACTGCATCGATGACGCCTAGCTCCTTGCAGTCCAGAGCGGTGAGCTTCAAAGCTGAAGCCATCTCCTCCGCTTTTCCAGCATCTCGATAGATGATGGACGCTGCGCCCTCAGGCGAGATGACAGAATAGATTGCGTTTTCCAACATCAAGATTCGATCGGCAACCCCAAGGGCGAGTGCTCCCTCGCTTCCTCCCTCACCGATGATAACCGATACTATGGGGGTCGGGAGGTCCGACATGACGGCCAGGGTGCTTGCGATCGCCTGTCCGATACCTCGCTCTTCGGCATCGAGCCCGGGATAGGCCCCTGGGGTATCAATTAAGGTTATTACCGGCATTCCAAAGGTGGCAGCCAGCCTCATTGCTCTCTGTGCCTTGCGGAAACCCTCGGGGTAAGCCCGGCCCTCGTTATGGCTTCGCTCCTGCCCGATTATGACCACTGCCTCTCCGCTGAGTTCAGCTACTCCACATACCACTGCCCTGTCGTCACCATAGTGACGATCACCGTGGACCTCGACGAAGGATGAGGTGATCCTGGAGATATAATCCAAAGCGGTAGGTCGCCTCTGGTGGCGCGCTAGCTGCACTGTGTGCCAGGCTTGCTCTCCTGGATGCTCAGGCACAGGATATGGTTTACCTCTCTTGGTCATGGTCAAGCGATATCTAGCCCCAAGCAGGTCGAGGAGTATAGATAGTAGCTGGCGCAGCTTGGTGCGATCGACCACTTGATCAATCATCCCGTGCTGCAGGTGGTCCTCAGCAGTGTGGCTGCCCTCGGGTAGGGGTTTGCCAGAGGTCTGTTCCACCACACGCAACGGTGCGAAACCAATCAGCGCCTGTGGCTCGGCCAGGATCACGTCCCCGAGGTTGGCGAAGCTTGCATAGACCTCTCCGCTGGTGGGATTGGTCAAGACCGAGATATGAGGAAGCCTTTTAGCGTGGAGGCGCTTGGCTGCGGCTGCAGTTTTGGCCATCTGCATGAGGGAGAGCACCCCTTCCTGCACTCTGGCCCCACCGCTTGAGACCACCGTGACCATGGAAATTCTCCTCCTGGCAGCCAGCTCGAACGCCAGCGCCACCTTCTCACCCACCACGCCTCCCATATTGCCCCCCATGAAGCCGAAATCGAGCACGGCGATGGCCGTAGGATTACCGCCGATCGTGCAAACCCCCGTGATCACCGCCTCAGTCAGCCCGGTCCTGCGCTGAGCCTCGAGGATGCGTTCCCCGTAGGCCTCTCTTCCTGAGAAGGAAAGAGGGTCGATGGAGGTCAGGAATCGGTTTACCTCCTTAAAGCTCCCAGGATCGGCCAGGAGGGCTATGCGCTGCCGCGCCGGGAGGCTGTGATGGAATCTACACTCGGGGCAAACTCGGTAACGACGATATACTTCCGATTGGGCCAGGTTGATGCCGCAAAACAGGCAGCATTCCTCCTCCGTGATCTCTTCCTCCTCGAACTCATCCTGCTGCACAGGCGAGACAGGGGAATCATCGCGATTCTTCATTCCTCCCCCTCTTCTTCTACTTCAATAACCTCCGCGGGACTACCCGGTTCACTACGGAGGATAACCCCTTCCCTCTCCAGAGTGTCCATGATCCTCGCTGCCCGCGGATAACCGACGTGGAGGCGGCGCTGGATAAGCGAGGTGGAGATGTGAGAGCTGTCCCTGGCCAGTCTCCTCGCTGTCGCCAGCAAGGGATCGTGGTCCGCTGTCTCCTCAACCGATATCGAGGCGAAGGCTTTGGCCACAGCGTCCTCCGGGGGGGGTGCGTATAGGTCTTGTCTCTGTTTCCAGAATTTGACCACTCTGTCTATCTCCTGGTCGGAGGCAAAGCAGCCCCGCAGTCGTTTGGGCTTGGCAGCATCGGGCGGCATATAAAGCATATCACCTCGCCCCAGTAGCTTCTCCGCACCACCGGCATCAAGAATGGTGCGAGAATCCACAATAGAGGTTACGGCAAAGGCTACCCTGGTGGGGAAATTGGCCTTGATCAGTCCAGTGACCACGTCCACGGAGGGACGTTGGGTCGCGATGATAAGATGGATGCCGGTGGCCCGCGACAGTTGGGCTAGACGGCAAATGGAGGGCTCAACCACCTCGGCTGCAGTCATCATAAGGTGAGCCAATTCATCGATGATGACCACCAGATAGGGCAGGGGCTCGGTTATCAACTGGCTGCGGTTGTAGCCCTCGATGTTGCGCACCCCCACCGATGCGAACTTGTGATAGCGGTTATCCATCTCCCGGATGACCCTGCGCAGGGCCTCGATCGCCTTATCGATTTCAACGACCACCGGCGATATGAGATGAGGCACACCAGAGAAGTTCACTAACTCCACGCGCTTAGGGTCGATAAGCAGCATACGCATATCCTGCGGCAGGTTCTGCATTAGCAAGCAAGTGACAATGGAATTAATGCACACCGTTTTGCCGCTTCCTGTCTCGCCGGCAATGAGCAGGTGAGGCATCTTGGAAAGATCAGCGGCTACGGCCTCACCAGCGGTCCCTTTGCCCAATGCCAAGGCGAGGCTTGATTTCGCCCTCATCCTCAGGAAGGCTGGACTGTCAACCACGCTCCTGAGGCGTACCAGAGCGCTGGTGGTGTTGGGAACCTCTATTCCCACCAGGGGTTTCCCTGGAACCGGGGCTTCGATTCTGATGCTGGGTGAGGCCAAGGCGAGGGCAAGGTTATTGGCCAGGGCAGTGATACGCTCCACCTTTACCCTCGTTTTGGATACCTCCTCCTGCCTCTCTATGGGGATACCATCTTTGTCCAGCCTAACCTTGCCCTGCTGGTCGCGCTCCACCACACGCCTGTACTTGCGAGTCCAGCCCGGCTCGATGCCAAACTGGGTAACGGAAGGCCCGGGGTTTATTTGCACCACTCTGGCCTCTACCCCATAGCTGGCAAGGGCCTCCTCAATCAGCCTTGCCCGCTGCTCGTTGTCCACCGTAGTGAACTCGGTCTCGGGTGCTTTGTCGAGGAGCTCGAGGGGGGGCAACTGA
The DNA here is from genome assembly GCA_964502665.1 of uncultured Dehalococcoidia bacterium. Taxonomy (GTDB): domain Bacteria; phylum Chloroflexota; class Dehalococcoidia; order SZUA-161; family SZUA-161; genus SOKG01. Next base: position 3,647 of record CAZCXP010000090.1, on the reverse strand, counting down.
GCCTTTCCGGGGACAGCAGGCCTAGGGGCTGGCTCTTTGGCAGCAGGAGTTGTCTCTATCGTCTCCTCGGTGGCAATGGCTGCCTCGCGCGGCGGCCTTTGGCCGGTCGCTGCTTCAGGTCCGGCCATAGCTTGATCCGCGTCAAGCTCGGAGGTCAAGGGCTCCTTTGCTTTCTTGAATTGAGCTGCAAGGCGACGGCGTATCCCCTGGTTCAGGGCAACGAGCGCTCCTATCAGCAACCGATGGAGAGGATACCTGTGGTACAACTGAGCTACCCGGTGTCTTAATCCGGTAAGAAGCCGCGAGGCCGCGGAAAGGGTTGCTAACCCCGTTGCCCTTGCTGCCTGGACCAGAAGTCTGAGAAATCCAAAGCTGGTGCGGGGAGCGACAAGCCCTATCCCCACCAGGATGAGAAGTGCGAGCCGCAAGGCTGAGGGGACAGCAGCCCCTTGGTCGCCGAGCAAGTACTCTCCTGCCCCCCCACCCAGGCTTACCTCGGCGAATTCGACTTTGCCGATCATGAGTCCGGAGGGGTGGAACAGGGAGAGTATGGCCCAAATTGCTATGGTTAAGGAAAGGGTGCCCAGCCAGATGTTCCACCGTCTGAGCAGGCTGCGCCGTCTTAGCTTCCATAGTACGAGGATAACAACTCCCACCCAGGCAAGCCACAGGACAAGCCCAAAACCTATGGTCCCAAAAATGGCTCCGGCGAGTTCGTTGCGGAAGAACACTATCAGTCCCAGACATGCCCCCAGCACGACAACCCTCAGCACCATCCACTGGTAGGCTAAGAAGCTCCTGGATGCACCGGAGCCAGAGAGGTTTTTGGACTTCGCTCTTGCCATATCTATGCCTTTTCCTAAAACATGGATAGCTGTTGCGGCTTGCTCTCCTCTTCCTCTACCTCCTCGCTTCGAGCAAGTATGGAGGGTATTCGGAGCATATCGGCCTCGATTGTCTGGCGCAGGCTCTGCTGGTGCAGGGCAGCGGCAGGGTGATACATGGGGTAGTAGATCACGTTATTTTGCCTTCGTTCCTTCCCATGAATCTTGCTGATGGCTTCTCCGGGGAAGAATTTTGCCAGTGAGTAACGGCCGAGGGTAACGACCATCTTGGGTGAGATCAGCTCAAGCTGCAGGTCGAGCCACTTCTGACAGTTCGTGATTTCGGTGGGGAGGGGGTCGCGGTTCCCCGGAGGGCGGCATTTCATCACGTTGCAGATGTAGACATCGCTGCGCTTGAGGCCGATGGAGTTGAGCAGATAGTCGAGGAATTGACCCGCTTGGCCCACAAAAGGCAGCCCTTGTTGGTCCTCGTGAAAGCCTGGTGCCTCCCCGATGAACACTATCTCGGCGTTCTCTGGTCCGTCGCCGGGGACTACCTTGGTGCGGGTTCTGGCCAGCTCCTCGCAGTCCCGGCAAGCCGCTATCCTCTGGTAGAGCTCAGCTAGTGGTGACACCTCGACCTCCTCGCCTGCCCCTGCTTTCGCAGGGGGCTGAACAGTAACATCCTGCACCCAATAACCAGCAAGGCGATGGCAAAGACGCGAGTTAGCCATTCGGCAGTAACCATACCCGCTGCCCAGGCTCCAAGCAGCGAGAAGGCAACTGCGCCCGGGGCAATCCACACCGCCATGCTCAGATTCACGTTTTCCTGGCGGTAATGCACAACGGCCCCAACCAGGGCTGTCAGCAGCATGGCGCTGAGTGCAACGCCCTGCGCAGTATGCTGTTCAACTCCCAAGAGTAGAACCAGCCCCGGGATCGCAATCGTGCCTCCGCCTATGCCGAGCATCCCGCTGAGTACTCCAGCGATCAAACCCACGGCAAGGGCAATCACGATGTCCCCAATCGTAATGTCCATGTACTCTTGACCTACCTCAGGAACAGTATGGCGGCAATAGCTATGGTGTACACGCCGAAAGCCTGCCGCAGCCTGTGGGCGGGCACCTTCATCATCAGCTTCGCCCCCACCACGGTACCTATGATGCTTCCGGCGCCTATTATTGCCACCCACTCCCAGTCGACATCTCCTCGCAAGCCATATACCAGGGCGCCCACCAAAGCGATGGGAACTATGATGGCAAGCGAAGTGCCGTGAGCCTTATGCTGGTTGAGATATAGGAATCCGGTCATTGCCGGGACCAGGATGATTCCGCCACCGATCCCCAGGAACCCGGCCAGCAGCCCCGCTCCTGCCCCCGCTGCTAAATACCAGACCGCCTTTCTTTGCATAACTGCTTATCGCTCGAATGATAGCACAGCCCCTATATCAAGTCAACGAAGCTATCGAGGCCCAAGAATAGCCGTTGGAGACGAAGTTGGTGTTGCCAGCTCCCTGTGTCATTGCGAGGACCCCGATTCATCGGGGGACGAAGCAATCTTGAGCGTATTTGTGGGGGGATTGCTTCGCTGCCCCTCTCCCTTCACTTCGTTCAGTGGGTAGGTTGCCCGACGTCGGGCAACCTACCCAGCCGTACCCACGGTTCTTCAAAGTAATCGCTCTTTTTCGGATCGAGTGGTATTCTGCAAGGCTGATTCTCAGTGTATGTGTGCTGTGGGGGTTGCCTTCGCGAGCAAAAAAAGAGAGGCCCGCGTTTGCAGACAGACAACGTCATCGCGGGCTGGGGACTTGAGCAAACCCCCTCTCCGGGGTTGCGGCCCTGGGGTCTATGATGAAGAATAATTGAATTTATTAGAGCAAATGATTTGGCGATCCCTCCGCAGCTTCCCCGGTGTTTCTCGTTCGGGTGGTGGAGCCTTCGGCGGGACTGCTAATCGTCTTCCATGCCCTGCTCTTTGAGATAATCAACCGCGTCTTGCACGGTTTTTATCTTCTCGGCGTCCTCATCAGGGATTTCTAGGCGTTTCGATTCGTTGCTGAACTCCTCCTCGAGGGACATTACTAACTCTACTAAATCGAGGGAGTCAGCGTTGAGATCATCGACGAAAGATGCATCGGGTTTTACTTCCGACTCTTCGACGCCTAACTGCTCTACGATGATCTTTCTTACCCGCTCAAGAACGGTTGCCATCCTGTAACCCCCTTCTGATATATTGCGCGCTGGATTGACAACTATCGGCTGTCGACTCGAACATGGCTAATGGCCCCCAGGACTCCATTGATGAACTTGGATGAGTTGTAGCTGCCAAAGGTCTTGGCCAGTTCTACTGCCTCGTTTATGGCTGCCTTTAGCGGCACCTTATTTTCTATCAAAATCTCAAAGATTGCAAGCCTCAGGATATTCCTGTCGATGGCTGAGAGCTGCTCCACAGGCCAGTTAGGGGCATGGGCCTTGATCAGGGAGTCAATTCGGTCTTTGTTCTCGAGCACACCTCTGATCAGCTCCCGTGCGTATGATGAAGCTGGTTCGGGCAACATTCGCTCCTCAGCCAGCCAGCCCAAGCAGATTTCCGGGGCGTGCCCTGATGAATCGCTCTCAAACAGCGATTGAAGTGCTACGATTCTGGCCTTGCGCCTTACATGTGCCATAAGTCCCTCAACCAGGAAGGCTGCCGACCAGCGAGTGAACATACTGATAGGAATCGCTCATGTCATAACCATCCCGCCATCGACATTCAGCACATGGCCGGTGATATAGCCTGCCTCCTCTGAGGCAAGGAAAACCACAGCATTGGCCACATCCT
>CAZCXP010000089.1:7253-10599 GCA_964502665.1 uncultured Dehalococcoidia bacterium | reverse complement strand
GGACTGAAGCTGCGTCGTAGGCCGGCGACCCAGGCAGCAGGCAGGGCTCTTTTCCCGGGTAGCCGCTGGTGATCATCACGCCGCTCATGGCGAAATCAACGAGGTTGGAGCCCTTGCGGTCCTTGTAGGGGCCTGAGTGGCCGAATTCGGTGATGCTGGCCATGATAAGCCCGGGGTTTATCTCCTTCAGCGCGGGATAGTCGAGGCCCAAGCTTGCCATATAGTCCGGCGGCGAGTTGTCCACCAGGACATCGGCCGTCTTGACCAGCCTCTTGAAGATATCCCGGCCTTGCTCAGTATCCAGGTTCAGGGTTACGCCCCGCTTGCCGGCGTTGCGGTGGAGGAAATAGAGGCTCTTCTCCGGGTGAGGCACATCATCGACAAATGGGGGCATGGCTCTGCCGGGATCACCTTCCGGCCTCTCGATCTTGATTACATCCGCGCCTAGATCGGCGAACAGCTTGGTACAGTAAGCGCCCTTGCTGTCAGTCAGGTCCAAGACACGGTATCCACTCAAGGCGCCTTCTTTTTCCTTCGTCACAATAGCACCTTAGGTCCACTACAGGCTATACCGGTCCAGGGCATTCAACATAATAGCATCTCTTGCCGCCTAATGCCAGCGGTTACAACCATCCAGTTTGGTTATTGCACGTACGTATTAATGTACTGCTCCATCTCTTTGGTAGGTTTCCACCATTTAGTAACACCGAGGTCCTCGGCCACCCTGTTCGCACCGATATAGCCGGGACCCCCGAGCACCAGCCCCCCGGGATACGTTGATGCACCACATACGTAGAGGCCCTCGATGGGCGTCGCCGTGCTGGAGCATTCCTGGTTGGGCCGGAAACAGAATAGCTGTATCGGCTTGTAGTCGCCGTGCTTGATCGCGCCGCGGCGCATATTGGGGAAGCGGACCTCGATGTCCTCAGGCGTCTCATAGGTGGTCGTGATGATGTTCTGCCGCGTCATGTTCGGGGCTGCCTTGTGCCATTTGGCCAGCGCTGCTTCCTCAAGCTCCTTACCCCGCTTTTCCCAGCCGCCCTCAATCTCATAGGGAGCGTGCGTCTGGAAGAACGAAATACTCTTGCCCGGCTTGTCGCTCAGGTGCGGATCGAAGAAGCTCTCACAGGTGGCATGCCCACCGAAGTTATCACCTACCTTGCCTGCTACCACATTATCCCAGTGGGCCAGGAGCTGGTCTGTGCTCTCAATGCCGAAGATGGTCATGAAGGACTCGTTGATCCAGGGGTCGTCGCAGGCATAGCGCGGGGGCTCCTCGGAGGCAACATGAAGTGTGTAGTAGCTCCACTTGTCGTACGTCCACCCCTCGATCAACTCCTTCAGAGTCGTCGACAGGTTCTCCGCGCCAACCAGGTCAAGGAAGGTAGTGTGGGGGTCCAGTGTGGACATAACCACGTTGCTGCGCAGGGTACGACCCTCTGCGAGCTCAACCCCGGCAACCCGGCCGTTCTCCATCACTATCTTGCTCACCGGCGCATGTTCCAGGATCAACCCCCCGGCCCTGACGATCTCACGTGCCATGGCGCTGGCGAACTTGTGCGAACCCCCGTAGCAATAGCACTTGTTAGCCCCTCGAATAAGAAGGAGAGGGACAAAGAAGCCTGTGCCGGTCTCCCTGGGGTCAAGCCCCCACATGCAGCTAACGTACAGTAGCAGAGCGCGCACGCGGTCGTTCTCAAAGGTCTCGGTGATGATGTCCAGCGGACTCCGCTCAATGATCTCCAGCATCTCATTGCCAACCTCGGTGCGCTGCAAAGCTATGGTCATGTCTAGGGGAGACATGGGAGGTACATAGGTGGCGGGGGCCACTATCTCGTCCACAATCCGCCGCCAGGTCCGCATCACTTTGCCGAAGGCGACGGCGTCCTTGAAAGAGAACTTGCTTATGGAGTCCTTGGTGTCCTCAATCATGCGTGTCAGCAGCAGAGACTTCCCGTCCTCGAAGACCATGCCGGTCTGCGCATTGGGCTTGATCCACACCAGCGCCGGCCCATCCAGATTGAAGTCCCTGATCACTGGCATGTAGTCGACCATCAGATGATAGACGACGTGCGGGTTGGACGAGTAGCAGGGATAGAGGATTTCGTCTGTAGCAAGCCCGCCACCAATCTCGTAGCGAGCCTCCGCCAAAGCGACCTTAAGGCCGGCCTTGGCCAGATAGGCTGCAGCCATCAGACCGTTGGGCCCTCCGCCAATGACGACGACGTCCCACTGGCTTTCATCGGGAAACTCCTCAAACATATGCCCGAAGATTTCTTCCATCGCCGTAATGCCCCCTTCTCTAATGCCGCGGTATCGCAGGCACCTTGCCCGGCTGAGGAATGTAGTAGGGCGACGGGTACCACCAATCGCCCGGCTCGGCTATGCCGTCTTCGATGAGTATGTGCATCAGGTTATACGGGATGGCCATCAGGCACAACGCTCCGGGATGCCCCGTTGTCTGATGGCACGTATAGAGTCCATCAATAGGTGTGCGGTAGCGAGCGAGCTCAGGGATGGGACGCTGGGTCCACAACTGGTCTCTGCAGTGGCGGCTGCCGCACCAGGTGCCACCGATGAGACCGGTGTTGCGAAACTCAACTTCGCGGCCAGTTGCCGACCAGTGATGAATGATGTTCTCATCATCGAGGCCATCTATCGCTTCACTGAAGGCCTTGCGCATGTAGGCGTCCAGCTCTTCCTTATTCTCGTTTTGAGCCTCTGGCCCTTCCACCTGATACTCAGGTATGGGGACATTTACCTCGAAGGCAGCCGAGATATACCCCTTGGCATAGGAGGCCTGGCAATCCGTGGGATTGAAGGCCTGTGATGGGGTCAGGAACCACAGCAGCTTCTGTGGCGGCAGGCTGGGATTCCTCTTGTGACCATCAACATCGGCCACGTTCTCATAGTAGAGCTCCCTTGAATCTGAGGGGTAGACGCCACCCGAGGGGGTATTGAATGGGCCTGCTACACCTGTTTCGCTCTCAGCCATCGCCTTGAATTTGGGTGCCCACTGCAAGGGCCTGCGAGTGTGGAAGGTGGACACGTAGAGGGTGCCATTCTTCAGGCTGATATCCTTCACCTTCTGAATGAAGCCCGGGTCCAGATGCCGCCTCCCGATCATCTTGAGGAACGTCTGCTGGTAGTCAACAGCGGAGATCACCGCCTTGTTTGCCCAGACTTTCCTTCCGCCCACCGCGGCCGTTTCCCTCAATCGAACGCCCAGTGCTTGCCCGTCGTCAACGATGATCTCATCAACGGGACATGTAGTGCGCACCACTGCCCCGTGGGCTACAGCGCAGCGATGGATGGCATGGAAATAGCCGTGCAGGCCGCCGCGAGG
>CAZCXP010000089.1:0-7243 GCA_964502665.1 uncultured Dehalococcoidia bacterium | reverse complement strand
GAATACTCAATTTGCCCGTGTTGGGTAGAATGAGGAGCTGGACAGAAAGCAAGGCAGGGATGGCCACGCCCTCCCAATGCGCGGCTGCCCCAGATGCCCAGGCTGCGAACGCCATCGTGACCTTGAAAGGCTCGCTTTCGCAATGCTCGTCCATGAGATCGAACATGGTCCACTCGCGCAGCTCGTGGGTCCAGACATCTGGCTGGTATTTCTTGTACACCTGCATATAGGGCACGTTCTCGTCCGTCACCTCCACTTCGGGTGGGTGCGGCGGACACCAGAAGGTGGCGCGCATCAGCTCCTTGGTGAATGGGGGCTGAGCGAGCAGGCCGCCGAGCTTGCCAAAGCCCATCACGTCCTTTTCAGTGATCGGGCTCACTCCCTCGGTGGTCGTGTTACCGGCGCTCAACGATTTCATCATATCTATCGGATTCCACGTCATGCGGAAGCCGTACTTATGCAGCTCAAGCTGCTCGAATCCCGGGGCAGGCGCCGCGTACATGAGCATGGCGTGGGGATAGATTCGCACCCCCGGTATTGGCTCCACGGTCTCACAGGCTCCACCACACTCCACCCTCTCCTCCAGCACGCACACGCTTAGCCCGCACCTGGCCAGATATGCCGCTATCGTCATCCCATTGGGTCCCCCACCTATGATCAGAACGTCATATCTTTCGTCCTTGCTCATATAACCCCCTTTCTCACCACCGCGAACAGCATTCTATCCCAGCCATAGACACAAATCAAGCTATTCTAGAATAAGGCCTGTAACTGCCGCTGAGTATGGTGCTTGTTCTTGTTTTGCACTTCCGCCATTTCCTCATCACTCTTAAGGGGTAGCACCATGTGAGGTAGTGGTGGCACGGTATGGACAGCGGTGCTGCCCCTGACGTATGGAGGCGGTAGTCGCAGACAAAGTCTATTTTATCCGCCGCCAATGGCGAGAAGGACAAAAAGTTCGTCACCATCGTTTAGAGGTTTGTTCAGATCACCTCTGAGAATCTTCTCACCGTTGACGAAGCACCAGACCTGAGGACGCAGCTCGCCCTGCTTGTCATACAGCCATTTCCTCATTTTGGGGAATTCGGACTTAAGGCTATGAAGGCACTCCAATGGCGTGTTGCCTGAAACTTCCACTATTTCCTGGCCGTTGGTAGATTGGCGCAGCAGCGACGATATCTTTACCTTAACGCTCATTTCCTATTTCCGATACCAGACTATTATTTCGCTTTGCACTCCTCACAATCGGGGTCTCTCTTCAACTTGACCTCGCTGAAATTCAGGCTAAGCCCATCATAGAGCAGGAGCCTGTTGGTAAGTAACTCTCCAATACCTAGTATATATTTGATCACCTCGGTAGCCTGGATGCAGCCGATAACCGCTGGCGTGACTCCGACCACAGGGATCTTGCCAGGCAAGACCCCCTGATACAAGCACCTGAGGCACGGCGTCTCGCCCGGAATTATGGTGGTAGCCCTTCCCTCAAAACCATAAACCGCGCCATGAAAGAGGGGAAGGTTTCTTCGAACAGCTACCCTATTCAGCAGGTACCTTGCGGGGAGATTGTCCATAGCATCGATTATTGGATAGTCAGCCACCAGGTCAAAGACATTGTCTTCAGCGATTACCTCCCCTATAGCCTCTATGTGGATATCTGGGTTCAGCGATTCAAGCCTCTCTTTAGCCGAATCAACCTTCTCCCTTCCTATGTCCTTATCCGAGTGCAGCGCCTGCCGGTTCAAGTTGCCAAGCTCCAGTTTGTCGCCATCGATAATCCTTATCCTGCCCACGCCAGCGATAGCCAAATAGGTCAGGATGGCCGAGCCAAGTCCCCCGGCGCCGGCAACCAGGACCTTTGACCTCTTGAGCTTCTCCTGTCCGGCTTCCCCCCACCCAGGTATCATTATCTGCCTCTCGTACCTCACCAACTCTTCTTTGGTAAGCATCCCTGTTTCATCCTTTTGGTCTCAATACAAGCGGTACCTCTTCCCGAGGGGAGAGGTACCGCGCACCCAAAAAGCAAACTCTTATCCAGGACCTCAATAAAGCTTAGCAGCGAGATCAGACAGCCCCAAGCTATTCAGTTTCTCCTTTAATGGACGGCCGTTGGCGTCCAGCCCCCTCGCCTTGTAGTAGTCTTTCAGCATGAGTTCTACGTTGGGCACGGAGCCGGCAGCACCACCCTCGGTGTGAGGGGTCATGATCCGCTTCGGCATTCGGTCGTCTGCAGCCGTGACGCCCATGAGATTGTTCAGCCCTCTTTGAAGCATCCAGATACGCTCGCCGCACTCCATAATCTCGTTGAGGTCGTAGTCAAAGCCGGTGCTGCTCTTCAGCGCCTCGGCCAGATCGGTAATGCTAATGGACATGAGTCCAAACAGGCACAGCGTTGCTGAATTGGCCAACATGTTTATGTTTTCGCATGTAACGTTCAGCTCACCTTTGCCCTCATCCGCTTTTGGATCGTAGCCGCCGCTTATACCCACATCTGGCCACGTGGTCCAGCTTGATTCGATCATGCCTATCGCAGACGCGACATGACAGGCGCCGCGGTTGGACGTCATGAAACTCAGGCCATGTCCATGGGACCCCCGGACGTCGTACATAGCGAACTCGAGACCTTTGATCTCGACCGTATAATCTTCAGAATTACGGCCTATCCTCTTAGCGGCGGCTCGGCTGCCCTCCGCCAGCACATCGCCGAAGCCCTGGCGTTTGGCTATCTTTTCCATCACTGCCAGAACATCATCTGGATTTCCCCATCTCAACTGGCCGCCATCAAGGTCCTTCGAGGTAATAAGGCCTTTCTCAAAGCACTCCATAGCAAAGGCGATGGTACCGCCACAGCTAATGCTGTCCACTCCGTACCGGTTGGCCATCTCTGCCATCTTGAGTACCGCGGCCAGGTTGTCAATCACGAGCAGGGATCCGAAGGCACAATCTGTTTCGTACTGAGGGCCGGGGCCTTCCTCTATTGCGTAGGGACCCTCAGCGACCTTGACCGTTCTCTTGCACGCAATGGGGCAGGTGAAGCAGGCATGCGGCTTGGTGAGGTACTGCGCGGTTATCGCGCCACCGGTCAGGTTTGGGGCCAGGAAATTGCCGTCACCTACGGTGAAGTTCTTGACCGGCAGGACCCCGGTGATAGCATTGACCTCCACACCCATGGCTGTACCGGCAGCATTGAGGGCCTGTGTGACGACGCTCTCCTTGTTCTTGCCCAGGGCGCTCTTGCGTACATTTTTGAATTCTTCGGGCATCGCCGGCGTCACTTTGCCGGTGCCGCGGATCACGACGGCCTTCAGCCTCTTGGAGCCCATCACCGCTCCCCCACCGCAGCGGCTAATAAAGCCCCACTTGCCGTTCAATATGCTGGCGAACTTCACCAGCTTCTCTCCTGCTGGACCGATCTCCAGCATATCCGTCTTCGCCCCATGCCGTTGTTTTAAGATGTCGGTGGTTTCATAGCAGTCCTTTCCCCAGATATCAGCGGCGTCTTTGATCTCAACCTTGTCATCCTCTATCAACAGGTAGACAGGCTTACTTGCAGCACCTGATATGGCGATCCCGTCATAGCCAGCCCCCTTTATCTCCGCGGCGAAATTGCCTCCAGCCGAGGCCTGCCCCCAGATGTTGGTCAAAGGGGATTTGAAAGCAGCCACAAGGCGCGATGATGTGGGAAAGTTCGTCCCCGCTAAGGCCCCAGCCATTAGAAAAAGGACATTCTTCTCAGAGAGGGGGGCAGCATCTGGGGGGACGCGGTCGAGAAACAGCCTGGCCGCCAAGCCACTGCCCCCGATGAATTTCCGCAGCACGTCGTCTCCTATCTTGGTGGTCCCGACACGGCCAGTGCTTAGATTGACATCCAGGATTTTCCCCCTGTTGGTTCCCATCGTTCCCTCCTTAAGTCTGAAATCCTGCCGCCGTTTCCAGGCCCGGACGAAGTAGGGCTTCACGTTTTGAAGTGAGCACTATTACCCCGGCGACAATGTACCACTTTTGCAGACACCATGCAACCAGGACAAAGGAATTTACTCCAGGTACGTCTTAATGTAGCGCTCCATCTCGGGTGTTGGTTTCCACCACTTAGTAACACCCAGGTCTTCAGCTACCTTGTTGGCACCGAGATAGCCTGACCCACCGAGGACCAGCCCTCCCGGATAGTTGGATGCACCACAGGTATAAAGGCCCTCGATGGGCGTCTTCGTATCGGAGCAGTCCTGGTTAGGGCGGAAACAACCCAATTGTATAGGCCCGTAGTCACCGTGCTTAATCGCGCCGCGGCGCATGTTCGGGAAACGGATCGCAATGCCCTCAGGCGTCTCCTGGCTGGTGGCGATTATGTTCTCCTTTGTCATGTTTGGAGCCGCCTTGTGCCACTTGGCCAGTATCGCCTCCTCTAGCTCCGGGCCGCGCTTCTCCCAGCCGCCCTCGATTTCATAGGGAGCATGCATCTGGAAGAAGGAGACATGCCCGCCCCAGGGGGAGTGGACGAGATGGGGATCGAAGAGGCTCTCGCAGGTGGAGTGTCCACCAAAGATATTATCTACCCTGCCAGCGACCACGTTATCCCAATGGGCCAGAAGCTGGTCGGTGCTCTCAATGCCGAAGATCACCATGAACGCCTCATTGACCCAGGGGTCATCGCAGGCATAGCGCGGAGGCTCCTTAGAGGCAACGTGCAGGGTGTTGAAGCTCCACTTGTCATATTTCCACCCCTCGACCGACTCCTTGAGATCCGCTGGCATATTATCCGCGCCAACAAGATCGAAGAATGTTGTCTGGGGATCGAGAGTGGACATAACCACCTTGCTGCGCAGGGTACGACCCTCGGCAATCTCAACGCCGACGGCATGGCCGTTCTGCATGATGATCTTCGTTACCTCGGCTGCATCTAGAATCGTTCCACCATTTACAACGATCTCACGTGCCAGGGCACCGGCAAACTTGTGTGATCCCCCATCACAGTAACACTTGTTCATCGCCCGGTCTAGATAGAGGGGGACAAACATGCCTATCCCGGTCTCCCTGGGGTCGAGCCCCCACATGCAACTGACATATAGCATAAGAGTGCGTACGCGGTCGTCCTCAAAGGTATCGGTGATGATGTCCAGAGGGCTGCGCTCAACGAGCTCCAGCATCTCGTTGCCGACTTTGGTGCGCTGCATAGCTATGCTTATATCCAGGGGAGACAAGGGAGGTACAAAGGTGGCCGGACCTATAATATCGGTCACGATCCGCCGCCAGCCCCTCATCACCTTGCCAAAGGTCACGGCGTCCTTGAAAGAGAACTTGCTGATGGAATCCTTCGTGTCCTCTGCCATCCGCGCCAGGAGCAGTGACTTGCCGTCCTCGAATACCATGCCTGTCTGGGCGTTGGGTCTAGTCCACATCAGGGCATGGCGATCCATATCAAAGTCCCTGAGCACAGGCATGAGGTCGACCAGCAAATGGTAGACGGCGTGCATGTTGGAGTAGTAGCCGGGGAACATGATCTCCTCAGTGGCCAGCCCGCCGCCAATCTCGTAGCGGCGCTCTACAACAGCCACCTTCAACCCGGCCTTGGCCAGATAGGCTCCTGCTATCAGACCGTTGGGCCCACCACCTATGACAACTACATCCCACTCGCTCTCATCGGGAAACTCATCGAATATCTTGCCAATCAATGGATTGGGCATAGTACTTATCCTCCTTCTCAGCGTGGTATCGCAGATACCTTCTCTCGCTGTGGTATATACCACGGTGACGGGTACCACCAGTCGCCGGGCTCAACGAGGCCATCCTCAATCAGGATATGCATCAAGTTGTAGGGGATGGCCATCAGGGCCAAACCTCCGGGATGACAGCATGTCTGGTTGCAAAGGTAAAGCCCCTCGATAGGGGTGCGGTAGCGAGCTAGTTCTGAAATGGGACGGTTTTCGCCCCACTGGTCGCCGCAGTGGCGGGTACCGCACCATGTGCCGCCAATGAGACCGGTGTTGCGAAACTCGGACTCATATGGGGTGTTTGCCCAGTGGTAAACGACGTTCTCATCATCCAGACCCTCGATTACCTGACTGAAGGCCTTGCGCATGTAGGCGTTTGTCTCTTCCTTGACCTTGTCTATGGCATCTGGACTTACAGCGTGATACTCCGGCGGAGGAACAAAGACGTAGAAAGGGGACGCCAGGTAGCGGCCTGGTATGGTGCACTGTGGGTCCGTGGCAGCAAACCGCCGGATTGGGGTCGAGATCCACAGCAATCTTTCGGGTGGCACGGTGGGGTTGCCTCTCCGGCCATCCACATCCGCTACGTGCTCGTAGTAGATCTCCCGTGAGTCGCAGGGGTACGGGCCAATGCCAGGATCGTCTCCCGTAGCTGGGTTCCTGAACTCAGGACGGCAACGAAGCTCCTCACGGGTGAGGATGTGGGACACCCAGATGCTCCCTCCCTTGAGGCTGATGTCCTCCACTTTTCTCCTGAAGCTGGAGCCCAGATGCTGGGGGCCGATCAGTTTGGAGAAGGTTTGCCTGACGTCGACATCACTGACCACAGCCTTGTTCGCCCATATCTTCTTTTCGTCGCGGGTAGCGGTTTCCCTTAACCGCACGCCGACTGCTCGCCCATCTTCGACAATGATCTCTTCTACGGGACAGCAGGTACGCACCACCGCGCCGTGGGCTATTGCGCAGCGCATTATCGAGTGGAAATAGCCATGCATGCCCCCCCGAGGAACGCTGATTCCGCTGTATATTGTGAGGGTTACGTCACAGCCTAAAGCGGGGATAGCCACTCCCTCCCAGTGACCGGCAGCCCCTGAGTACCATGCTACTACGGCATGCATTACCTTAATGGGCTCGGTCTCCATGTACTCGTCCATGAGGTCAAACAGGGTCATGTCGAGCAATTCCTCGGTCCAGACATCCGGCTGGTACTGCTTATATACCTGCATATAGGGGATGTTCTCGGCTGTTACCTCAACCTCGGGTGGGTGCGGCGGGCACCAGAAGATGGAGCGCAGCAGCTCCTTGATGAACGGTGGACTGGTAAGCATGCCGGCTATCTTGGCCCAGCCCATCGCGTCCTTGTCGGTGATCGGCGCTAACCCGCCAGTGACCGTTACACCTCTAGTTTTCTGATCCTCGAGCCTCTCTGACATGGAACTCCAGTCCATGCGGAAGCCGTACTTGTGCAATTCCAGCTGCTCGAATCCTGGGGCTGGGCCCGCGTACATGTACATGGCATGGGGGGTGATGCGTACCCC
>CAZCXP010000088.1:0-10667 GCA_964502665.1 uncultured Dehalococcoidia bacterium | reverse complement strand
CAATGACTCCTTGCGGGAAGTGTGGTCATAGTACAAGCAAATCAGACATTTCTATGTTCGTTCAATGGTAGCCACTCGACGCTGAGGTAAAAAGAAAGCTCCGAGTAGGGTTTAAGAAGTCAATATTTTACGATACGGGCCCAAGCGTGACTTTGCGCGGCCCCTTTTTTATTGGAAGCTAGAAGGCAGCGGAAGATTACATCTAAAAAGCAATGTATTTCCCATACCACCCTTGAAAACACTGTAATCGAGTTGTATGATTCCTACACGGAGGCCCTTCGGTTTTTCTAGCGGCCAATTAGGATATGATCTACCGTGGAGGAGGAAAAAATGGAAAAATGGCTTCTTGTCGCTGAAAGTAACTGCTCTGACCCAGCAAGAGAAGAGGAGTTCAACCACTGGTATAACACTGTTCACGTACCGGATGTCCTGGAAACACCAGGTATACTGAGAGGGACGCGGTTTAAGAATGACGAACCACCAGAAGGGCATGGGAAATATCTAGCGATCTATGAAGTAGAGACTGAAGACATTCAGCAGACTATTTCACGCTTTGGCGAGATTGTAACTGAGAAGTGGAAACAAGGACGTATGTCTGAACTTTTGGCCACCGATTTATATGTAGCTTTCTTTAAACAAATGGCTCCACCTATAGAGGGGAAATAGTCTTGGCAATTACGCCCTTCTTTGCCGTGTAGACTTTGTAGACTCTTCAACATCTCCATCTCTTTGAGAACCGACGCCTGCTTTATCTCAGTCTTATTGCTGGGGCAACGCCTCGCTGCCTGATCGAACCAACGGAGGAGCTGCGGGTTGAGTCAAGCCGGCCGCAATGTCTTCCTGCGTTTTGTTCAGATAGTCGCGCAGCGGTTGGACACTAATTCCTTGGCTGAGGACAGCCAGGGCCTCTACCGCTATGCTGGCAGTATCGATAGATGTGAAACAAGGGATGCGTTGTTCGGCGGCAGCGCGGCGAATCGCAAAACCATCGCGCATGGGGACACGTCCGCCGGTGATCGTGTTAACCACCGCATGGATGGTGCCACTTTGAATCACGTCGATCACATTGGGACTACCTTCACTGATTTTCTTACTGATCATGGTAACCTCGAGTCCAGCAGCGCGAATTACGTCAGACGTTCCCTCGGTGGCATACAGCTTGTACCCGACCCTTGCGAGCTTCCTTACGAGCGAGAGGGCTGATGTCTTGTCCCTGTCAGCTATGCTGAGCAAGATTGACCCCTCAGGCGGAAGCGCAAGTCCCGCTGCCAGAAGCGCCTTCACCAGCGCTGCGCCGAAATCATAGTCAATCCCCATCACCTCTCCCGTCGATTTCATCTCGGGGCCGAGATACGTATCCACGCCCGGCAGCTTCGACATCGAGAATACCGGCGCCTTAATGGCAACCAGGTTTTTCCTCTTCCACAGCCCGGAAGGATACCCCTGCTCTTCGAGGCTCACGCCCAGCACTACCTTGGTCGCTACACGAACCATGGGGACGCCCGTGACCTTGGAGAGGAAGGGCACCGTACGGCTGGAGCGCGGGTTGACCTCCAGCACGTATATACTGGAGCCTGTGCCGTCCCCGTTAGGCATTATCACGTACTGGATATTCATCAGCCCTTTCACCTGGAGCGCTATTCCGATCCGGACGGTGTAGTCGACGATCGTCTCCACTTCCTGTTCTGTGAGATTGACACCAGGGTAGACCGCCATGGAATCGCCGCTGTGCACTCCGGCGCGCTCTATGTGCTCCATTATGCCCGGAATGAGAACCCGCTCACCGTCACAGATTGCATCGACCTCGACCTCCCTGCCCTCCAGGTATTTATCTATGAGTATTGGCTGCTTGGGATCAACCTCAGCGGCCAAAGCCATGAAGCGCGCGAGTTCAGAGGGGTGATGAACAATCTCCATGGCCCTGCCGCCGAGCACGTAGCTGGGGCGAACCAGCACCGGGTAGCCGATGAGATCAGCGGTGGTGAGCGCATCTTCCAGAGAGAACAGGCCAGCACCGGGTGGCTGCGGTATGTTCAACCTATCGAGGAACTCCTCAAACCGCATGCGGTTCTCGGCGATATCGATTGTCTCAGCGTTTGATCCCAGAATCGGCATGCCAGCTCGGGCGAGTGGTTGCGCCAAGTTCACCGCCGTCTGCCCCCCGAACTGCACGATGGAGGGAGCAGTGTCCTCGGCCAGCCCGTTGCCGGACTCATTCTCCAAGATGTCCCGCAGGCTTTCTTCATCCAGGGGCTCGAAGTAAAGCCGGTCACTGATGTCGAAGTCAGTTGACACCGTTTCCGGGTTGGAGTTGACCATGATGCTCTTGAACCCCGCCTCTTGGAGAGCCCAGGCTGAGTGCACGCTGCAGTAGTCGAACTCGATGCCCTGCCCTATGCGTATCGGGCCTGAGCCGACAACGAGCGCCTTGCGCCCGGGCATATACTCCGCCTCGTTCTCGCTCTCGTACGTGCTGTAGAAATAGGGGGTCTCAGCGTCGAACTCGGCGGCGCAGGTGTCCACCATCTTGTATACCGGCCGTATCTGCCAGCTCCGTCGCAGGTCTCTCACCTGCTCAGGGAGTCTGTCAGCGAGGGTTCCTACCTGCTCGTCGGAGAAACCGAGTCGCTTGGCGTCACGCAGGAGTTCCGGCGTCAAGGTCTCCGAGAGCAGGCGCTTCTCCATCCCCACTATGTTCTGGAATTTACCCATGAACCAGGGGTCGATGCCAGTGCGGCGGCACAGGTCGTCAACGTTCGCGCCCCGTCTCAACAATGCCATTAGCGCCCACAGCCTGAGGTCGTTCGGCTGCAAAGGATAGGAGTCGCCGTCTTTCCATCGCGGGTCCTCCCACTGCAGCGACTTGCCGCCGATCTCGAGCGACCTCACCGCCTTCTGTAGAGCAGCCTCAAAGCAGCGGTCGATCGCCATAGCCTCGCCGGTGGACTTCATCTGGGTGCCGATGACTCGATCGCCCGAGGCGAATTTATCGAAAGGCCAGCGGGGCATTTTGACCACTATGTAGTCTATCGTCGGCTCGAAGGCTGCGGTGGTCTTGCCGGTGACCCTGTTGCCAATCTCATCCAGGCGCCTGCCGACGGCGATCTTGGCCGAAACTCGAGCAATGGGGTAGCCGGTGGCCTTGCTCGCCAGTGCCGAGCTGCGGCTCACTCGTGGATTGACCTCGATTACATAGTAGGGATTGTCGTTACCTCGCCTCGGCTCTATCACCGTGCTCGGCTTCAGGGCGAACTGGATGTTGCAACCTCCCTCTATGCCCAGGGCCCTGATAATCCTGATGCTGGCGGAGCGCAGCGTCTGGTACTCTTTGTCGGTCATCGTCTGGCTGGGAGCGACCACTATGGAGTCCCCGGTGTGCACCCCCATGGGGTCGATGTTCTCCATGCAGCAGACGGTGATGCAGGTATCGGCGGTGTCCCGCATCACCTCGTACTCGATCTCCTTCCAGCCGGCCAGGCACTTCTCAACGAGCACCTGGCATATGCGGCTGGCGCCAAGCCCTGAAAAGACGATCTCGTCGAGCTCTTGCCACGTTCTGGCGATGCCACCGCCTGTGCCGCCCAGCGTGTAGGCGGGACGGATCACAACGGGAAGCCCGATATCCTTAGCGGCCTGCCGGGCCCCTTCAAGCGTGTTCACTGTGGCGCTCTCGGGCACAGGCTCGCCGATATCGATCAGCATCCGCTTGAACAGCTCGCGGTCTTCCGCCTTCCGTATGGTGTCTATTGGCGTGCCCAGGGAGCGGACATTGTACTTGTCGAGGATACCGGCGTCGGCGAGTTCCACAGCGAGGTTGAGCCCGGTTTGCCCTCCTAGTGTAGGCAGGAGGCCATCGGGCCGCTCCCGGGCAATGATCCGCTCAACTACATCCACCATAAGGGGCTCGATGTACACTATGTCTGCTATGCCCTCATCCGTCATGATGGTCGCCGGGTTGGAGTTCACCAACACCGATATCACGCCCTCCTCCCTGAGGGCGCGGCATGCCTGGGTGCCGGAGTAGTCAAACTCAGCGGCCTGCCCTATCACTATTGGGCCTGAGCCGATGACCAGGACTTTTGAAGGTTTTCTCACCATGCTAGCCACAATCCTATCCTGCAATTGGACTTACTTCAGCATCTCCACAAACTTCTTGAACATGTAGATATTGTCCTGAGGACCGGGCGATGCCTCGGAGTGATACTGGATGGCGAATACCGGCAGTTCGCGGTGCCTCAGGCCCTCAACAGTGCCATCGTTGAGGTTGATATGGCTTACCTCGACACCGTTCTTCAGGGTGTCCGGCTTGATGGCATATCCGTGGTTCTGGGACGTTATGTACACGCGTCCGGTCTCCAGCTCACGAACGGGATGATTCGCGCCCCGGTGTCCGAATTTCAGCTTGAAGGTCTCCGCGCCGAAGGCGCGGCCTATCAGTTGAAGACCAAGACAAATGCCCATTATCGGTTTGCGCCCGACGAGCTTGTGCACGGTCTCCACTACGTAATCCAGAAGCGCCGGGTCGCCTGGCCCCGGCGATAGCAGGATGCCATCGGGCTTGAGGGCTAGTATCTGCTCCGCGGAGGTCGTGCATGGGACAACGGTTAGTCGGCAGCCCATTCCCCCCAGGATCCTCAGAATGTTGCATTTCAGGCCGCAGTCGACAACAACTACGTGGTGTCCGTTTAGTTGGTCTGCCTCAGATGGAGTGGTCCATTCGTACGCAACGCCGGTGCTCACTCCCTTGACGAAATCGACTTCGTCGTAGCGAGGTGCTTCTTTCAGCCGCTTCAGTGCTTCGCCGGAGGTCGTTTCAGTTGTGATCATGCCCATCATCACCCCGGCTGAGCGCAGATGCCGCGTGAGCGCGCGGGTGTCCACGTCACCTATACCCGGGACCCCAGCCCCCGCCAGGAACTCATCCAGCGTACTCGTACTCTTCCAGTGACTGGGCTTGTCACAGTACTCACGGACGACGAACCCGCTCACCTGGATGCGCTGGGACTCAAAGTCCTCCAGGTTGATTCCATAATTGCCGATGAGGGGGTAGGTGAGGGCTACAATCTGGCCCGCGTAGGATGGGTCGGTCAACACCTCCTGGTAGCCAGTCATGCTGGTGTTGAACACGACCTCACCATAGCCCTGTACGTCTGCGCCGAACGAATGCCCTTGGTAGACCGAGCCGTCCTCAAGCACTAGTATCGCTTTGTTTAGCACACTTCGTCCTCTCGATTCCTGACAGGATTTCATAATATGACCGTTCATGCAGGTGATTACGGTCTAAGCTTGTTTCCTGAATCTATATCCCATATTCCTCACCGTTTCGATGAAGGTATGGACGGAGTCCTCGATCTTGCTCCTGAGCCTCCTGATGTGCACGTCCACTGTCCTGTCGCCGCCATAGTAGTCATAGCCCCAGACCTCGTTGAGCAGGGCGTCACGCGTAAAGACTCTTCCCCTGTTGCTTGCTAGAAACCTGAGCAACTCATATTCCTTGAAGGTCAATGTTACTAACCTGCCATTCACTGTTACCTCGCAATTGTCCACATCTATCACCAGGTCGCCGCATTTTATCGACTGCGCCTTGCCAGTGCCGTTTGTACGTCGAAGGGTTCGCCTTATTCGGAGAGCAACTTCGCTCGCATCCCAGGGCTCCGCCACGAAGTCATCCACGGGCAGGCCAGGGTCGAAATCGTCGAGGTTGTGGAGGGAGAGAAGAGCTATTGCGGGCGAATCCCTGAGCTCGTTCGGCCGCTGGGCTAAATAGTTCACCATCGAGCTGTCTTGGCACCCGTTGACAGCCACCAGCAGCAGGTCTGGGTCCTGCTCAGCGATCTTCTTCGGGATCAACTCACCGTCGCAGGCAATGGAGCAGTCAAAACCCCGCTCGACCAGCTCTTTACTGAGCCTCCAGACGTGCTGATGTTCGTCACCTATGATTATCACTCTCGGCACCATTAGCTATTCTCCACCGCCGTCATTCACAGGTCCCAGAAGCTCTTTAGACTGCGGTAGTCGATCATCCCGCTCATCGCGCGGTTTACCACCTCTATCCCCCTCTCCACAGCGGCTGCCACGGGATTGAGCCCGCTTTGGAGTATCATTCCCACCTTGCTTGATCCCACGGGGATTTCACACACCGGTTCGTTCGCCTTTCCAATCAAAATCACGCCGCCTAGGCCAGCCTTGCCTAATTTCTCAGTAATTTCCTCCACCACTGGCCTACAGCGAGCGGGGAGTTCGTGGAGGCTGGCCATTATCTTGCCCTCGCCGCTATATACCGCCTCAGCGACCTTGGTCATCTTGCCTGCGACAAAAATCTCCGCGGGATCCAGCGAGCAGCCTGAGTACTCTATCAGTTCGATAAAGCGAGGTGGCTTTTGATCCCGAGTCTGCAGTATGCCGGCGAATTTTGAATCAAGCGGGATGCCGGCTTTCAAGAGAGCCCCGCTTATCGCGACACTGGATACCGTGGCCAAACCGACCTGGCCCTCGGGTACAACCACCTCCCCCAACCTCTCTCCCTCAGGAGCCACGGCTACCAGGTCACTGACGCAAAGCCCGAATCCAAAGGCGTTTTTCATCGCCTGGACAGCGCGGGCGAATTCCTCTTTGGGAAATAGGGACGTGTTGATAGGGACCTTACCAGTTCGCTCTTCCGGATCGAATGAGGTTTGATAAGCCAACAACTCAATCCTGGCTCCTATTGATCCTACCCTGTCACTAACCAGGGCGCACTCTACTTCCTCAATTCCTTTCTGTGTAATCAACCTGCCATCCCTTTGTCCCACAGAGCTGGTAAGGCCTCGCTCATCCATCAGCCTGAGGTGGTACCTCACTGCCCTTTCCCCGAGCTCGATGCCGAGGTCTCCAAGACGACGGGCGATAACCCTGCCACCCAGCGGCTCCTGTGAGTCGCTGAGAACCTTCAGAATGGCTATGACCTTCCTCTCTACTTGGTGATTCTCCAGCCCTATCATCTCTCGATCACTCCCCTTAGTACGCGTACAGTCTGCCATAAGGTCTGAGCCAAAGAGGGAACAGCTTGATGAACTTGTTTTTCAATATCTGCTCGGCGTCGTAATCAAAATGAGCCGCAAACTCGCCGACAAATTGCCGAACAAGCCGGTAGTCATCTTCTTCGAGCTCGACAATGCCTACCTCCTTGCCCAACTGGAAATCATCTACGCTGCCCCTCAAGTAGATAACACCCCCGTGCATGCCGGTACCGATGAACTTGGCTTTATGGCGTTCACCTTCCTTCAGATTGAGGCCGAGTAGGATCACGATTCCGCCCGCCATGTATTCGCCGAAGAAGTCCTGGGCAGTGCCTCCGATGACCAGCACCGGCTTCTTGTCCTGGTACTCCTTCATGTGGATGGCAGCCCTGTAGCCGACATCTTCCCGGACGAAGATCTTTCCTCCCCGGGCGGAGAGGCCGATAATGTCCCCTGCGTGGCCATGGACTATTATTTCCCCGCTGTTCATGGTATTTCCGCAGCCGTCTTGAGCATTGCCGTGGACAGTAATCCTGGGCCCATCCATGAAAGCCCCCAGATCATTGCCAGCAACACCATATATCTCGATATCCACCGGTTTGTCCAAGTCCGTGCCGATATACCTCTGCCCATACACATTGTGAATCTCAATCCTCTGGGTTCCATTCGAGACTGTATCCCTCAGCCGGGCATTTAGTTCGCGGTAGGAGACACCGTAGGCATTGATCTTGACTACCTGGTCAGCTCTATTGCTATAGACGTTGTCTGCCATCTCAGCTACCTGCCATTCTTACTCCCAGGATTTCGAGTTCGGTATCGGTAAGTCCGACACCCCTCAAGTGCAAGCGATTGCCTCGCAAGCTCTCGAGCGCGTTGATGCCCATGCCGCCCAGTATTTCTTTCAGCTCCAGGTCCCAGCCGCGGAGCAGGTTGGCCAGCCGCCTGGCCCCGATGTCAGGGTTGACCCTCTTGGTTAGCCGGAGATCGGTGGTACATATACCCCAGGCGCATTTCCCTGTGTGGCACTGCTGGCAAAGGCAGCAGCCCAGAGCAACGAGAGCCGCCGTCCCGATATAGACGGCATCGGCGCCAAGGGCGATTGCCTTGGCCACATCTCCGCTGTTCCTGATCCCGCCGGAAACCACAACAGAGGCCTGATTGCGGATGCCTTCCTGCCTCAGCCGGGTATCCACTGAGGCCAGAGCCATCTCGATGGGAATGCCGACATTGTCGCGTATAATCTTGGGTGCAGCGCCGGTTGAGCCCCGCAGACCATCGAGCACTATCATGTCCGCCCCGGCGCGTACCATCCCACTGGCAATAGCCGCTGAGTTATGGACAGCAGCGATCTTTACCGATATCGGCTTGGTGTAGTTGGTGGCCTCTTTCAGAGCGTGTACAAGCTGAGCCAGGTCCTCGATGGAGTAAATATCGTGCTGCGGTGCAGGTGATAGGGCATCTGTACCCTGGGGAATCATTCTGGTCGAGGAAACATCGGCGCTTACTTTTTCGCCGGGAAGGTGCCCCCCTATGCCAGGCTTCGCCCCCTGACCGATCTTTATCTCGACTATTCTGGCTGCATTAAGGTACTCGGCGTGTACGCCAAACCGCCCTGAGGCCACCTGGACGATTGTGTTAGCCCCATATTTATATAGCTTAGGATGAAGTCCCCCCTCGCCGGTGTTCCACAGCGTTTGCGCTTCGGTGGCTGCACGTGCCAGCGACTCGTGGACATTCAAGCTCACTGCGCCGTAGGACATGGCAGCGAACATCACCGGCACCTCGATCCTGACCTGAGGAGCAAGCTTCGTTTTCAGGCTCATGGAGTCGGGGTCTATATCAACCCTGTCCGGTTTTCGTCCGATATAGGTGGTGAGCTCCATCGGCTCTCGCAGCGGGTCTATTGAGGGGTTGGTTACCTGGCTGGCATTGAGAACCAGGTGATCCCAGTAGACGCGATACCCCTTATCGTTGCCCATTCCGGTAAGAAGGACGCCGCCGGTCTCGGCTTGCTTCATGATGTCCTCAATTACCTCTGGTCGCCAGTTGTAGTTCTCTCTGTAGTCCAACGGAGTTCTTCTGACATTCAAAGCGTCGGTAGGACAAAAGAGGACACAGCGGTGACAGCCGACGCATGTCCCCTCGCGGCTCCTGACCTCGTCGTCCTCAGCATCGTAGTAGTGTGTGTCGAAGCTGCACTGGTTGACACACACCTGACACTGGATGCAGCGCTCCGGGTCTCGCTCAACGATGAACTTCGGCGGCAGATAGGTCTTCACCGTCAGCCCCTCCTTCGGATGCTACCTTCCTTACAGGAATCCCTTTTGCAGCCAGATATTCTTTGGCCTGGCGGATTGAATAGGTCCGGTAGTGAAATATGCTTGCGGCGAGGACAGCGTCGGCCTTGCCGCTGACAAGCGCCTCGTAGAGATGCTCCAGAGTCCCCGCGCCACCGCTGGCGATGACCGGCACCGTCACCGCATCACTGATGGCAGCGGTCAACTCCAGGTCATACCCACTTCGATGGCCGTCGGCATCCCAACTGGTGAGGAGCAGCTCGCCTGCACCGAGGCTAACTGCCTGTTCAGCCCACTCTAGGGCATCGATCCCCGTTGGCCTCCGACCGCCGTGAGTCAAAACCTCCCAGGTGGGCACGTTATCGCCACTGCATCGCCTGGCATCGATGGCGACAACAATGCACTGAGAGCCGAACCTCTTGGCCCCTTCGCTGATAAGCTCGGGGTGGCGCACCGCCTCGGTATTGATGGTTATCTTATCAGCCCCTGCCTCCAGCATGCGCCGCATGTCAGCAATGCCGCGCAGACCGCCACCGACGGTCAGTGGAATGAAGACTTGTTCCGATACGCGCTCGACTACATCGACCATGATGTCTCGGCCCTCAGGAGTGGCGCCGATATCCAAAAAGACCAGCTCATCAGCGCCTTGCTGGTAGTAGAATGCAGCCAGCTCCACCGGGTCACCAGCGTCGCGGAGTTTGGTGAAGCTCGTGCCCTTAACTACACGGCCCTGCGTCACATCAAGGCAAGGGATGATCCGCTTAGTTAGCATGGCGTCTCGTCCCTCCTGCGACAGCAACTTCCTTGGGTATAAGAGGCTTCTCCAGTCTGCCCACGATAGGTTCGCCGCCCATAGGAATCCAGGCCCGCTCAAGATCAGGGCACACCAGGCGAATGGCTGACTCCTCCGAAGAGAGGTAGAGCGTGGAGCCTTTAGTCCCCACGGTGAGCGGGCGCAGCCTTATCCTGTCGGTAAGCCCGATCATTTCACCCTGATGAGCTATTATCACGGTGAAAGGACCGTTCAGCAGCAGGCTGCCATATACCTGGCGTAGAGTGCGAAGTAGTTCTTGCTCATACGCAGGACCACGCTCTATATCGCTCCAGAAGGGAGGCGCCAGTATCTTGGCCACTATCTCGATCGGAAGTCCGTGCCTTCGTACCAAGAGGTCTATAGCGTAGGCTACCACCTCGGTATCCGTTTGCATGGTACAATGGTAGCCAAAACCCTCCAGGTAGCGCCGGTTTATGCCGTAGGAGGAAATCTCTCCGTTGTGGACCACGGTCCAGTCGAGGATGTTGAAGGGGTGTGCCCCACCCCACCAGCCAGGGGTGTTGGTGGGGAATCTACCGTGGGCTGTCCACAGGTATC
>CAZCXP010000087.1:0-10819 GCA_964502665.1 uncultured Dehalococcoidia bacterium | reverse complement strand
ATCGGCCTGGGGAGCCATGTCCACTGGGACCGCAGGCTGGATGGCAGGGTAGCCCAGGCGATGATGAGCATAAACGCGGTGAAGGGTGTGGAGATCGGAGCGGGATTCACCGCGGCAGACCTTCGTGGCTCGCAGGTTCATGACAGAATCGAGCTGGATGCAGAGCGGCGGTGGCGGCACCTCACGAACAGGGCTGGGGGGATTGAGGGGGGTATGAGCAACGGCGAAGCGATAGTCATCCACGCCGCCGTCAAGCCCATTCCAACCCTGGCCAAACCGTTGCCCTCGGCCGATTTGAGAACCGGCGCAGCAGTCGAGGCTCATTTCGAACGAAGCGATGTCTGCGTGGTCCCCGCCGCGGGGGTTATCGGGGAGGCGATGCTGGCCATAGTCCTCGCTGAAGCGCTATTAGAGAAGTTCGGGGGCGACCACATTGCCGAGACTCTGCGCAACTACCGAGGTTATCTTGAATCGTAAGCGTTCAGCCGTCAGCTTTTAGGTCTCAGCAAAACCGTATTTCCAGTAATTCCCCTCCCCTGGCGGGAGGGGATTAAGGGGAGGGGGAATTCACCCTCACCTACCCTCTCCCTTCAAGGGAGAGGGATTCTGTATGACATTGTGCCGCACACTAGAATTGAAAAAGCTGAGTGCGCATAGCTCAACACTCGCGCCGGAAGACTTCATGATTAGCCTTGGCTTTCACTGCCATCAGACCGACCTCTTGGAGGAGATAATAGTTGGCAATGGCCTCAACCGCGGCGAGTTCTATAACCTTCCCGCCGATGATCTTCCCGAGCTTAGACGGTTGATCGAGCATCATGACCTTGACTGGAGCATACATGCTCCATTAGTCCAGCTTGACTGGTATCCTCAGCCTCCGACCTGGTCCTTTCTCTGCGACGTGGACAGTGATAACAGGGAACTGACTATGAAGATGATCACCTTGACCATGGATCAGGCCGGGGAATTTGGGGCTGAATATGTGGTAGTTCACTTTCCGTCGCCGACATCGAACGCTTCGCGCGAGAGCGAGGATAAACTGGAGGCGATTGCCTGGAGGAGCTGTGAGCGCCTCGCCGAGCTCAGCTTCAAGAGGGGTATCCCCATTCATATAGAGGGTGTGGGTCAAAGTCCTCTGATAAATGCCGAGTTCCTTACTGCGGTGCTGAAGGAGTTCTCTCCGCTGCGCTACTGTTTTGACACTGCTCATACGCATCTGGCTGCCCTTGACAATGGCTTCGATCTCTACGATTTTGAGGCGGAGCTTCTGCCGTATCTGGGCTCCATTCATCTCTGGAATACCCGTAGCCGGGACGACTATCTCGCCTTTCGACATATCCCGGTACACCCCAGCCAGAGGGCTGAGGACGGCTGGGTTGACATCGCCCGGGTGTTACACAGCCTGGACTGTGATAAAGATTTGCTTCCTATTATTTTTGAAAGTGAGCGCTTCTATCCTGAGGCGCTGGGAGAGTACGACTATCGAGAAGGGGTACAGTGGGTGAAGGAACTGCTGGGAACATCGTCCTGACTGGCTTCTCCTATACCGGCAAAACGAAGGTGGGGCAGGAGGTAGCCAGGAGATTGGGCTGGAGCTTTGTCGATATTGACGAGGAGATCGTCCGCCTCTGTGGCAAGCCGATTGCCGAGATATTCGCCCAGGATGGGGAGAGCCGGTTTCGCGAGCTGGAGAGGGAAGTTCTGCAGAGGGCATGTCAGGAAAAGGAGGTGGTTATCTCCACCGGCGGTGGTGCCATTATGAATGCCTCTAACCGGGGATTGATGATGGCTAGCGGTGTGGTTATCTGCCTTGAGGCGAAGCCAGCCACCATTTATCAACGGCTGCTTAAGGATGCTGAGGATAGCGCTGACCAGGAAGTTCGGCCCCTGCTCGCTGGGCCTGACCCATTGAGGCGCATCGAGTGGCTCAAAGGCTTTCGCCAGCCCTATTATGCTCTGTCGGACTGGACGGTGCACACCGACAATTTGAGAATCGAGGAGGCGGCAGAAGAGGTGATACGCGGCTGGAGGTACGGGAGCGGCAAGAAAAGGGAGGGGATTGTCCTTCCCTCTATGCCCGATGCAAGGGAATCCGATGCTCCATATTGTGAAGAGCAGGGTGCGGCCTGCGTCGTGACCACCGCTACCGAAAGCTACCCGGTGTTTGTCGGCTGGGGCTTCCTTGACCAGCTGGGGAGGCGGATGCGAAACGCTGGACTTGGGGGCAGGGCCCATATTGTGAGCGATGACCGGGTATTTCCGCTCTACGGTGACAGAGTGAAGAAGATTCTGGAGGAAGCTGGCTTCGTTGTGGACTCTATGGTAGTGCCTCAGGGAGAGCGAAGCAAATCCTTTGAGACGGCGGTCAGCATCTATGACTGGCTGGTGGATCGCCGTGCCGAACGTGGCGATAGCATCGTCGCCCTGGGTGGGGGGGTGGTGGGAGACCTCGCTGGGTTTGTGGCTTCCACCTTTCTCCGTGGCCTGCCCCTGGTTCAGATACCCACGAGCCTGGTCGGTATGGTCGATTCCGCTATCGGGGGGAAGGTGGCGATAAATCATCCCGAGGGCAAGAACCTGATTGGAGCCTTCTATCAGCCGCGGCTTGTTCTTGCCGATATCCAGACCCTGACCACTCTGCCACGCCGGGAGTTAGTCTCAGGTTGGGCGGAGGTAGCAAAGCATGCCATGATCCGCGATGCGCATCTGCTGGAGCTTATGGAGGAGCGGTCACAGGAGCTGCTTGAGCTGCAGGACGAAGTCACTAGGGAGGTAGTAGCGCGAAGCGCCACTATTAAGGCTGAGATAGCTAGCGAAGACGAGAAAGAGCGGGGGATACGGGTTATTTTGAATTACGGGCATACCATTGCCCACGGCCTGGAGGCAGCGGCCGGGTACGAGCGTTTTCTACATGGAGAGGCGGTTGCTATCGGGATGATGGGGGCAGCTATGATCAGCCAGCGGCTGGGGCTGCTGTCCCAGGAGGTCGTGCAGCGGCAGGAAGCCCTACTGCGGACGTTCGACCTGCCCACGGCCTGCTCCGATGTCAATATCGAAAGAATACTTCGTGCTATGGAGTTGGATAAAAAAACAAGGGAAGAGGAGGTGCGTTGGGTCTTGCTTGCTGATGTGGGGCGGCCGGTGATTCGTGATGATGTCCCCCGTGAGGTGGCGGTGAGTGTGATTGCGGAACTGCTGCAGAGTTAGACAACCCCGTGGGCGAGTGCCCACCAGCGAATGCTGAAAATCGTGAGAGCATCCGCCTTCGGGCGGGTTGCCCGACGTCGGGCAACCTACCCAAGTAAATCAGGGGCAGGCCTGTCCTGAGTCAATCGAAGGGCTCAGGGCGAACGGATTAAACTCTATTTTCGAACTAATGAAGCTATATGAGCCAATAGTAGCTCGGCTACAGCGCCTTCTTAGCTGGCTGACCGCTTCGGAGACCACTAGCGGCATGGCTTTGGCTACCCTGGTAGGGGTTGGCGCCGGTCTGGGGGCTGTAGCCTTCAGGTGGTTAATATCCAGCTTCCAATCGCTTTTCTTTGATGGCGGGGAACAGGTATTCGGGTCCCTGGGCAGATACTATGTCATTCTGCTACCGGTGATCGGCGGGCTCTTGGTCGGGCTCATCATCCATTTCTTTGCCAGAGAGGCCAAAGGGCATGGTGTCCCCGAGGTAATGGCAGCCGTTGCCGCCAAAGGGGGACGAATCCGCGCCCGGGTATCCGTCGCCAAAGCAGTAGCATCGTCGCTGTGCATAGGTAGCGGGGGCTCAGTAGGGCGCGAGGGGCCGATTGTACAGATCGGCTCCGCAATAGGTTCGACTGCGGGGCAATGGCTCAGGCTACCTGAAGACTGGCTGAGAACTCTTGTCGCCTGTGGTGCTGCAGGGGGCATATCAGCTACTTTCAACGCACCCATTGCTGGTGTATTCTTTGCCCTCGAGGTCATCCTCGGCAGATTCATGACCCGCAGCTTCGGGTTCGTCGTTATCAGCTCCGTTGTGGCTGATGTCGTCGCCCACGCGTTCCTGGGGGATACACAATCATTCGTAGTGCCCGCCTACGAATTGGTCACTGCCTGGGAGATACCTATATATGTCGTTCTCGGCATTGCTGCCGCAGTTGTCGCTCTTGCCTTCATCTACGTTCTGTATAAGTCAGAGGACATCTTCGATGGCTGGAGATTCCCACCGTACCTGAAGCCTGCCTTCGGGGGAATTATCATCGGGCTCATTGGGCTCTATAGCCTTGACCTGTTTGGCGTAGGCTATGGGGGTGTGGAAAGGGCTCTCCACGGCGATATAGCCCTGAGCACTCTGCTCATCTTGGGGGCATTGAAGCTGATAGCTACCTCGGTTACCATCGGCAGCGGCGGCAGTGGGGGGATATTCGCCCCTTGCCTTTTCTTGGGTGCCATGTTTGGTGGCGCCTTTGGAGAGATGGCCCACAGAATCTTCCCCACGATCACGGCTCCTTCAGGCGCGTACGCTGTGGTAGGGATGGCAGCGGTTTTCGCAGGGGCGGCGCGAGCCCCGATCACCGCGATCATCATCCTTTTCGAGATGACCAGGGACTATAGTATCATCCTGCCCCTGATGCTAGCGGTGGTTATCAGCACCGTTGTTTCCAGAGCATTCAATCCTGAGACCATCTACACCACCAAGGTGCGTAGGGAAGGCATCGACCTTCGCCGCTACGAAGATGTGGATGTGATGAGGTCCATCACCGTGGCCGAGGCAATGACCCGAGATTTCCCCACTGTTTTAGGAAAGATGCCGGTCACTGAGCTGATGACTAAGCTTGCTCGGTCCGGTCATCACGGATTCCCTGTTGTTGACGAAGATGCCCGTCTCTGCGGCGTAGTTACCTTGGCTGATGTTGAATCTGCCACAACTAGCGAGAGCGGTGAGCTGAGGGTAGAAGACATAGCCATGAAGTCCCCGATTGTAGCTTACCCCGATCAATCCCTATATGAGGCCTTGCTCAAGCTCGGGGCCAAGGATGTGGGACGTATTCCGGTGGTGGACCGCAACGACACTACGAAACTATTGGGAGTATTGCGGCGGCATGATATTATAAGAGCGTACAGGAAGAAGCTGGAGGGGAGTGTCAGGCGTGACAGAGGCTACTGAAACAGCTCAGGGCACATTTGTGCATGAGTTAGGTGTGAAACCCCGGGGAAAGGGGATCATCGATTATGTCACGGTGCTCAAACCGCGCGAGACCGTTTTGCTGGCCTTCATCGGAGTCTGCTCAGCAATCATTGCCGGGCAGGGCAGCGCTCCCTGGGATGTGCTCTTGCTCGCCCTGGCGGCGATCACCCTGGGCAGTGCTGGCGCCAACGGCGTGACCAATTTCCTTGACCGGGATGTCGATGCCAGGATGAGGAGAACCCATCTACGGTCACTGCCAGCGAAACGGATAGTCCCTGCCAGAAAGGCTCTGGTGTGGAGCGTGTTTCTGGTTCTTGCTGCGCTAACTCTGGCATGGTTCTTGCATCCGCTTTGCTTTGTCTTCGGTCTTAGCGGCACCGTGGCAGCCTCGGTATTTCGTAAAAGGGTCATGTGCGTCATTCAAGGTGGCATCGCAGGTTGTGCCCCGGTGCTCATTGGTTACGTGGCTGTCACCCACCGACTGGATATAACTATCCTCTTCCTCTGTATTCTTATCGCCGTCTGGATCCCGCTGCATGTTTGGAGCGTTATGGTCGCTAACCGTGAAGATTATCTCCAGGCTGGGGTCGCATATTTCCCTGTGACCTGGAAGGCCAAGGATGCCATAAAGTTGTTATTGGTTTTGTCGGTTCTGCTTTACGCAGCCTCTATCGCTCTCTGGGCGGTTGGCGACTTCGGTTGGCTCTATTTGGGGGTAGCGAATATCCTGGGCATCATCATGGTCTATGCCAATTACAATCTCCTCCGGAGCTGTGCCTCCCGGGACGCGTGGAAGGTGTACAAGCTTTCCGCTTTTCCTTATCTGGGTGTGATTTTCGCCGTCCTCTGTTTGAATTTCTGGGTCTAATTCTTGATGAGCCAGCTCTTCCAGTTAGCGAAGACGTGCCCCAAAACGGGGGCCCGTGCCGGGACATTGACCACGCCTCATGGCTCGGTGCCAACGCCCGTTTTTATGCCCGTGGGAAGCCAGGGGACGGTCAAGACCCTAACCCCTCACGATCTCAAGTCACTGGGTGTAGGGATGGTTCTGGCCAACACCTATCATCTCTATCTACGGCCGGGTATAGAGACCATCACAAGGTTGGGGGGATTACACCGGTTCATGTCCTGGGATGGGCCTATTCTTACCGATAGCGGTGGTTTTCAGGTGTTCAGCCTGGGGCACCTTCGTCGCATCAGCGACGAAGGTGCCCTGTTTCGCTCACATATCGATGGCAGCGAACACTTCCTCACCCCTGAGCTTGCCATCGAATTCCAGGAGGAACTCGGTGCCGACATTATCACCGTCTTGGATGAGTGCCCTCCCTATGGCGATGATCTGAAAGGCATCCGGCGGGCTACGGAGCGCAGCCATCTCTGGGCGGAGAGATGCCAGCGAAGGCATGGTCGACAAGGCCAGGCTCTTTTCGGCATCGTGCACGGCGGCACCTTTGCTGAATTGCGGCGAGAGTCGGCCAACTTTCTTACATCGTTGGACTTCCCCGGGTATGCCATCGGCGGCCTGAGCCTGGGGGAACCGAAAGAGCTGATGCATTCCCTGCTAGATGAAACGGTCCCCCTTCTCCCTGGTGACAGACCACGCTACTTGATGGGGGTGGGGTCGCCGGAGGACCTGGTGGAATGTGTCGCACGTGGGGTCGACATGTTCGATAGCGCCCTGCCTACCAGGCTGGCTCGGAACGGCGCTGTTTTCGGTCAAGACCGTCGCCATAGCGTAGGAAACGCTCGCTTCAAAGAAGAAGAAGGGCCAATCGCCCCCGACTGCGACTGCTATACCTGCCGTAATTTCTCCGCTGCCTATCTTCACCACCTCTTCAAGTGTCAGGAGCTTCTAGCCTACCGCCTGGCCACAATCCACAACCTGAGGTTCATCGTGAGATTGATGGAGCAGATAAGGCAGTCTATCCTCGACGGTAGCTTTCCCCTCTTCAGAGAGACCTTTCGCCAGCGCTACCAGTCCACCGATGCTGAGATCAGGGCAGAGCAGAAGCAGAAGTGGCTGGAGTCGCGTCGAGATAAGCAGCCTCTTGATTGAGCAGTTGGCATTCAGCCTACAGTACAGGAGCTCCTTTGCTTTACACAGTGTTCTTCTTTTGCTAAACTCTAGCTGAGAGATAAGGCTTCTGCAGAAGGTCAGGAAGAGGTTGAAAATGGGGAGAAGAGATTACCGGCACCGAGAGCCAAAGAAGCCCAGAAAAGGGGCCAAAAAGCCATCAGTCTCGGAGTTGTTGCAGGCTCCTGCCACCGTTCAGGTTGTTAAGAAAGGAAAGAAAGAGAAGGGCACTGAGGAAGAAGAGTAACTCGATAGCAGCCTATCGGCAACTGTATGAAGCTGGCAAGCTGCGGGAGCGGGTGGAGCAGGCCCTGGCGCGCTTGGAGGACTGTCATGTCTGTGCTCGCCGCTGCGGGGTCAATCGTCTGGAGGGGGAGGTAGGGAAGTGTCACACCGGAAGGCAGGCATTGGTCTCGAGCTTCGGGCCACACTTCGGGGAGGAAGCACCACTGGTGGGGAGTAGTGGTTCGGGGACGATATTCTTCGCCTATTGCAATCTCAGGTGTTGCTTTTGCCAGAACTACACTATAAGCCAGCTTGGCGAAGGGCATGTGGTGGGGAGCGAGGAGCTGGCGGCGATGATGCTCTCTCTGCAGCGGAGGGGCTGCCATAATATCAACTTGGTGAGCCCTACTCACGTGGTCCCTCAGATTCTCGAGGCGCTGGAGATCGCGGTAAAGGCTGGGCTTTCCCTTCCTCTGGTTTACAACAGCGGGGGCTACGACTCTTTAGAGACCCTCAGTCTTCTCGATGGCGTTATCGATATCTATATGCCCGACATGAAGTACTCCGATGAGAAAACGGCTCGGCGCTTCTCCGGAGTGGAGGATTACCCCGAGGTGAATAGGGCAGCGGTAAGTGAGATGCATCGCCAGGCAGGGGACCTGCAGCTAGATGATCATGGTGTTGCCACCCGGGGTCTGCTGGTGCGCCATCTCGTCTTGCCCCACGGGTTTGCGGGGACCGCCGAGGTTTGTCGCTTCTTGGGCCAGAAGATCTCGACCAATACCTATCTTAATGTAATGGCCCAGTATCATCCCTGCTATAAGGCCTTCGATGTCCCCGAGCTGGCTCGTCCTGTTTCCGGTGAGGAGTTCGCCGAGGCGGTGAGAATTGCCCAAGACTGCGGCCTGCACCGCCTGGACCGCATCGAGTCTCGCTCCTTTGCCAGAATCCTCAGGGTTTTCTAGGGTGTCCGCATAGGTTGTGGAATGTCGCAGCTTGCAGCCGTCTTAGCTACCGTACATGGCCGTGTGCAGGGTGTCAATTTCCGCTTCTTCGTGCTGAGAAATGCCACAGCGCTGGGAATAAAGGGCTACGTGAAGAATCTATCGGACGGCGGAGCGGTTGAGGTATATGCGGAAGGCGAAAAGGACAGCCTTGACCAGTTGCTCAGTCACCTCAATATCGGCCCTCCCCGGGCTGAAGTCAGGCGGGTGGATGTGAAGTGGTCAGAGTACAACGGGAGCCTCAAAAACTTTGGGGTGAGGTATTAGGCTCTTCCACATCAGTCGGGGTAACAGGCTTCAGTCCGTAGTAGCGATCCTTTTCGATAATGCGTTTCAGCTTGGGGATGGAGAGGTCTCTAGGCTCGCTGCTGTCACTCAATCGTTCCTGCAGTTTCTCTTGTATCTGCTCCAGAGCGAGAGGCTTGTTGCCGTTGGCGAGAAAGAGGCGAAAGATCTCCTCCAGCAAGGGCATACTTGGAGTGACAAATCCTTCCCATTTGGAGCAACACTGCTTCAAGGTGTTCAACAGAGCAGTTTCTGACTTCGGTATCTTCTTCTTCTGAGACGAGGGGCACAAACGGCTTGTGGCAAGTAGTGTGAAGGAACGCCCCTGCTCCTGGTACCAGTTCATATCTATGAAATAGCTACACTGTGCCTCGCTGGTGCCTCTATCGTTCTCTGTTGTCATTGACTGACGTTCCCCTTTCAGCTTTAGCTTCTTCGATCAGGCGGAGGTATTCTGTCATCACTCCCGCGGCCTGCGAAGCCTCGTAGTCCACCTCGTAGGGCGGGCCGACAAAGACCTTGCCATAGTCCTCGATGTCTCCGTGGAGAGGATCATCGGGGCTGGTTAGCTTCTTGCGACCGTCGACTATCCCCAGGTCGAAGGGCAGGGTGAAGTAGAGATCGGCGGTAATACTGTCGATGTCCGTGTGCTGCTCAAACCCATTCAGGGCCTTCAGCTCGCGCTGGTACCTGGCAGCGGGGAGCAACCCCAGAAGGTTCTTGATGCTAAAATTGCCGCTACCTGCTACTACCCTGAACGGGGCAACGGTTATCAGAAAATCGCAGGACAATATGACATTGGGCACCCAGAATGTGGAGATGGCGAGGGGTCTGGGGAGAGGGTTTTCCACTGCCACAGGGACGCATTGGTCGACATCGAGCAGCATCGTGTGTGGGAAATCATAGCCCAGCTCTCGGTAAATTGAGTGCATTGTTTCAGGGCCTGAGCTTCTCTCAAGGAGCAGGATGTCAGCCACACTGACCCTCCTGATGCCGGCGATGAGCGCCCCCAGGGTCTCGCGGCTGGTAGTTATCGGGTGAGGCTGGGAGCAGTGGGCACTGGGCTTGATCAGAACCCGGCGGGCGAACGCTATCTCCCTCGGTGGTTCGAAAACGAAATCGGCTGCCTCGAAGATCATTCTCTGGCTTTCCTTCTGACCGATATGTCAATGCTGATGGCCTTGGGGATTCTTTTCAGCGATGAGATCATGCCAAACAGTGTGTTGCTGAACAAACCTCGGACAAAGTCGTTGAGCGGAACCGGCTCCCCGTTGACGAAGAGCGAGACCACCTCTTTCGCCTCCTTGTCGAGGTACCTCTTCTCGATGAGATCAACCAGCCCTCGGGCATCATCCGGGGCATATTGGGGTATATTCGGCCCCAGTTCTTCGTCGGTAACAACGGCCAGGAGTTGCTCCCGCTTGCATATTAGACTTGTTCCCAGTTCCTTGCGGTGAACCTCGATCTTGACTGCTTTGTCCTGCTTGAATCCCTCGGCGAGGATGATATCGAAATCCGAACCGATAAGCCGGGAGAGCTCGGCCAGGGTGGTATCGTGGTCAACCTTTCTGATCAGGGCAAACTTCTGTGGTGAGCTGATAACCACGGCATCGCTTCCTGCCTGGGCGTGTTGCCAGGAGTCTTTCCCCTCCCGGTCCAGGTCGAAGTCGTGGGCGCTGTGCTTGACGGTAGCCACCCGGTAGCCTCGATTCTTGAGCTCAGCTACTAACATCTCTATAACGTGTGTCTTGCCTACCCCTCTCCTACCGACAACACAGACAACAGGAACCATCTTTGGCTCTCCTACCTGTTATTCCTAAAATACATTTGTTCCGTTCGCCCTGAGCCCCCGCGTACGCGGGGGGCCGTTCATGGTTCGAGGCCGACAGGTCGGCCGTCCTACGGCCCAAGCTCACCACGAACGGCTGGGTAGGTTGCCCGACGTCGGGCAACTCACCCACGCTCTGATGCGCTCACAATTTTCATCATTCGTTGGTGGGCGCTCGCCTATGGCGGTTTTATTTGACTATGTCTCCTCGCTCCAATCCAGCATCTGCACCATAACATCGTCCCCCG
>CAZCXP010000086.1:0-10845 GCA_964502665.1 uncultured Dehalococcoidia bacterium | reverse complement strand
CCGGCTCTGGGTAGATTGGCCGACGTCGGCCAATCTACCCGCTATAGGTAGCGCCTGACGCCTTCCACTTAACTGCCTGCTGCTTTTTTACCCGCCTAGCTGATCCTTGTCTTAGCCAGCAAACCCCATACCGCTTGTGATACTGACCTGCGATATATATACTACAGGTAGTCTGCAGGCCCCACACCGCAGCAATGGAGCGGCAGCAGAAGGAGGAGAGCGATGGCGGTGATCACGGGGATTCAGCGTAGAGTGCCTGCTGCTGATTCAGCGCAGAACTACGCCGACTACGACGATTTCGTAGAGTGTGCCGAGTTCGCCGTCAGGAGGCAGGGCGACGGGGAGGGGGTTGAGGTCAACCTTTTCTTCCCGCGCTCGGGCACGCCGGAGCAGGGTGTTGGCCTTTCGCTGCCGTCTCTTGAGGTGGCCATCGCGGTGGGACGAGCACTTCTGACGGTCGCAGAAGGGCGCCTGACTGAAGTGGTAGGCCGCTTCTAGCGGTGACAGGGGTAGGAGCAATTCGCGAAGGTCTTTCGATGGGGACGAAGTCCTGTAGCGAAGGAGATAGGGTGCTGATGATGACCGAGCTGCGCTATACTAGCGCTATCACCAGGCAACTGACGACGTAGGCCAGGCCTATGGCGAAAAGTCCGGTGCCTACGGTCCTTACCCGTCGCCCCAGTGTTTGTTGCTGCTCAGGATGTTCCAGAATAGCGCCCTGGAGGAAGACGATAAACCCTATCATCATCACAGCGAGACCCATACCTGCATACGTGAGTATCAGTGTAGACTCTTCCACATAGCCCTCCCATCGCTTATTAGTTCGCTTATATTGTGGACTAACGGACTGCTCTCCGCCGCCGTGCGAACCTGATAGTGCAGGCAAGTCCGCATTAGTTTTCCGTTAATGACGGACTGTGGAGTTGTAACATTTTTTGTCAGGTTTGTCAAGCCCTTCGCAGAGACATCCCTCCCCTGGCGGGAGGGAGTTGGAGGGAGAGGGCATACACCCTCACCTAACCTCTCCCTTCGAGGGAGAGGAGCAAGAGACATCCCTCCCCTGGCGGGAGGGAGTAAGAGGGAGGGGGCGGACATCTGGGGCGAAACCCCGGGGGGCAGCGTGGCAAGAGAAAAGGACTGCTTGCCTCTTTTACAATGCTTCTTCATGTGCTACAATTTCTGGTAAGATATGATATGATAAGTGAATAATGAGTTACTCTCTAGGGCTGGATGTCGGCTCCGTCAATGTCAAAGTGGCTCTTGTGGCTGAAGACGGCAGAGCCGTGTACTTTGATGCTCAGAAGATAACGGCCAGCCCCAAGTCAGCCGTCGCCTCACTCATCTCCAGGCTCTCCGAGAAGTTCAACCTTCAGGAAATCACCACAGCTGGCGTATCTGGCCCCGGCAGTGTTGCCATACCCAAGGAGCTGGACTGGGCAGAATACAGCAGCTCACTGGCAATCGCTTCTGGACTCCTGCATTCCCACCCCGATGCGAAAACTATCATACAAATTGGCGGACAGAGTTCTTTCGTGATAGCGCTTGTGGATGGGCTGAGAAAGCCCTGGCAGGTGGTATCAAATCCTCTTTGTGCTGCGGGGACTGGAAGGTTCCTTGAGCAGCAGGCGTACCGCATTGGTGTCACTCTGGAGGATTTTGCGAGACTTGCGCTGGAATGCGAGGGAAGCCCGCCACGGATAGCCGCCAGGTGCAGTGTTTTTGCCAAGACGGACCTTATTCATCTGCAGCAGAAGGGCGTTCCAATGTCGGCTATGCTCTATGCTTTGTGCGAGAGCATAGCTCGAATGGTGGCTTCGCTGAAGAAGGGGGTTTTTGAGGAGCCAATCTATTTTGTCGGCGGCGTTGCTGCCAACAGTGCGATGTTAAGGACACTCAATGAGACACTCTCGGCCAGAAATGGCTGCCCGGTGGATGTTATCGTCCCCGAGAATTATCTCCATATCGAGGCGATAGGTTCGGCTCTGCTTTGCAGGGAATCGGGGAAGAGTTCAAAGGTGATTGTCCCCGCGGAGGAGGATAGCAAGCAGCGCTACTATGAGATGCCGAGGCTGGAGAAGGTCACCCAGGTGGACGGCAGGGCAGCCCCGAAAATAGAGAAGCCGTTTGTAGGATACCTGGGGGTGGATATCGGCTCTACCAGCACTAAGGCAGTGATAGTTGACGAGTTCGGCAGCGAGGTGTTGGCGAAGAATTATCTGATGACGGCAGGAAGGCCTGTTGAGGCCATCAAAGAAGTTTTTCGGAACCTGCTCAGAGATGTCGGCGACAATCCCACGATAGCGGGAGTGGGGGTTACCGGTTCGGGTAGATATCTGGTTGGCAGCTTTATCGGAGCAGATGTGATAAGGAATGAGATCACCGCCCAGACAAGGGCTGCGGCAGAGATAGATCCTGAAGCAGATATCATTGAGATCGGGGGCCAGGACTCGAAGCTTGTTATCAAGCGAAACGGCGTTGTCGTTGATTATCAGATGAACAAGGCGTGCGCTGCAGGAACAGGGAGCTTCATCGACGAGCTGGCTGAGCAGCTTGGCGTTCGCGTTCAGAATGGTGATTTCGCCGCTTTGGCATTCGAGGCGCCCCACACTATCGACCTGGGGTCGAGGTGCGCCGCCTTCATGGGGCAGTCAGTTGCCTTAGCTCAGCAGGAAGGTGTGCCCCTGGAGGTGATAACAGCCAGCCTTGCCAACTCGATTGCGGGGAACTATCTGTCCAAGGTGTTGGGCACGAGGAAACTGGGCGATAAGGTCATGTTGACCGGGGCGGTATTCTATAACGATGCCGTTGTCTCTGCCTTTAGAAGGGCACTCGAGGGGAAGACCATACTTGTGGCTGAGCATAGGGATGTCAGCGGGGCGATAGGAGTAGCGCTTCTGGCCAGGGAGGAGATGGACGGCAGGGCCTCAAAGTTTAAGGGGCTGCAAAAGGTTGTTGAGAGCGAATACAAGCTTTCCACCTTTACCTGCAAGAGGTGCGACAACAACTGCACTATAAGCCGTATGGAGATACCCGGCGAGAAACCTACGTTCTACGGCAGCAGGTGCGATCTTTTCGACAGCACCATCAGCCGCGAGAAGAGGGAAACCCCATTCGATGAGCGTGAGAGACTGCTGTTTAAGGATTACCGCGAGGGTGAAGGCACCGGGCCTGTGGTGGGCATCCCCCGGGCGCTCATGATGTACGATTATGCCCCGCTATTTATTGGGTTCTTGAATGCGCTCGGCGCAAAGGTTGTGTTCTCCAGCAAGACCAATAATCAGATCATGGGGCAGGCTGTTGAGTTGAGCTACACCGACAGTTGTTTTCCAATGAAGCTCCTTCACGGTCATGCGGCGAGCCTGAACAATGTGGACTACATTCTTTACCCCTCCGTCATACGCATGGGCCTCAAAGAAGGGGATGAGAATCAGAAATATGCTTGCCCCCTGGTGCAGGCATCCCCGTTTATCATACGTGAGGCCCTCGGCATGGGCAAGCGCCTGTTGATACCGATAATCGACTTCAGCGGGGGCGATGCCGATGTGATAAAGAACCTTGCAGATGTGGCAGTGAAGATGGGCTTCAGCAGGAAGCAGGGAAAAGAGGCCGCAGCTCGTGGTATTGCGGCACAACGCGATTTCGAGGCGGCGGAGGTTGAACTTGGCAGGGAGCTGATGGCGCGGCTTCGTCGAACTGACCAATTGGGTGTCGTCCTTTTCGCAAGGTCTTATATGTCACAGGATTCGGGAGCAAACCTGGGAATAGCTGAAAAGCTTGCCCAGCTCGGCGTCGTGCCGATACCGCTGGAATTTCTGCCGCTTGGCTCGGTAGATGTCAGGGAGTACTCAGACCGTCCGTATTGGTTCAACGAAAGCAAGCACATAGCTGGCGCTGCCTTAACTGAAAAAGACCCCCAGCTATTTGGGCTGGTGCTGACAAACTTCGGCTGCGGGCCAAACTCATTCATACTCAATCTTGTCGAAGATATAATGGGTGGCAAGCCCTTGGGACAGTTGGAGATCGATGAGCATGCTGCCGAAGCGGGGATTGTCACCCGCCTTGAGGCCTTCGTTGATACCATTAACGGCTTCGCCAGCTCGGGCAGGGCGGGTGAGTCCCTTGACCAAGAGAGAGATATCCGCCGTGTAGCATATACGAAGTTCAGCGAAAGCAAGCTCGTTTTGTTACCGAGGATGTGCGAACACGCTGACGCCTTGTGCGCGGCGATGCAGGCGTTCGGGGTCGAAGCAGTGGTGCTTCCCGAGCCAGACGAAAGAGACATGCTCTATAGTAACAAGGTGACATCGGGTAAGGAGTGCCTGCCGTACAGGGTAACCCTGGGCAGCTTTATGAGGTTCCTCGATGAGGATAACAATGGAGGGGTTGGCCTGGAGGATGTCGAGGGGTTTATGGCTGGTGCATACGGGCCATGCCGCTTCGGTAAGTATGCCGTGGAGCAAATCAAGATACTTCGTGACTTGGGCTTCGATTTCCCGATACGAACCACAGTGTCCAATCATGGCTATCACGATTGGAACCTGGGTGCGGGGTTCGAACGCCTGGCCTGGAGGGGCATTGTTGCAGTCGACTATCTGGAGCGGCTGCTGTGGCGCACCCGTCCCTATGAGAAATCGGAGGGGGCGGCAGAGGCGTTGTTCAATGAGTACTTGCTGGGGGTCGCCAGCCTCATGCGTAGAAAGGAACCCCTTGACGATATCATAAGGGAAGCCGCTCCCAGATTCAGGTCGCTGATCGATCCCAGTGAGCCAAGAAGGCCGCTTGTGGGGATTAACGGCGAGATCTTTCTACGCTCCAACAAATTCAGCAATAGCGATCTGGTCAGAGATTGTGAGAAGGTGGGATTGGAGGCTATCGTCTCCCCTATTGCGGAGTGGTTCAAGTACATAACACATCGGAATATCGAGGATGGTATCAGGGACAGGGACTTGAAGAGGATTATTCAAGGCAATATAAGAAAGTTCGTGCTAGATCGGGACGAGCACTCAGTAGCAGCCAATTTTGGCGAGCTGGTTGAAGGCAAGGACCCTACAACAAAAGAGTTGCTGGAGTTAGCAGGGAGATATCTCTCCCCGAAATGTGGGGGCGAAGCGATTCTCAGCATAGGCGCAGGGATCGAGTGGCTGGAGGATCCGAGGTTTGCCGGCGTGATTTCGGTGATGCCGCATGGCTGTATGCCTGGGGGGATTGTGGCTGCCATGTCGGAGAGGCTCAGCGAGAAGTATGGGAAGCCCTGGATTAGCCTTACTTATGATGGCATCATGGAGACCAACAATCAAATGAGGATCGGCAATTTCGCCGAGGTCATTAGATACAGCAGTAGAGACAGGCCTCAGGCAACGCATTAGAGCCTTCCGTTAGAATCCCTCTCCCTCGAAGCTTATCGTTACCCTCAAATATAGTCCCCCCTTTTCCAAAGGGGGATTTAGGGGGATTTGTAAGCTTAGCCCGACAGGGTCTCGATACGGCCCTGGTTTACTCTGAATAACGCCGCCTGTTCCAGGAAATGGGGCTCGAAGTGATCGAGGTTTGTTGTGGTCATCAGCACCTGTTGATAGCTGGCAACAGAGCGAAGCAGGTGACGCCGCCGTTGGCCATCGAGTTCGGAGAGAACATCGTCTAATAGCAGTATCGGATGTTCCCCAGTTTTGCTCAGCATAAACTTGGCCTCAGCAAGTTTGAGCGAGAGTGCCACAGTTCTTTGCTGACCTCGAGAACCGAAAACTCCAAGATCTACCTCATTGCTCAAGAAACGGACATCGTCACGGTGTGGCCCCACTAGCGATATGCCCTGAGCCAGCTCTTTTTTCCGTGCTGCGTGGAGTGACCGGGCAAACACCTCAGCAATCTCCTCGATCCGGGAATCGCCCTTTCCTTTCTCCTTATCGATGCTTCTGAGATAAGCTAGTGTTAACCCTCCTTGATCGCTGCTGAGCTCGTCATGGATGACTTGTGTTAGCTGTTCCAGCGCGGCGACCATATGATCTCGCTGGACTGTTAGATAAGCGCCTGTTTGCACCAGCTCTTGATCCCAGAAGGAGAGCTCATCAGGGCTTGCCTGGTTCTCAGCTATCTGGCGCAGAAGTCGGTTGCGCTGCCACAGGACCCGGTGGTATCGCTGCAACTGGCGCAGGTAGTGGGGATCAATTTGAGAGTTTGTAATGTCAAGATAGCGGCGGCGCAGCGCCGGCTCACCTCCAACGATGTTGATGTCCTGGACGCTGAACAGCACGACGTTGATTTGGCCGATAAGGTCAATGGCGCGGCGCACTACGCCGTTCACTCGAATACGCTTGTGGATGGGTGGAGCCTTGGCAGCACTTTGCCACGGTGAGAAAGAGTCTTCAGCTTCCCTGAAGAGGCCGGGCTTGCCCCTGAGGGCGATCTCCAGGCTAAGATGTCCCCCAGCCTTCTGAACATCAGCCGCAAGGCGACAGACAGGAAGCTCCTCTCTTAAGGCAGACCAGTTGATAAGCTCTCTCTCGTTGGTGGCACGAGGCGATCTGCTGGTCGCCAGAAGGTAAATCGCCTCCAGGAAGTTACTCTTGCCCTGAGCATTGTCACCGTGGAATACCATTATATTCGGTGGGAGCTCAATATCGAGGCTAGGATAGTTACGGAAGTTGGTCAGGCGCAAATGGGTGATATGCAACCCTTCT
Organism: uncultured Dehalococcoidia bacterium; assembly: GCA_964502665.1. Taxonomy (GTDB): domain Bacteria; phylum Chloroflexota; class Dehalococcoidia; order SZUA-161; family SZUA-161; genus SOKG01. The sequence goes on along the minus strand of CAZCXP010000086.1, from coordinate 4,168 downwards.
CCTCCTGCCTGGGGGCAACTGGGCATGCAGCCAATCAGGTAAACTTGACCGTTTACTAACTCTAACCTGAATGTGCAAAAGGTGCAATATCTCACCGGGGTCGTTTAGGAACCCTGCTATTTCCTCACCCGTGAGCGTGTTGGGGCTCCCGAATCACTCCGCTCGTTGACACTCGATAGGGTGTTGGATTAAGCTATCCCTACTAAAGGGTTCTGGATAAGGCGGTGTCAACAGTACTCACTGAAGATAAGCTGCGGGAGAGGATACTCGAACTCAAAAAGGAGCTCGGTGCTGTCATCATGGCGCATAACTATCAGCGGCCTGAGGTTCAGGACATTGCTGATATCACAGGGGACTCCTTGGAATTGGCACGCCAGGCAACCCTGCTCGATGCTGAGGTGATAGTCCTGTGTGCGGTACGCTTCATGGCGGAAACTGCTGCCATCTTGAATCCTACCCGTACTGTGCTGCTTGCCGAAGGCACCGCGGGCTGTCCTATGGCGGATATGATAGGTGTCGATGACCTGAGGCAGTGGAAGCAGAGGTATCCCAAGGCCACGGTTGTTTGCTACGTGAACTCCTCGGCAGCGGTCAAGGCGGAGAGCGACTACTGCTGTACCTCTGCCAACGCGCTTAGGGTGGTAGAAGCGGTGCCAAACGATGAGATACTGTTCATACCCGATAAGAACCTGGGCCACTATGTATCCACCAAGACCAACAAACGGATAATCCTCTATCCCGGCTATTGCAACACCCATCACCGTCTCACGCCAAAGCACGTCATAAGGGCCAAGCAGGAGCATGCCGATGCTGTGGTCCTGGTACACCCTGAGTGCAGGGCTGAGGTTATTGCACTTGCTGATGCCGCGCTCAGCACCTCGCAGATGTTGCGATATGCTCAAGAGAGCTCGGCGAAGACCTTTCTTATCGGCACGGAGGAGGGGTTGGTCTACCGCTTGCGGAAGGATAATCCGGAGAAGAGCTTCTATCTTATCTCGAAGGGCCTGATATGTCCTGACATGAAGAAGACCACCCTGGATGAGCTTGCTCAGACTATGGAACTCAGGAGGAACGTGGTTGCTGTACCGGAGGAGATAAGGCTGGGGGCAAAGCGTGCCCTGGACCGAATGCTGGATATACCCCAACTTCCTCAGGTGGATTGATGAGAAAATATGACTACATAATCATTGGCAGTGGGATAGCTGGCCTTTACGATGCTCTGCTGGCCCAGGAGTTGGGCAGCGTTCTTATCCTCACCAAAGGCAGCATTGACGAATGCAACACCAAGCATGCTCAAGGTGGTATCGCCGCGGCCATCAGCAGTCTTGACTCACCTGAGCTTCACTTTCGGGACACCATGGCTGCGGGCGCTGGCCTGTGTGACCCAGAGGCGGTGCACCTTCTAACCGAGGAGGCTGCCGACCGTATTGCTGACCTCGTTAAGCTGGGAGTTCCCTTCGACACAGTCGAGGGCGAAATCGCTCTTACCAAGGAGGCTGCTCATAGCGTCCCTCGCATTCTGCATGCCGGTGGCGATGCCACTGGAGAACGTATTGAGGTCACCTTGAGCAACGCCGCGCGTTCATCGAGGAGTATTACCATTCTGGAGCACTGCCTTGCCACCGATATACTCGTCCGCGATGGCGGTGTCTATGGAGTCGCTGCCCTGGATTTGCATTCTGGTTCAGAGGAGGAATTCGGGTGCCGTTCCCTCATCCTGGCCACCGGCGGAATGGGACGGTTGTTCAGGATTAGCACCAACCCTGACATCGCTACCGGGGATGGCATAGCTTTGGCTTATGAGGCTGGCGCCGAGATTGTTGATATGGAGTTCTTTCAGTTCCATCCTACAGCTCTGCGTTTGCCCGGGGTGCCGTTGTTTCTTATCTCTGAGGCTGTGAGGGGTGAAGGGGGGGTGTTGCGCAATGCCGGTGGGGAACGCTTCATGCTTGACTACACGCCTGAAGGCGATCTGGCGCCCAGAGATGTTGTCGCCCGCAGCATTGTTGCCGAGATGAAAAAGACTGGAACTGACCGCGTCTTTCTGGATGTCACCCATCTGCCGGCGCGCATCCTCTCTGCTCGCTTCCCCCAGATATACCGGTTTTGCCGGGACCACGGCCTGGATATCACCTCCTCCATGATTCCGGTGGTACCTGCGGCTCACTACATGATGGGTGGGGTGAGGACAAATTACTGGGGGGAAACCAACATCGCTGGCTTGTTCGCCAGCGGCGAGGTGGCATGTACCGGGGTGCACGGGGCGAACCGTTTGGCCTCGAACTCATTGCTGGAGGTACTGGTCTTCGGCAAGAGGATTGTGGAAAGGTCCAAAGGGGAGGCCAATACAGCTACCATCGCTGAAAGCGAAGCCTTTCCTCTCAAAGAACGAGACACCGGTACACGCAGCTTTCCTGGTCTGAGCTTGACTGCCCTGCAGTCGCTGCTATGGAACAACGTAGGAATCGTGCGCTCGGGGGGGAGGTTGGAGGAGGCAGTTACTACGCTCGCCGCCTGGGAGAAGGCCCTCAAGACGCCTACAGACCGCCCATCGTATGAGCTGGCTAACATGGTGCTGGTGGGACGGCTTATGGCTGAAGCGGCTCTGATGAGGGAGGAGAGCCGCGGGGCTCACTTCCGCTCCGATTTCCCTGAGTCCTCCGACGCCTGGCTGAGGCACATTGTCTTTAGGAAGACGGCTTAACTTATGGCTAAGTCTTTGGAAATCGGGTGGAACCAGGTTGAGCAGATAGTTGACAGCGCCCTGGCCGAGGACCTAGGGTCGGGTGATGTCACTACCGAGGCGCTGATACCGGCAAACCAGGAGGGGAAGGCGTATCTGCGTGCAAAAAGCGAAGGGGTTTTGGCTGGTATAGGGGTGGCCGCGATGGTATTCCACAGGGTGGACTCGGTGTTGAGGGTCAAAGAGCTGGTCGCCGAAGGTAGCAGGATGCATCCTGGCGATAGGCTGGCGGCAATCGAGGGAAAGGTGGCAAGCATCCTCAGGGCCGAGCGGACAGCACTGAATTTCCTGCAGAGACTGAGCGGCATTGCTACTGAGACGGCAAAGTACGTGGAAGCTATCTCGGGAACAAAGGCACTCATTACGGATACACGCAAGACCGCCCCCGGCTTAAGAGCGCTGGAGAAGTACGCGGTGCGGGTTGGCGGCGGGCACAACCACCGCCAGAATCTGGGTGATGGCGTTCTGATCAAGGATAACCATCTGGTGGCTCTGGGATCCCGTGGGGTGGGGTTGGGGGAGGCTATCGAAAAAGCTCGGCAGCATGCACCTCATACCCTGAAGATCGAGGTCGAGGTCGAGTCTGTGGAGCAGGCGGAGGAGGCGCTCTCCGCTGGGGCGGACATAATCATGCTGGACAACATGAGCCTGGAAGACATGCGACAGGTGGTGGAACTGACACAGGGACGAGCGGTGCTCGAGGCCTCGGGGAGAATCACACTGGATAGAGTGCGCGCTGTTGCCGAGACAGGGGTCGACCTGATATCTGTTGGCGCGCTCACCCATTCGGCAAAGGCGCTGGATATAAGCCTTGAGCTTGAGAGGAAATGAGGAAACTGAGAAACTTCGCCGTTGCAGCAGGGGGCATTCTCAGAAATCGCTATCTTAGCTTTGCCCTTCGTCTTGTTGTAGGGGTTACCTTTATCGTAGCGGCTGTCGCCAAATTGCCTGAGAAGGCTGTCTTTGTTGATGAGGTGGCGGAGTATGCTCTTCTCCCGGATGCTCTGGCTCATGTGTACGGGACCGCGCTTCCCTGGGTGGAGATTATTGTTGGGTCTTTGTTGCTTCTGGGGCTGTTCTCAAGATTTGCCTCCGGCATCGGCATGCTCGCGGCTTTGAGCTGTATTATTGCCAACAGCATCGTACTCTATCGTGGTTTGAACATGGAGTGCGGGTGTTTCGGTGAGATGGCTATACTTCAAACCCGCGATGCGCTTCTGATAGATTTTGGTCTTCTGATTATGGCTTTCCTGATATTGGTTCACAAAGGCGAGTTCTTAAGCTTGGATTCGATAATCTTCCGCAGGAAACCGTCAAAGGCTGCATCCGACTGAGTGTGAGCCCCTTCACTCCTTCTTGGCACCAAATGTCTGATCGAAACTTCCGCTCCTGTATCCCTCCAGGTCCAGCGTCACGTATTCATAA
>CAZCXP010000085.1:0-10954 GCA_964502665.1 uncultured Dehalococcoidia bacterium | reverse complement strand
AATCCCCCTTTAATCCCCCTTTTCAAAAGGGGGAAATAGGGGGATTCACTGCATTGAGCTCTGGGCATTGGCGGGCGAAATTGATTCAACCAGAGCAAGGTGATAGACTTGTACCGGCAGGTATGAGCTATAGTCTCACCGAGCAGAGTTTTGACAGCCTGTCTTCCTCATGGACAGACCTGCGCCACTGCCTTGCGTGGGGCTCTGTCTTCGTTCTGCCCCCCTGGCTGGAAGCCTGGTGGCATGAGTTCGGGACTGGAGCTGAGAAACACCTGTGCGATATTAGAGAAGACGGAAATGTAATAGGTATCGCCCCCCTGATGTTCAAGGACGGCAGGGCTTCCTTCATCGGCAGCACCGATGTCTGCGATTACATGGACTTCGTTGTCGCCCCGGGGAAAGAGCAGGCTTTTTTCACCCTCCTGCTTGACCATCTGAGGCATAGCGACATAAGCGAGCTGTACCTGGAGTCACTGAGACCTGAGTCCGCAGCGTATACGAACCTGGTCGATCTGGCCAAGGATCAGGGAAGTACGGTCTCCTGCGCTCTTGAAGACGTTTCACTGGGCCTGGATTTGCCCGCTGCCTGGGAGGAATACCTCCAGATGTTGGCCGCAAAGCAGCGACGCGAGGTGGGTCGCAAGCTGAGGAGACTATATGAGGCAGGCGACATAGAATACAGCACTACCGAGGACGCGGAGACCATTCAGGAAACAATGGACGTCTTTCTCAAGCTGCTTCGGGACAGCAGGAGAGACAAGGCAGCCTTCATGACCGCCAGGATGGAGTCTTTCTTCAGGTCAATAGCAGAGACTATGGCTGGAGCCGGACTCTTGAGATTCGGCGTTTTGAAAATCGATACGCTGCCTGTTGCCGCTGTTATGTGCTTCGACTACAACGACGAGGTATACCTGTACAACAGCGGCTATGATCCCCGACACAGCCACTTGAGCGTAGGTTTTCTCTCCAAAGTCCTCGCTATCAAAGACAGTATCGAGAGGGGAAGGAAGAGATTCGACTTCCTGAAAGGAGCCGACGAATACAAATACCGCCTGGGCGGCAAAGAAATCCCTATCCACAGTTGCCGCATAGCTCTCAAGTGACCCCGACTCTCTCTATTCGCGCGTAGACTGGAACCAATGGCGGTGGATGTGAATGCAGTGGATTCATGCAGGGGTAGGGCTTGAATCGGCTGATGAGCCCGGTTTGTTGCCGGAGCCTCAGGCTGGAGCATCCTTGACGGATGAGCCAATATACTCACGGACAACTGTCCGGAAATGAAACCCGTAGACAGCAAGGGCCATGGACAGCGGGAAGAAGCGAGGATGCCTCAACAGGGTGGAAACAAAGAATCTCCAGTATTGCCTCCTCCCCCTCTCCTTAACGCCCAAAAACCACATGGACCTGACAAATGCCCAGAGATGCCAGAACTGGAGCCGGGTTATCCCTCTTGTTCTCCGGGGCCTGTACTCCTTGAGGAATATCCTGGTCCGCTCGTAGAACTGCTTGGGTGAGTAGATCGTAGACATGATATGCTGATAGCCATTAATGAGCGTTTCGCGATCCATCTTGGGAATGAAGTTCATGGAGCAGTCGGTATTGTCGCCAGAAATAACGGTCTCCAACAAGCGGTTCTCCTTCTTCAGGCGCTGGTACAGCCTGGTTCCAGGAGGTGCATTCAGCAAACCGACCATAGCGGTAACGATCCCGCTCTTTTCAATGAAGTTGAGCATGCTTTTGAAGATGGACACAGGATCACTATCAAATCCCAAGATAAATCCCCCCTGCACCTGCAAGCCGTGATTCTGAATCTTCTTAACTGCAGCAACCAGGTCACGCCCCCTATTCTGATGCTTACTACACTCAGCCAGACTCTCCTCATTCGGACTTTCAATGCCAATAAACACGGTGTTGAACCCGGCCTCGACCATCAATCGCATTAGCTCTTCATCATCAGCAAGGTTTAGGGAGGCCTCTGTGAGTAGCAGAGAGGGATATCTTCTCATCTTCTGCCACTCAATTATTGCCGGTAGGATCTCCTCCTTCAATTTCCTCTTATTGCCGATGAAGTTGTCATCGACAACAAACACGCCATCTCGCCAGCCCCGGTTGTATAACACATCGAACTCGGCCAGGATCTGGTCTTTGCTCTTGGTTCGCGGTTTGTGCCCGTTAAGTATGATGATATCGCAGAATTCACAATTGTAGGGGCATCCTCGAGAGTACTGAATGCTCATCGTGGAGTATTTCTTCAGGTCCAGAAGGGACCACAGCGGCAGAGGGGTTCTGCTCAAATCCGGGCGTTCTTTGGATGTGTAGACAGGTTTGGCACATCCCCTTTCCAGGTCCTCCAGAAAAGGCGGAAGGGTAACCTCGGCCTCATCAAGCACCAAATGGTCCACTTCCTCAAATTTCTCGGGTTCGCTAGTAAAAAGTGGGCCGCCGGCAACCATCCTAGCGTTAAGCTTCTTACATCTCCTGATAACTTCTCTCACCGAGTCTCTTTGCACCACCATAGCACTGATAAACACGTAGTCAGCCCACTTGATGTCTTCGTCTGTCAGGGACGTTGCATTCATGTCTACCAGCTTCATGTCCCACTCCTGGGGAAGCATCGCAGCTACAGTCAATAAGCCCAGAGGCGGAAAAGCTGCCTTCTTAGCAACGACTCTAAGCGCATGCCGGAAGCTCCAGAAGGTATCTGGATACTGTGGATAGACCAAGAGTATTTTCAAACTAGTCTCCTCTACCTTTGGCGGTTCGTTGTATTTCAGATAAGATTATACTACCTCAGATAAGATTATATCTTTTTTTGCTTTTGTCAACAGTTAGCTTCATAAAGTTTACCACAAACCCCATCCAAAAGTGAAACCCGGCGCTCTCCATATCCAGGCTTCATCGGTTCCTGGTCTTTTTCATCCTTGCCTTGACGACTCCCAGAGCCTATGATAGCAATACCTATGGCTGAAGCTGAAAAAGCTATTCCCAATCGTACCGTCTGCAACTTCTCGAACTTTAGGAGGTGTTCCAGTGTATTGGGTGTATCTCGCCTTAGCGATTGTCCTGGAGGTCTGTGGCACCACCAGCATGAAGTTATCCGACGGGTTTTCTAAGTTGACTCCTTCTGTACTGATATTCATCTTCTACGGACTCTCCTTTGCCGCCTTCGCCTTCGCCCTGAAGCGCATAGATGTGAGTGTCGCCTATGCCATATGGGCCGGGTTGGGGGTTCTGTTGATAAGCGCTGTCGGCATCGTGTACTTCAAGGAGCCTGTAAGCGCCCTGAGAATCGCTTCAACGGTTCTTGTCATAGGCGGCGTGATCGGCCTGTATTCCAGCGGAGCAAGTCATTGAAGGAAATCGTAAAATCATGTGAGGAAGGGAAGGGATTATGTTTGCACCCAGCCATATGGCCATAGGAGCTCTTTGCCAGGCAGGCCTGAAGCGAAAACTGCCAACGGCAGTGGTTGCCTTTGCAAGCGCCGCCATCCTCGATAGCACGACGATGTGGCATGCTCCCTACCCCTGGCCCTCAGGCTCCCCTGCCATCCTTCATTTTCTCCCCTATCCTCACGATGCGCCAAGCATTCTCACCCTTATCGCATTGGTTATCGTTACTTTGGCGGTGGGCTGGTTGCTGCGTCACTACTGGTGGGGGATGATGTGGGCTTTGGCTCCAGACATCATTGACTGGCTTATTCTGCGGCCGATAACAGGTCAAGAGCCTGTACACGATTGGTTTTCCTGGGTCGAAACGCCCTGGGGATTCGGCCTGGAGATGTCATTCGTCGCTGTCATCGTCTTCGCACTGCTGAAGAAGAGGCGCCTCCTGTCTACATAGGAGAACCCCAGTTAGTCGAAGGTACTATTGCGCAACCGATGCCCGATGTGCTAATGTTGGGCAGGAAACTGCGAATAGCGCTATCTCTCCAACACTAATTGTTGAAGAAGGAGGGCCTGAGGCCGCTTGTCGCTATGATATGGTTTAGACGGATATTGACCATCCCCATGATCATCGGCTTCATCTTCACGCTTATCGTCGTACTACTGGTAACACAGGTAAATGACACCGTGCTCAACCCCGGGTTCTACAACGACCAGATGCGGCAGGCGGATGTGTATAACTTCGTCTATGACGAGCTTCTGCCAGTGGCGCTGGATGAGGTAGAGGAGGAGATGGAAACGGACGATTCATCGGATTTCGACATAGACATATCCGCCATTGAGGACGAGCTCGTCTCCTCCGCCAGGAAGGCACTGCCTCCCGAGTGGCTCCAGGACCAGGTGGAATCGGCAACCAATTCGATAATCCCGTACTTTTTGGGCGACACCGATGAATTCACATATACTTTGGTCCTTCGGGACAGGATAGACACGGCTGTCGAGGTAACCAAGGAGGATATACTCGAAGCCGAGGGCGATGTATTTACAAGCATCTATGACGATGTAATGTCGTACCTGGCCGACCAGGTGCTGGAGAACCTGGACGAGTTGCCCTACACCCTTGACCTCAGCAAGGAAGAGATAGAAGGCTCACTGAGGACAGTGGTCGCCGAGGACTGGATAGTCTCGCAGGCGGAGGCTGCCATCGACTCCGTGAAGCCGTATATGACGGGCGACTCGGATGAATTCACCATCACAATTCACCTGCGGGACCGAGTCGATGCAGCGGCTGAAGCCGTTCTCGACCTATTCAGCCGGGAGGAGACCTATGATTACCTGCTGGATGAGATGATAACGCCCACCATCGAGGCGAACCTCGCATCAATTGTCGGCCTGCCGTTTGGCGTCAGCTTGAGGCGGGAAGAGATCGACTCCACCATCAAGGAGGTGCTGCCCCATTCCTGGGTAGAGGCGCAGCTCACTGAGCTCATCAACGGCATCGCCGCCTACGCCAAAGGAGAAACGGACAGCATCGAGGTAACGGTCGACCTGACCGACAGAAAGACTGACGCCCTCGACGCCCTCACGGAGCTGGCCGACGAGAAACTTCAGGCTTTGTTCAGCAGTCTGCAGGAGTATCAGGAATTCAAAGAGGCGCACCACATTGATTTCGCCGACTTGATCAACCAGCAGATCCTGGACAAGATACCAGACCAGTGGGTTTACACCGATGCTGACCTGAGGCAATCGATAGGCGAGGAGAATGAGGATTTCCTGGACGAGGCCCGCGATTGGGTCTCAGAGGGCTGGACGTTCACCGAAGTCGACCTCTTGGATGAGCTGGATGACGATGCTGAGGAGACACTTGAGGATGTACGCGGCTGGATAGAGAGCGGCTACACCCTGACCGAGACCGATCTGAGAGAAGAGCTTTCGGATGAAGAGGAAGCCCTCGACGCCTTTGACACTGCGCGCCACTGGGTCGGCACTGGCAGAGACTGGCTGTGGACCCTCTGGCTGATACCCTTTATATCCCTTTTCTTCATTGGCTTTTCCGGCGGCCGCAACTGGAGAAGCCGACTGGCCTGGATGGCCGTGGTGCTGCTTCTTACCTCCCTCGCTATCTACATAGCCGCAGGGCAGGCCTACGCCAACATAGGAGAACCCCGGCTAGAAGAAATAATGGCCGATCCATCGGAGTACGAGGGCGTAGAGGCGTTAATGGTGGAGAAGGGCAATGAGTTGATCAAGAACTCATCAAGCGGCTTCGTCTCCGGGATACAGAGCAAGACGATCTACATGATGATAGCCTCAGGGGTCGTCGTGATGGGGGTTATCGGCTGGAGCGTGGTAAGCCGACGGCGACAAACAGAGGAATCGATTGAAAACACTACATAGCGAACACGAGGGGGCTGGCCACATCCTTGGGCAGTGAGATACTATTCCCCCCACCATTGTGCCCGGACATAACATCGTTCAACAGATTCAGATAATCTAACAGAAGCCTCGTTATCAGGAAATTCTTCCTTACGGTTTCCTTACCCTTTTTCCCCATCTGTTCGGCCATATCAGGATTCTGCAAGATGCGCACGACCCTATCGGCGAAGCCGTCTATATCGAGGGGATCGACCAAGAAGCCGTTTTCCCCCTCTACCAACTGCAGGGGAATGCCTCCTACATTTGTAGCCACCACCGGTTTCTCTTTCCACAACCCCTCCGTCACACAAAGGCAGAATCCTTCCCTTATCGACTTCTGCACCAACACGGTTGAAACCCGTTGTACAGCGTTCACAAGTATCTGGCTGCTGCCAAGGACAAATATGACGTCTCCCTTTTCCACAAGGTTCTTCGCCTTGCGATATGTTCGTTGATAAACCCCATTGCCCTCGGGGTCATCCGATGCCATGTCATAACAATATACCAACCTGCAATCGACCTCTTTCCTTACACGCTTGAAAACTTCGAGCAAACCTTCAGGATCTTTCCAGATGTCCATCCTCGAAACCTGCGTTATCACAGGCTTATCCATCGGTATGCCGGCCTTTCGCACATATTTCAATATGTCTTTTTTGGAGAGCTCCCTGTTCTTCAGCGACAGAGGGTCAATAGCCGGGTGGACGATCCTCTGCTCTACTGGTAGACATGCCTTTCTATACATTTCAGTTGAGATAATATCCACGTCGTACCTCAAAATGAACGTCTTAAGGAATTCCCAGAGGGCCTCATTTGGATGTGACAAATCTATATGACACCTCCAAATCCAGGGCACCCTCTTCTTGTAGAATTTTATGAGTGGCAGTGGCTGCGGGTCGTGCACAATTACACAATCAGCATCTATGTGGCAATAGGCAGAAAAGGCCTCATTGGTTTGAATATACAGTTGCTTTTTTATGTCACTGAGATTCAGCGAGCCGCCCTGCAGGGCATTGTGAAACTTCTTCGTTATGGTGAAGAAATCGGGAGTCCCGTGAAGCACCCTCCAATCTGCCTCTAGACCCACGTCATTCATCAGCGGCACCAGGGATCTCAGTATTTCCGCAACACCACCGCCCTGGTGAGTAGAGTTAATATGCAGAACGCGCCTTCCCTGAAGCTTTCTTGCTTGCGTGTAGACCTCAGCTAAGGCATCATCGCCTACAATCTGCCTGTAATCATCTAGACTTCTTATCATCATTCGAACCTTTCTATATACAATTACAATAGTAGTGTTACTATAGTAGTGTGACTATCATGCTCAAACCTTAGCACACCTGTAATCACCTACACAATAGCCCTTTCTAGGCACTTATTGATGGGAAAATAGTACTGATAGGAGGGACGACAGACGCACCCAGGGGCCAGGATTTGAAGTAGCCGGTGTATGGGGGAAAGGCGCGCCGTGGAGACCATTCCCAGCGGAAGAAGCGGACAGCCACTATCGGACAGGCAAAAACCGGCCGCCGAGTACAGCCATAATGATAAGGTGCGAGTGCAGGGCTGAGGAATCGACCATTGTCTGCCTCGGGGAATCGCCCAGATAGGTCAATGGCATAGCAGTCATCCAGGTTCTGTGCAGATTGTTGACCTCAATGACCGTAGTCACAAACTGCTCTCCGGTATCACAACTTTGTCTGGAGGAAGCAGTACCAAATTACCAGCGCAAAACAGTACTTAAGCGGGATTGTAATACCTCCTCAATAGCGAGCACAATTTCTGTAGAGTAGGCTAGGCAACAAATCTCGTACATTGATTTGTTACGACTATAGAGGTCAGAAGAATGCTGAAGCCAAAGCTATGCACGATGCACGTGGAGTACTGTGAGCAGTGCCAGAATTGGGAGCCTATCCCCTTCCACGATGACGGCGGGGTGTGCCTGGCAAGGGGCGAAATGTCGATGCGTCGGCTATCTACCCCGGATTTCCCAGACCGATCAGCAAAGGTTCCCCCAAAGACGAGAGAGTCGCTGTCGCGCTCACATAGAATTGTCCTGAGCAAGCTTTAGAATACGGCATCGTTCGTGCAGCCGGGCTCACAAGATTAAAGTGGGGGAAGTTCAGGAGGAAGTGACCTATGTGTACAGTCTATCAATTTACCGATGCCTGCGAGGACAAGAATCTCCTGGGCAACAAAGGGGCCAACCTGGTGGTCATGAACAAGCTGAGGCTAGCGGTGCCTCCGCAGTTCGTGGTGTCTATTGACGCCTACAAGGAATATAAGCGAAGCGGCGATTTGCCCCTGGAAGAAATCAACAAGGCTTTGGAGGCTCTCCAAAAGCGGACCGGGAGGAGATTAGGACAGGGGCTGGCCGTATCCGTCCGCTCCTCAGCGCCGGCTTCGATGCCGGGAATGATGGATACCATGCTCGATGTCAGAGAGCCGTCGGATGTCCTCACTTCCATTAAGAGGGTCTTCGACTCCTGGGACAATCCCAGGGCGGCGGAGTATCGCCGCCTCAACCGCATCCCGGTTGACCTGGGCACGGCCGCCATAGTCCAGGCAATGGTCTTCGGCGATTTAGACGAGAAGTCGGGGACGGGGGTAATGTTCACTCGAAACCCCAGCACCGGCGAAAGGGGGCTATTTGGCGAATATCTCGGCAAAGCCAAGGGCGAGGACCTGGTCTCCGGACGCCGGACGCCGCAGCCCATCAGCTCCCTTCAGTCAGAAATGCCTCACCTCTATGCTGAACTGGAAGAAGTAGCCACCATCCTGGAGAATCACTTCCGTGACATGCAGGACGTGGAATTTACCATTGAGGCAGGCCGGCTCTATATCCTCCAGACCAGGTCGGGCAAACGGAGCGGCCAGGCGGCGGTAAAGATTGCCGTAGACATGGCAAAGGAAGGGCTAATCCCACGTGAGGAAGCCATCCTGCGGGTATCCGCTGACGATGTAAGGGCCTTCCTGCACCGACGCATCGAGGCGCCGGAGAAATACGAGCCCATCGGCCGCGGGCTGGGCGCTGCCTACGGCGCAACTACGGCGGCAGTGGTATTCGATCCCCTCGAGGCTGTGGAAGCGAAGAGACGGAACGAGCGCGTCATCCTGGTGAGGCCAGAGACAAACCCCGACGATATCCAGGGCATCTCAGCCGCAGTCGGGGTGCTAACCTCCCGAGGCGGGCTTACCTCCCATGCCGCCATAGTCACCAGGGCCATGGGCAAACCCTGTATTTGCGGGGCTGAAGAGGTGAAGATAGACCTTGAGGCCGGGCAGTTCGAAACCAGGGGGCAGACAGTCAAGAAAGGTGACGTAATCACCATTGACGGGAGCACAGGAAGGATATACCTCGGGGCCCTGCCCTTAGTAGAATCTGAGGGCACCTCGGAGCTTGCCGAGCTGCTCACGTGGGCTGATGGCTTCAAGCGGCTGACGGTGAAGGCCAATGCCGATACAGCAGAGGCCATAGCCCTGGCTAAGAAGTTCGGCGCCGAGGGTATCGGCCTCTGCCGCACCGAGCGCCAGTTCAACGCCCCGGAGAGGCTGGCGGCCATCAGGGCGTTCATACTGGCGGAGACCAAGACCCAGAAAGAGGAGGCGGTGGCCCTGCTGCGTGAGCTTCAGAAAGAGGATTTCGTCGCCATCTTCCGCGAGCTCCAGGGGATGCCGATAATAATCCGGCTCCTGGACCTGCCTCTTCACGAGTTCCTGCCATCGGAAGCAGAGACGTCGGCCCCCGAACTCAAGAAGCGAATAGCCGATCTGAAGGAAACAAACCCAATGCTGGGACACCGGGGTGTCAGGCTGGCCATCACCTCCCCCGAGATCTACCAGATGCAGATAGACGCCATCGCCGAGGCCCGTGCCGAGGTCGAGGCCAATGTCTCCATCATGGTGCCCCAGGTGATCACCCTCCAGGAGCTTGTCTGGGTAAAAGCAATGGTCAAAGACAAGGGCCTTAAGATTGGCGTGATGATGGAGACTGTGCGCGCCTGCATGCGCGCAGGGTGGCTGGCCAAGGAGGCCGACTTCTTCTCCTTTGGCACCAATGACCTGACCCAGGCCGTATATTCCTTCAGCAGGGAGGACGCAGAGAAGAAGTTCCTCACCACCTATCTGGAAGCAGGCATACTCAAGGACAACCCCTTCCTCGTTCTAGACGTTAAAGGCGTCGGCAGGCTGATGGAGACCGCCATATCCTGGGCCAGGAAAGAGAAGGCGAGCCTGGAAATCGGTGTCTGCGGGGAGCAGGCCGGCGAGCCGCGTTCCATCATGTTCCTCCACAGCGCTGGCGTCGACTCAGTGAGCTGCAGCCCGTTTAGAATACCCATAGCCAAGCTGGCGGCGGCGCATGTGGGCATCATGGAAAAACGCCTGGCATCAGAGGAGAAACGGCTTGCGGCATTGGTAAGCGGCGGGTAGGCGGAGGGGCCGCTACGGCGGGTCTCAGACCCCCTTCGCACTAGTCCCTTCTTGTCGGGGGTCAATACCTCCCGAGCGAGGTGCTGACCCCTGGTTGTGTCTGTTCCCCATCACCGCGGCCTTATCACGCCCGCTCACTCAGTCTCCGGTCCTTTTGCCGCCTCCCCAAACCCGTGGGCCCACTATGCCCCGCTCACTATGCAAGCCTGCTAACCAGTTATCACTTACCATATCTTATCTTTTCCTACATTTTTTCGATTCAACCACTTATAACCGCTTCGGGAGGGTACCATCTGAGGGAACTTATCCAACGCTCACTCCGTCAATGTATATGAGGAGCTAAGGCTTTCCAAGTGCGTGGATTCCCAAAGTGCGTAAAGTCAATAGATGACCCAAAGGAGTGTGGATTCAGAAGAAGGGCGAAATGATAAGAGAGATCGAATACTTAGAGCAAGAATGGGAAGAGTGGAAATGGGCCAAGCGGAAGGAATTCATGCGCGAATACGAGTTTCCTGAGGCTAATCTTCTGCTCAGCAAGAGAAGATGCACTCAGCCGGTATCCACTGTCGAAGACGGAGTTGATAGAATAAGCCGCCACAACTAGTGACCGGAATAGGATAAATATCAATTGAGGAGGGCAGAGAGGCCAGGCAGCAAACCCAGCCTCCCTGCCATAGTTCTTCCCCCTCCTTCTAGCTCCCTCCCGCGAGGGGAGGGAGAACTGTTGACT
>CAZCXP010000084.1:0-10962 GCA_964502665.1 uncultured Dehalococcoidia bacterium | reverse complement strand
CCGAGGCGATTATGATGTCGCAGGCTAGGGCGACCGCAAGGGCAGCGCCAACCACGGCGCCGTTTATGGCAGCGATCACTGGCTTGTTCATGTTTCTTATCCTGACCACGGTGGCCACCAGGGTCCCTTTGCCGTAGGTCTGATCGTCCGGGTCCTGCGCTGCCCGGGTTTCCCCCTCTTCACTTAGCTCTGCGGCCTGTTTCCCCAGGCTGGAAAACATGCTGAGGTCTATGCCGGTGGAGAAGTGCTTGCCGGCCCCGGTCATGATCACTGCCCTGATATCGGGGTCCATGCCCACCTCTCTGATCGCGGCATCGAGCTCGTTCATGAGATATATGTCGAAGGCATTGCCTGAGTCGGGGCGATTCAGGGTTATGGTCGCTATCGGGCCATCTTTCTCCAGAATAAGCGACTTATAAGCCATTCGCCGCCTCCCACTCCTCTTAGTTAGGCTCAAACTCCCTTGAATACAGGTGGCCTCTTTTCCATGAAGGCTTTAAGTCCTTCCTGGAAGTCCTCCGTCTCAAGGCAAATCTTCTGGGCAAAGGTCTCCAACTGGATCAGTTGCTCCAGGTCGGTGTTCAGTGCCCTGATCGTAGCCCACTTCGTAAGTTCAAGTGCCATTGGAGCTGCCTGGGCTATCCTTTTCGCCATATCCTTTGTTACCTTGAGGAGGTCCTCGTGTGGCACCACTTGGTTTACCAGGCCTATTCGCTCTGCCTCTTTGGCATCGATCCTTTCGCCGGTGTACATGAGTTCCAGCGCCTTTGCCAGCCCCACCAGGCGCGGCAAGAAATAGGTTAACCCGTTGTCTGGGATCAGCCCTGTACGAACAAACACGTTGGTGAATCGGGCCTTTTCTGAAGCTATTCTTATGTCACAGGCTAAAGCAAACGAGAAGCCCATTCCAGCAGCTACCCCGTTCACTGCAGCCAGGGTTGGTTTCTGCAGTTGTGCAAATCTCAGACCTGCTATGCCCACAGGCTCCTTCATCTGCTCTCTCGTCCTTGGCGGCGCTTTCCCAGGGGCAGCCAACGTCAGGGTTTCGACAACGTCAGCGCCGGAGCAAAAACCGGGGTCAGCTCCGGTAAGTATCATCACCCTTATATCGCTATCGGTGCGCACTTCCTCGATCGCTCTACTCAATTCCCACCACATTGCTGGACTGACAGCGTTCAGCTTCTGTGGGCGGTTTAATGTCATTGTGGCGATTCCCTCTTCCTTGTCGAGTATTATGGTCTCATAACCCATTTCTCACCACACCTCCTTTATTGCTCATGGGTGACAGAACCGTCTCATCAAAGGCACCATCGCCAGAGATGGCAAGACCCATTATTCCCATCTTGCTGGGGTTTCCCATAAGTGCGGGCTACCCTTACCCAGCGGGTAACCTTGGCTCTTCCTTTGATCGGCCCAAAATTACCCCCAATTTTCGCAAGGGATTGATGGCACTTGTGGCTCTGACAAACCTAAAAGGGAACCACCCAAGAATGCCCGACATTTGAGCAGCTCAGTAGGACTTCAGACAATCCCCCTATAACGTGGTTGGCAGCGCAGTGAAGTGCTGGCTGTACTACACTGGCAGAAATGAGCCGCCTGTTGCTGCTGGCAAAGCGTTTCTCTCCCCTATAGTTCCATTGAAGGTATGGAAAGGTCTCCAAGCTCACCTACCCTTTCGGCTATCTCCTTTACGGTCCACTTTCTGCCGATATCGAGAGACTTTGCAAGTTGCGGTGATAGCCAGGACTCGAGTTTACCTGCCCTGATGGACAACCAGCGCCCTGTTATATTCTGGGCATGATCGCTGGCGAGGTAAGCAACAAGTGGAGATACATTCTCAGGGGCCATTTCATCGAACTGGCCTTCGGGCGGCTTTTCCCCGAACATTGCGCTTAAACTTGGAGTCTGGACTGTCATCCTTGTCCTGGCCATGGGGACAATGGCATTACAGGTGACGTTATACTTCGCCATCTCTCTAGCCCATACCATGGTCAGGGCGCCAATGCCCAGCTTGGCTGCCGCGTAGTTTCCCTGCCCCGCGTTTCCTAGCAGACCTGCATGGGACATGGTATTGATTATTCGCCCGCTTTGCAGTTTCCCTGCCTTGCCCTGCTCCCTGAAGTAGGCACAAGCCCACCTGCCGCAGTTAAAAGTTCCTTTCAGGTGAACAGCGATGACAGCATCCCACTCCTCTTCTGTCATGTTGAAGGTCATCTTGTCTCTCAGGAAGCCAGCGTTGTTGACCAGGATGTCGAGTTTGCCGAAGCTATCGACGGCGCAGTCTATAATCCTCTTGGCTCCCTGGAAATCCATGACGCTCTCGAAGTTGGGCACTGCCTGTCCGCCTGCGTCTTTGATCTCTTTAACTACATCGTTAGCGGGGCCGGAGGCCTTGCCTGTGCCGTCCCATTCCCCGCCCAGGTCATTGACAACGATCTTCGCACCTTCCTCAGCCATCAGCAATGCGTGGCTTCTTCCAAGTCCTCTCCCTGCACCGGTTATTACCGCAACCTTGCCGTCTAGCGCTCCCATTTCTCCTCAGTACCTCCTTTTTTGATTTACCTTACTGGGCCTGTCTGCCCACTTAGGGTGGCGCTCCCCTTCTTGGGTTTGGACGCAAAAAAAAGCCCATTCTTCTTATGGTGGGTTCCTGGTTGAAGAACGGGACTGCTCTCCTTGCGAGATCCCTTCCGCTTGGCTTTTCGACCTTGATCAAAAGAACTCCTCAGTCAGTAAAGAGCTCAGTTGTTAATAATACAACAAATAACGGAAATATGCCAACTCATAGCCATCTTCGAGGAATAGATGACGTTTGGTGAAGGATCACGCCTCCAATTTTAAACTGTTGCCGCCCAGTGTCAAGGCGAATGTGAAAACAGCGATTATCTTCAGAAATCGGGGTTTTGGGTGTCATTGCGAGCCGAAGCCCTGACCCTGAACGTCTGGGTAGGTTGCCCGACGTCGGGCAACCTACCCACTTAACGGAGTGGGGGGAAGGGGCAGCGACGCAATCTCCCCAAAAATACATTCAAGATTGCCTCGTCCCCCGATGAATCGGGGTCCTCGCAATGACATAGGAACGTGGCAACAGCAACTTGGTCCCGAATCCCTGTCTTTGGGGCGAATCGGTGGGTAGAAGCCTTGGGCTTAGAGAGAATGGATTGGATGAGCTACTCGTCACTCCCTATTCGTTGCTGCTTCTCAAGATGGACGACACCCTCACCAGACGTCCTCAGGACCTCTTTTTGGAACATGCCTATTGTGCTCAGCCCTATCTCGAGTGCTAGTAAATCTTTCAGCCCCTTGGTGTGCTCGATAGCGGCGGCTCGAGGTACACTGTATACCGGCAATAGGGCTCGCCCGTTGCCAGAGGACTGCCCATCAGCTCCGCTTTGGCGCATGGTTTCCCAATAGCCGTTTCTATCCAGCATGCCCCGTTATTTGCTGCGCAGGAGCAAAGCTCGGGGAATGGTTCCACCATCTTTAGTTGGACCAGGGGGCACTGGCATATTGGCCGGCCGTCCTTACCGATGGGAGAATGGTAGCTCACCTGAACGATGTCACCCACCTGCTCAATGGTCCTCGGGCCCAATGGAGGCTGCAGCGCCGACATATGTTTCTTGTATTCCTCCAGACCCATGCCCGGCGTGATTCCCACAACGGGTGTGTTCAGACCGGCGCAAGCTGCACCCATCTCTTTGAGAACATGGTCCCTATGCTCCGAGGGAAGCTCTCTGACTGCTTTCAGCGCTCCGGCCATGATGCGCGGCAGCCACTCTTTGTAGATCAAGTCCTTGATCGCTTCTGGCATTTCCTCAGCCGTTGTGAAGCTCAGCTCCTTTATCTCTTCGGGCATTTGCGGCAATTCCTGAGCCATTCTCATTCTCCCTTCTCTAGCAATGTCGCAAAAGATAGGTTTAGAAAATGGATTCGACGAGGTACTCATCACCCCCTATTATCTGTTCCTTTTCCAACTCAGCGATCTCATCGTCGGACATGCCGATCACATCTTTGAAAACATGATCGTTGTGTTCGCCGAGGCATGGTGGTGGCTTGCGTATGCTGAGTGGAGTCTTGCCCATCTTCCATAACATCCCCGGATAGCGGTGGGTGCCTGCCTCCCGGTGGCTGACTACCTCAAAGAAACCGCGGCACTGCAATTGGGCATCATGATAGGCATCCCTGTCGTCCAGCACCGGGCCTGCTGGTACACCCTCTTTTTGCAGGATGTACATTACGTCGTAGTGGTCATGGCAACACGTCCACTCCTCTATATACCTGTCCAGCTCGTCCTGGTTCTCCAGTCGCCCCGCCATAGTGGAAAACCTCTCCTCTTTGCACCAGGAGGGATTGCCCAGGGCACGGCATAGACCCTGCCATTCCTCTTCTGAGGAGACGGAGATCACCACCCACCTATCCTCCCCGTAGCACCGGTAGACCCCGTGGGGAGCCATGGAGGGATGGCGATTTCCCATGGGCTCCTGAACCCTGCTGTTCATAGTGTAGTCCATGATTGCCTCGCCGAGATGGGGTATCACGGTTTCGATCTGTGCCAGGTCGATGAACTGTCCCTTTCCTGTACGGTTGCGGTAGCGCAGGGCGCAGAGGATGGCGAAGGCAGCGGTGGCGCCGGAGGCAAAATCGCAGTGAAACAGGAGCGACTGGGTTGTAGTGTAGTCGAGGTCGGGATAACGTGTTAGCCAGGTATGGCTGGCCAGGGCCTGAAGCTGGGCACCGAACACGGTACAATACTTGTGGGGGCCGCTACAACCGAGGCCGGGCATGCTGAGATAGATGATGTCTTGCTTCACTTCTTTGAGAACGTCATAGGTTATGCCCAGCTTCTCCACTGTGGCAGCGGCATTGCTCTCAAAGAAGACATCGCTCGTTTTTACTAGCCTCTTGAAGACGTCTATCCCCTGGGGTCTTGTGAGATCGATGCAGCAGCTCAGCTTGTTCCGGTTCAGGGCATTAAACAGGCACCAACGATCCCAGGGCCGGTCACCCGCCCAGTGATCCACATAGGTCTGTAGCCCTCCGGTGCCTCCGAATGTCGCCCCGGTAGTGGGGACGAGGAATTGGGGTGGTCTGGGCATCCACCCCCTGGTAGCCGGGGGAAAGTGATGGACCGACTCCACCCGTATAACCTCGGCCCCGAGGTCTGCCAGGAGCATAGTTCCAAAAGGGCCGGCAGCCACCACCGTTATGTCCACAACCCTCACTCCTTCCAACGGCAGCTTAGTCATGTTCCTAACCTCCTTCCAATCCCGTGCTTAGATAACCCCGCTCTCCCGGAGCTTCACCAGGTCTTCTCGGGCGTATCCCAGGAGCTTGCCGTATATCTCTTCATTATGTTGCCCCAAGAGAGGAGCCGGCTGCCTCGCTTGCCAGGGCGTCTCTGTCATCTTGAAGGGTGCTCCGGGATAGACGACCTTGCCTGTTTCTGGATGGTCGATTTCTGCGAAGAACCCCCTTGCCTTAAGATGATGATTTTTGACCACGTCCCCAGGGCTGTTCAGCGGAGCGCTGGCGATGTTGACCTTGAGGAACTTCTCAAAGAGCTCATCCTTGGTATGATCGGCAAGCCAGGAGTACCAGAGGGCATCGAACTCCAGGCCGGCCTCGACGCTGAAGATATTCTGAAATCTAGGTTCATCCTTCAGTTCGGGCATCTCCATTGCCTCGAGGTATCTTGGCCACCACTGGGGCAGGCTGAGGGTGTTGATGAAGCCGTCTTTGCAGGGATAGACACCCTGAGGGAGAATAACCATCCTCACAGACTCCCGCGGCGGCGGCCAGCGAGTCGTTATCGCCCCGGCACAAGCGTAGCCCAGGAGGTAGAAGATTCTTCTATCGCCACCCCCCGCCTGTGTCTCCATAATAGAGACGTCTACCTGCTGGCCGGTTCCCTGAAGCTCCGCGGTGTAAAGGGCACCCATGGTGGCTACTGCCGCCACGGTCCCTGCCTGATACTGAACGACGTTTCCTCCTAGCTTCAGGGGTTCCCTGTCGGCTATGCCTGTGGAGTACATTTCGCCGCCCATGGCATATTCAACGATCTCCGAAGCCTTGAAATCGCGGTAGGGGCCGCTCTGCCCGAAGTTGGATATCGAGACCATCACCAGCTTGGGGTTTATTGCCCCCAGGGTTTCGTAATCCAATCCGAGGCTGGGCATAACACGGGGGCTGAAGCTCTCCACCAGGATGTCTGCATCGCTCACCAATTGCTTGAGGATTTTCTTTCCCGTGGCGCTCTTCAGGTTGAGGGTGATCCCCTTCTTGTTGGTGTTGAGATGAAGAAAGAGCCCGCTCTTCTCTGCATGGGGGTCATCCTGGAAGAAAGGGCCCATTCCCCTTGCAGGATCCCCCTCGCCCGGCTTCTCGATCTTGATCACGTCTGCCCCGAAGTCAGCCAACAGCTTGGTGCAGTAGGGACCGGCGATGTGCCAAGTCAAATCCAGCACTTTGACATCTGATAACGCTTGCTCTGCCATGATTTCCACCCCCATTTTTCGGATTCCTTGATTGCTACGCTCTGGGAGACCAGCGGCTATGACTCCTGGTGGTTGTTGGTGGCGACTACTATAGCAGGGCAGGGCGCTTTGTGCAATACAACAGATGGGGCGGCGCTTTTCTTAGCAGTGCCAGGCTGTTGATTTGACCTTTTTGGGGCTAACCTTTTGAGGACTTTTTCGTTTTAAGTAACAGCGGCCAAAAAACAAGCCAGGAGGTGGCAACAGCGGCAGTGAATGATAATGACGGCTAGTGCCAGAGGGGCATCTTGACCGCAGTAAACAAAGGAGGTCGACATGAAGAAGGTATTGCTGATCCTTGGTGTGGTGGTGGCCATTGTGGCCCTGGGCGTGGGGATAACGAGCGCCTATGCACAGGGCAATGGGAATTGCAAAACCTTACCAGGTCTGTTCTGCGACGAGTGGCTGCTGGGCGAGATTCAAGGGGATCCCACAGGTGACGTAATCAATCTGGTGCCCAGGGATGGGGACACGCCGGTTGTGGTAACGGTGGACGAGGATACCGATTATAGGGCCTGGGTGGCACCGTGGCAGGAGGTCACCCTTGACAGTCTTGATGACGGCGACTGGATAGCGGTGTGCATCGAGGATGGCGTAGCGGAGGCTGTGATTCTGTTCGAGGTGCCACAGAAGCCCTTCTGCCTTAAGCTTGAGGGCAACGTGACCGGAGCCAGCGGCCAGGAAATCACTGTGGGCATCGGCGAGGGCAAGACGTTTACCATAGACCTATCAAACTCGGGCGTCGATACCACCGGGATTGAGCAAGGGCAATCTGTAACGGTGACCATCAGCGAATGCCGGCCCCTCCTTTCGACTTATTGCCCTGGCCTTCACCTGGGATGGTTTCTTGAGAAGAGCCCGTTTGCGCTCGCTCCCGATGTGAAACATTTTGAGCGGATGGTGGAGAGGTTCGAGCAGAGGTTTGAAAACTGGCGAGACCGGTTTTAGCGATGAAGTTCATCCTTAAGCCAGGGGTCGGCTCGGCACCGGAGGCCTGCGCCTGGCCTCGATTGACGGAGAACATGGTTCCCCTTAGCTGAAGGTTTACCCGCCCCCTTCCCTGGGTTATACTGGCGGATACCGATTGCAGGGAAGGAGCCGCGGGTGCAGGACGAGGAGACCTTTGCCCAGGGGTTGAAGAAGCGGGACCCTGAGACCTGGGCCAGGCTTTACGAAGAGTACTTTCCTAGGATTTACCGTTACATCGCCCTCAGGGTGCAGAACCGAACGGAGGCGGAGGACTTGACAGCACAGGTTTTCCTTAAGGCGCTGGAATCCAGCCCGTCTTTCAAATGGCGCGGGGCGCCAATTTCATCGTGGCTATTTCGTATCGCCCGCAACCGAGTTATCGACTACCGGAGGACCGATAAGTCGAAAAGGACATTGCCTCTGAATGAGTCCCTGGTGAGCGACACCATCGACCCAGAAAGGGCAGCAGAGAGGAACTCTGACATACGCCAGTTGATTCAGGCAACGGGCCAGCTCACTCAAGCGCAGCGGGATGTGATTGAGTTGCGCTTTGCTGGCGGGCTGTCAATTTCTGAGGTTGCTAACGTACTGAGGAAGAGCCCAGGGGCGGTAAAAGCCCTGCAGCACAGTGCTTTGGCGACGCTACGTAGGAAGCTCTCCGGCTGGAGCAATCATGAATAGACGCTTTGAGGATACTCTAGATACATGTCTCGACCGCATCACGCTGAGGGGTGAGGGCAT
Organism: uncultured Dehalococcoidia bacterium; assembly: GCA_964502665.1. Taxonomy (GTDB): domain Bacteria; phylum Chloroflexota; class Dehalococcoidia; order SZUA-161; family SZUA-161; genus SOKG01. The sequence goes on along the minus strand of CAZCXP010000084.1, from coordinate 2,719 downwards.
CGAGCAGTGCCTGGAAAGCTATCCTGAGCAGGCGGCAGAGCTTGAGCCTCTTCTCAGAGCAGCCCTCTCCATCAGAGCAGCCTACTCTATTGAGCCTCGCCCTGAGTTTCGGCAGGTGGCTAAAGCCCGATTGCTGTCGGCACTCGCCGCCAGAGGAGAGAAGAAGGAAAGACGCCGTGTGCCATTCTGGAGCTGGCAGCGGCGCTGGGCTGTGGCTATAGCTGTGGTCCTGGCTCTCTTTCTAGCTGGCGGCGGCACGGTAGCGGCATCATCAGATAGCTTACCCGGAGATGTGCTCTACCCGGTGAAAATGGCGACTGAGAAGGTGCAAGCATTTTTCACCTTTGGCGATGAAGCCAAGGCCAACCTCCACATAAAGTTCGCTGAGCGTAGGATTAAAGAGATTGAGTCGTTGGCTGAGAGAGGACGCAGTATTTCCCAGTCCGTTCTGAAGGTGATGAGTGATGAAACAGGCCGAGCAATTGACTTGGTGGAACGGAACAAGTCACTCAAGGAGGAAATGGTCGCCAAGCTAGTAGGGTTGACCTCGAATCAGGAGATGGTGTTGGTAAGGTTGGCTGAAAAAGTTCCCCCAAATGCAGGATTGAGACTTCAAGAGGCGCTCGAACGCTCGAAAGATGCTCACGATCGAGCAGTGATTCTAAGGGACAGGCTTCCAAAGCTGGAAAACCTGAGGATAACTCCCTGGCGCGATAGCTACCAGCCAGCTGAGCTTGGCACGAGTCGAGCTATGGAGAGGGCGGATAGCTAGTATCCTATTCCTTAGTAGTTATTATGATCCTTCTGATGGGAGCGTCCTCTCCCGTTTGTCGACCGGGAACTGTCTTATCAGCATCAGGGTGTTCCTCTGAGGCTTGGTCCACTTCGGGCATCTCCCCGATGACCTCCAGAAGGGGGGTAGGTTCCTGTACAAGGACTCTAATTGTTATACCTTTGTCTACCGAGCCTCCCAGATTCAAGACATCTATGTGAGGAGTCTGTTTGAGATGTTTGTGGAGTTGCAGCATTCGATCTAGACTTACGGGAGGCGGGAGTGCTAGTTCCACGGTGCTGGAGAAAAGGTCGGGGTTTCCTTCTTCCTCTTGTTGGCTAGGTGGATGCTGCTCCTCTGTCTCGTCAGTTGTCGTTTCGCTTTGCATATGTGCGGCTGCTTCTGTTTCGGAGCGCTCGGGTACTGCGCTCCCCTTTTTTGTTGACCTGGCTGGAGGTTTTTCAAAGACCTCTACGAGTGAAAGTAGGTTGTGATGAATATTCTCGAATGCCCCTCTTATCTCATCTTTGCTTACTGGCTTGCCTTTCGCCAGTAGTTGCTCAGCTTCCTGGTTAACAAGCTGAGCGCCTTCCTCTGCCCTTTTCTTCGCTTCTCTCAGAATACCCTGTGCCTCCTGCTCAGCTTCATCTCGGGCTGGGGCCTCGACTGCTTCGATGGTCTGTTGCGCGGCCTTGATTAGCTCTTGAGCTTCTTGTTGTGCTGCTGCGATTATTTCCTCTCCCCTCTCTTTGGCTCGCATTTCAGTTTCGGCGATGATTGCATCCGCTTCCGCTCGACCTCTTTCTTCAGCGCGTGCGATAATGCTCATAGCTTTGGCCTTCGCCTTTTCCTCTATTTCGGTCCTAATGCTATTTGCCTGCTTGGCAGCCTCGATAATAGTCCTCTCTGCGAACCTGGTGAGAGAATCAATGTTCTCCAGTTTGTCACGTTCAACCTCGGTTGTGTGCCCATTTGAGGGGGTTCTGAGCAATTCCAGGCGCTCCGGTTCGCCCCCATCAACCTCGGCTGCGTGCCTCTCCGTAAGCTGGTTTGCGGGGGAATCCAGGTGTTCCAGTTTGCCTGCAAGGTGAGTATATTGGTATGCCAGTCTGCTAACCAGAGCATCCAGATGCTCAAGTTGTTTGGCCAGGTTGCCATATTGATTTGTCAAGCTGTCAACAAAGGAGTACACTTCCGTCTCATCCAGCCCGTTCTTGACTATCTTGAACTTGCGTCCCCAGAGCTCCTTTTCTGTATCCATAGCGTTGATGTCCTGTGTGGCTGCGCTACTTTGATTTTGATGAAGTCTGTACTAGTTCGCAATGAGATTTTAGTACTTGTTGTAGTAGGAATTTGGTTCTGCTCCGTGCAGGCCCGTTTGGGGGGATATGGCCTGATTAGGCAAAGGGCTTTCAGAGAAACCGATAGGAATTCGCGCTGGTCGAGATAACTGGGCTGATGGCTATTGTAGAGATTCGTCAGTATGCCGGGATGCCAACCGGTTCAACTGGTGGGGTTGCGCACGCATTCTTGGCCACCTTAGGAAGACGCCCCGGCCGTGGTCTATTTTCGGGTAGTTACTATGATTCTTCTGACAGATGGTTTGCCTGCTGCCTTCTGGATATCTCCTTTGTCACTGTCACCCAGTGACGGCTCTGCTGCCTTCTCTACTTCGGGAAAATCTCCAAGAACCTTAAGAAGCGGCAAAGGAGTATCTAGGAAGAGCCTGATCGTGATACCTTTATCTTTGGAGACTCCCAGATTCATCACTTCTATTTGAGGAATATGCCTCAAGTTCTTATGCAGTTGCAGCATGCGATCTAAACCTACCGGGGGCGGGATCGTCAATTCCACAGTGCCCTGGAAAAGGACAAGTCCTTCCTTCTTCTCTTCCTCTTCCTCCAGTACAGGTGCGGGCTGCTCCTCAGCCTCCTCTGCTATCATCTC
>CAZCXP010000083.1:0-10968 GCA_964502665.1 uncultured Dehalococcoidia bacterium | reverse complement strand
GGCTCAGGGCGAACGGAATAAGTCTACTTTTGGAAAAAGATGGCTAAAGTATCGAAAATTGTAAAATCACAGCGTGCTCCGAAGTATCGGGTACGACACCGCAATCGTTGTAGATTGTGTGGCCGCCCCCGTGCCTATATCCGGCAGGCCGGGTTATGCCGGATTTGCTTCAGGAAGATGGCGCTCGAAGGGCTGCTTCCCGGGGTTAGGAAATCGAGCTGGTGATCTTTTTTGAGGGATTGATATGAGTCTCAGCGACCCTATAGCTGATATGTTGACTCGGGTGCGCAATGCCATCACTGCCAGACATGAGTTTGTTCTGGTACCTGCCTCCAGGACCAAGATCGCAATTGCCAAGGTGCTGAAGGAGGAGGGTTTCATTAAGGACTACGAGGTGCTAAAGGGTAACACCCCGCAGAGGGTGATTAAGATTTACCTTAGCTACGCTGGCAAGAAGCAATCTATGTTAAATGGGTTGCAGCGGGTTAGCAAGCCCAGCTTGAGAGTCTATAGCCGCAAGGGCGAGATCCCCAGGATCTATGGAGGACTCGGCATAGCCATAGTATCTACATCTCAGGGGGTAATGACCGGACAGCAGGCGTGGAAGAATGGTCTGGGGGGCGAGGTCCTGTGTTATGTGTGGTAGGACAAGTGGGAGATAGGTATGTCCAGAGTAGGAAATAAGCCAATTAATGTACCTCCTGGCGTGGAGATAGTAACTGAGGGCGACGAGGTCATGGTGAAGGGGCCCAAGGGCGAGCTACGGCGCTCCCTTCCTCAGGATATGAGCATTTCCTTGCAGGATAGCGTAGTCACTGTGGCAAGGCCGACAGATAGCCGCATCCACCGCTCACTGCATGGTTTTGCCAGGAGCATGCTCGCCAATATGGTTGAGGGAGTGAGCCAGGGCTTTCGCAAAGACCTCGAGCTCCATGGAGTGGGGTACCGCGCCCAGAAGTCTGGAGACAGCCTTATGATTCAAGTAGGGTATTCTCACCCTGTGGAGATTGTCCCTCCCGCGGGGATAACGCTTGTCAGCGAGGCCCCGAATCAGGTCAGCGTCTTGGGGATAGAAAAGGAGCTGGTGGGGGAAGTCGCAGCGCAGATTCGGGCAGTGCGCCCTCCTGACCCTTATCTGGGGAAGGGAATTAGATACGCCGGCGAGCGAATTCGACGCAAGGCAGGAAAAGCGGGCAAGCTCGGTAGAAGGAAATAGAAGGCATGGCTATCCGCAAGGGAGCAGCGCTAAAGAGGAGACATCACCGGGTGAGGAAGAAGATCAGGGGCACCCCCGATCGCCCTCGGCTTTGTGTCTTTCGCAGCCTCAATCATATCTATGCCCAGGTGATAGACGATAGTTCAGGGCAGACACTTGCCAGTGCGTCGACCGTTGACGCGGAGATAAAAGCCGACTTGGGGAACAAGACCAAAACGGAGCGGGCTGGGTTGGTGGGGAACCTGGTTGCCAAACGAACCCAAGATAAGGGGATAGCCCAGATCGTCTTCGACCGTGGAGGATACAAGTATCACGGTAGGGTGAAGGCTTTGGCCGATGGTGCCCGCGAATCTGGATTGAGGTTCTGAGCATTTTATGGAACGAATGGCTAGGGTAGAAGGTAGGGCCCCGGACTTCAGTGAGCGGCTGATTCATGTTAGCCGTGTGGCAAAGGTTGTAAAGAGAGGGCGGCGGTTCAGTTTCAATGCGCTGGTAGTGGTTGGCGATGGTGAGGGGCAGGTCGGTGCTGGTTTGGGCAAGGCCAGAGAGGTGCCGGCAGCGATCCGCAAGGGCGGTGCCATCGCGCGGAAGAATCTGATCCTGATCCCCATGGTAGATGGTACTATTCCCTACAAGATAGTAGGCAAGTTTGGCGGGGCCAAGGTGATGTTGAAGCCGGCGGCACCAGGCACCGGGGTTATTGCCGGCGGCGGAGTACGAGCCACCGTTGAGGCTGCAGGTATTAGGGACATAGTGACCAAATCGATGGGCAGTTCTAACCCGATAAACGTGGTCAGAGCGACCATGCTGGCCCTCAGTCAGTTGAAGGATCCTAAGCAGGAAATAGCAAGGAGAAAATCGGTTGCTGCAGGTGGTGAGTAGTCCAGTGTCTAGACTGCGTGTCACGTGGAAAAAAAGCGCTATCGGCTACAACAAAGGGCAACGAATGACCCTTAAGGCCCTGGGCTTTCGCTCTCTGAACCAGACCATCATCCATGCTGATTCGCCAGCTATCCGCGGTATGATAGAAAAGGTGAGGCACCTGGTCCGGGTGGAGGAGGTCGCTGAGGAGTAGGTCCTCATGAGCAGATGTCCACCAACGAATGATGAAATTGGGAGGGCGGATGCCGTTCGTGGTGAGCCCTTCGGCTCCGCTCAGGACAGGCTTGTCGAACCATGAATGGCCCCCCGCGTACGCGGGGGCTCAGGGCGAACGGAAGAAATCCTATTTTCAGAGCAAAAGATGAGGGAAAACCAACTCAGTCCGAAATCAGGGTCGAAACGCAGTAGAAAGCGGGTTGGTCGTGGTGTCGGCAGCGGACACGGTACCTACTCCTGCCGCGGGTGCAAGGGGCAAAAAGCACGCTCGGGGGGAGGGGTAAATCCAAGGTTCGAGGGTGGCCAGACGCCTCTGGTCAAACGCTTGCCCTTTAAACGTGGCTTCACCAATATCTTCAGAACCGACTATGCTTTAGTCAACCTGAGGCGGCTGGAGATCTTCGAAGAGGGTGTCGAGGTGACACCGCAGAAACTTGTGGATGTTGGGCTGGTGCCCTCCCTCAAGAAACCAATCAAGATCCTCGGCGATGGCGAGATTCGGCGTCCTCTGGTGGTAAGAGCTAATAAATTCACTCAAAGCGCCAGGCAGAAGATAGAGGCCTCTGGTGGGAGAGCGGAGGAGATTTAGAGGATAGCGGGGAAGATGCGACAACCACAGGCAGGCTCAAGACCACGATTGCTTCAGGCTGTGATAGATGCCTTTAGCCTCCCTGACCTTAGGTGGAAGTTGCTTTTCACCCTCGCCATGCTGGTCGTCTTTCGTTTCGTGGCCCATGTCCCTATCCCCGCGGTGGACGCAGGCGCACTGGGACGGCTGGTCAGCGGTGAAGAGCAGCTGCCTGCCCTCCTGGGCATGCTTGACATCTTCAGCGGTGGGGCGCTGAGGAACGTAAGTATAGCCATGCTCGGCGTTTACCCCTACATTACCGCGTCGATTATCATGCAGCTCCTGGTTCCGGTCATCCCCCGTCTGCAGGCGCTCTCCAAGGAGGGGGAGGAGGGACGCAGGAAGATAAACCAGTATACCCACTGGCTGATGGTACCTATGTGCCTGCTCCAGGGCTATGGGCAACTGGTGGTCTTACAGAGGACTACAGTTAGTGTCAATGGCGTGGAGACTCCACTGGTGAGCGGCATAGGGCTCTCCTCTGACCTGTGGCTATCCACGCTTGCTATGCTGTTTACGCTGACTGCGGGCACCGTTTTCCTGGTGTGGCTGGGGGAGCGCATAACCGAGAGGGGCATCGGCAATGGCATATCCATCCTAATCTTCGGCGGCATCGTCTCGGGGTTGCCGGGGAATATCTGGCGGAGTCAGGAGACCGCGGGCCTCGGCGGCTTACTCACGCTGATCGTCCTGTTGCTGGCCATCGCTTTCTTTATAGTGTTTGTCAGTGAGGCGGTGCGCCGTATCCCTGTCCAGTATTCGCGCAGCCTGTTCCGTGGCGGCAGGATGTACCGGCAATCGGGAGGGACCCATATCCCGCTCAGGGTGAACTCAGCGGGGATGATTCCTCTGATCTTCGCCTACGCGATTTTGATGTTTCCGGCAGCGGTGGCCAGCTATTTCGGGGCCACTTTCATCCAAGACTTGTTGGGCGTGGATGGGTATATCTACTGGGCCCTTCTGTTTTTCCTTGTTGTTGGCTTCACTTTCTTCTATACTATGGTCATATTCCAGCAGCAGAACCTGGCCGAAACCTTGCAGCGGCAGGGTGGCTTTGTCCCGGGAATCCGGCCCGGGCGCCCCACCGGTGAGTACCTGAACCGGGTTATCGTACGCATTACCTGGGGAGGGTCGTTCTTCCTCGCCGCGGTGGCGGTGTCACCTCTGGTTGCGCGGTGGCTGGTCGGAGGAGCGGTTGGTACTACCCTTATGCTCATCTCCGCGGCTGGCCTTTTGATCGTCGTGGGCGTAGTCCTGGACACCATGAGGCAGATCGAGGCGCAGCTTGTGATGCGCCAGTATGAAGGTTTCATCAAATGAGTAGGGAAGAGCAGTTGCACGTGATCCTTTTGGGAGCGCCTGGAGCGGGCAAAGGAACTCAGGCGGTTCAGATCTCTGAGAGGCTTGGGCTGGCTCATATAGCCTCTGGTGATCTCTTTCGCCAGGAGCAGGATAGCGGGAGCGAGTTGGGAAGAATCGCCAAGTCATATATGGAAAAGGGCTTGCTCGTTCCTGACGAGGTAACTGTTAAGATGGTTCTGGGCAGGATTGCTGCTCCTGATTGTGCCAGGGGCTTTCTCTTGGATGGTTTTCCCAGGACATTGGAGCAGGCGAAGGCGCTGGATCAGGCGCTGGCTGAAGGAGGTAAGAGCATTAGTTCCGTGTTATATATCAAGGTCTCCACCGAGGAGCTTCTGCGGCGCCTGAGCGGGCGCTGGATCTGCCGCAACTGTCAGGCGCCTTATAACATTGTTGAACTGCCGCCGAAGGTGCCGGGAAAATGTGATTATTGCGGGGGCGAGCTCTACCAGCGCCCCGATGACTCAGAGGAGACAGCGAGGAAGCGACTTGAGGTCTATTTTGCCCAGACCATGCCTCTTATAGAGTACTACACTCAAGCAGGCAAGCTGGTGGAGATCGAGGGCGAGAAGGGAATCGAAGGAGTTGCCCGGGATTTGATCGCAGCCATTGAGGCAGGGGTTGCGAGATGACCCAGACCAGAAATGAGATGGGCATAATCCTGAAGTCACCGCGAGAAGTCGCTCAAATGCGGGAAGCAGGTCGGGTTGTGGCAGCAGTTCTTGAGGCAGTGGCGAAAAATGTGAAACCGGGGGTTACCACTGCGGAACTGGATGATGTTGCTGCCAACGAGGTGAAGAAGCGAGGGGCCGTTGCCTCGTTCAAGGGATATCGTGGTTTTCCAGCATCGATCTGTACGTCGCTGAATGAAGAGGTGGTCCACGGCATACCTGGAAACCGAGTGCTTAAGGAGGGCGACGTAATCTCCCTCGATTTCGGGGCGCATTTGAATGGCTTTCATGGAGATGCTGCCATGACGATGGGGGTGGGGAGGATAAGCTTGGAGGCTCAGAAGATCATCGACGCTACCAAAGGTGCTTTGATGGCGGGCATTGCTGCAGCTACAACCGGTGCCAGGTTGGGAGATGTATCGGCAGCGATCCAGTCCCATGCCGAAGCCAGAGGGTTCTCTGTAGTAAGAGAATACGTGGGGCATGGCATTGGCCGGGAATTGCATCAAGACCCTCAAATTCCCAATTTTGGTGTTGCTGGCGAAGGGCTTGTGCTGCGGAAGGGTATGACCATGGCCCTGGAGCCCATGCTTAACGCTGGCGTGTGGCGCACTAGGGTGGCTGAGGATAGGTGGACAGTCGTTACCGCTGATGGTAAGCTTTCTGCCCACTTTGAGCATACTATCGCAGTTGATGATAACGGGCCAGAGATACTGACTCAACTCTAGGGTTTTCTATACGTGATGACATAAATACTCGGGCGTAGTATATGGGGAAATTCTAAATACTAATTCCTAAGCACTAAACAGATCCGAATGGCAAAATGCAAAAAGAAAACTGTGGAGCAAAATTCAGAATGGGTAGCGTGGCGTCGCGACTCCTGTCAAGACGAAGGGTTCGTTGCCACAGGAGTGGCAACGCTACGCTTAGGCTTTGAATTGTCGTTTTGCTCTTTTATCTTTGAGGTTTGATATTGTTTAGGATTTCGTGCTTCGGATTTGGTGCTTAATCAGGGTTTATCGCGACTGCTTAGTGGGTCTCGTATAGAAGGGGTGATCTGGAAGCGGATGCCGAAAAAGGAAACCATCGAGGTTGAGGGGACGGTAGTTGAGCCTTTGCCCAACGCTATGTTCCGGGTGGAGCTTGCAAATGGGCACCAGGTTCTGGCGCACGCGTCGGGAAAAATGAGACTCCATTTCATAAGGATACTGCGTGGTGATAGGGTCTTGGTGGAACTCTCGCCGTATGACCTGTCACGGGGAAGGATTACCTATCGCTTCAAGTGATGGCCTTGTAGGCAATCACAGGGTGGGTACGATGAAGGTGAAAGCTTCGGTTAAGGTGCGCTGTGAAAAGTGCAAGATTGTAAAGCGCAAAGGCGTGGTTAGAGTCATTTGCTCAAATCCCAGACATAGACAAAGGCAGGGTTAGTCTTTTCTTAGGAGGAGTGATGGCACGTATTGCTGGCGTGGATATACCCAAGGACAAGAGGGTGGAGATAGCATTGCGCTATATCTTTGGCATCGGACCTACCTTGAGCCGAAGGATTTTGGAGCAGACTGGGATCAGCCCGGATGTCAAGGTCAGGGATCTCACTGATGATGAGGTAAACCGCATACGTGAGACCATCGACAAGGGATATACGGTGGAAGGCGGCCTGAGGAAGGAGATCAATTTCAACATCAAGCGGTTTATCGATATAGGATCCTACCGCGGCATCAGGCATAGGCGAGGGCTGCCAGTTCATGGGCAGCGGACTCGGACCAATGCCCGCACCAAACGAGGAGCTCGTAGAACGGTAGCTGGCAGAGGCCGGCGACGTGGCATGACCAAGAAGTAAGCGGAGGTGACTAATGGCCAAGAAGAAACCACCCCGGATTAGGAAGCGAGAGAGGAAAGCGGTTCCGCGTGGACGCGCTTATATCCAGTCCACCTTCAACAATACGATAATCACCCTTACTGATCCCCAGGGCAATGTCATCGCCTGGGGCAGTTCGGGCACTGCTGGGTTCAAAGGGTCGCGCAAGGGGACAGCCTATGCAGCGCAGCGGGCAGCCGAAGCTACGGCGAGGCGGGGGATGGAACATGGCTTGCGCCAGATCGATGTCTATGTCCGGGGGCCGGGGAGTGGGCGGGAGGCGGCGATTCGTTCCCTCCAAGCCGCGGGTCTCAATATCAGTAGCATCAGGGATGTAACACCGATTCCTCACAATGGCTGCCGTCCCCCAAAGAGGAGACGGATATAGAGGAGGTTTGAGATGGCCCGTTATACTGGGCCGGCCTGTCGGATCTGTCGGCGTCACGGTGCCAAGCTGATGCTAAAAGGGGCTAAGTGTCTCACGCCTAAGTGCCCTGTCGTACGGCGACATAGTCCTCCCGGACAGCACGGCGGTGCCCGCCGCAAGGTCTCCGAGTATAGCCTGCAACTGAGGGAGAAGCAGAAGACACGTTTCATTTATGGCGTGCTTGAACGGCAGTTTCGGAGGCATTTTGCTGAAGCTGAGCGGCGCCCTGGGCAAAGCGGAGAGAACCTTTTGCAAATACTGGAGACGAGGCTGGACAACGTTGTCTATCGCCTGGGCTTTGCTGAGTCTCGCCGCCAAGCAAGACAACTGGTGCAGCACGGACATATCACCGTCAAGGGGCGTGTGACCAATATCCCGTCGTTTCTCGTCAAGGAGGGTGATATCATCGCTTGGAAGGAAGGCAGCTCTCAAACCGCGCTATATCAGATGGTGGCTAAGGATATCGAGAGCAAATTGATTCCAGGCTGGCTCAGTTTGGATCGAAGCAATCTCTCGGGGCAGGTGCTTTCTGCTCCCGAGCGTAGTGAGATAGACGCTACCATTGACGAGCGGCTCATCGTGGCATTCTACTCAAGATAAACCTCTAATCGTTTCTCTGAGGAGGCAGTGTGTTGCAGGAGGTCATAACTCCCAGGATAGAATGCGAATATGGTTCCGGGAATTACGGGAAGTTTGTTGTCGAGCCCTTGGCCCCCGGATTTGGGGTTACCTTGGGCAATAGCCTACGGCGCGTGCTGCTCAGCTCCCTTCTGGGGGCGGCGGTGACCGCGGTCAAGATCGAGGGGGTACAGCACGAGTTTGCAACCATACCCCACGTAAAGGAAGATGTTATAGAGTTTCTGCTCAATGTCAAGGAGCTGCGACTTAAGGCTCTCTCTGGTCGGCCGGGGAGATTATTCCTCGAGGTTAGGGGTGAGGGGACTGTCTGTGCTGGTGACATTAAGCCCTCTGCCGATTTCGAAATAGTGAACCCTGAACTTCATCTGGCCACACTTGATTCGCCAGATGCTTACCTGGATGTTGTGTTCTACGTGGAGCAGGGTAAGGGGTACGTGCCTGCTGGTCGTGGTGATGGTCTGCCTCTCGGGGTCATACCGGTGGACGCTATTTACACTCCGGTGCGCAGGGTGAATTACAGTGTGGAGAAAACCCGTGTCGGTCAGGTGAGCAACTATGACCGACTAATCTTGGAGGTGTGGACCGATGGCACCACTACGCCAAGCGAAGCACTCTCAGAGAGCGCTGAGATTCTAGTCAATCACTTTTCACTGTTCAGCGACCTGGGGAAGGCCCCTATAGAGGCCGAGAAGCCGGCTGCTCCTGCTATCCCGCCGGAGCAATACGAAATACCATTGGAACAACTCGGGCTTTCAGCGCGCACCTTTAACTCCTTGCGCCGAAGCGGCATCACCAAAGTTGGGGAGCTCTTGGAGATGAGCGATGACGATTTGCTTGGGCTGAGGAGCTTCGGCCAGAAGTCTCTGGACGAGGTGAAGGAGCGACTTGAAGCACTTGACCTGCACCCCCCACCCCCGGAGAAGGAGATAGAATCGCCTGGGGGTGAAGCCGAGACCGGTGCTGAGATAGCTGGCGGCGACGAGCACATAGACCGTATGGAGAATTGGCCTGTTTAAAGATGGTTCTTGTCCAGTAGTGAGGAGAAGATGAGACATAGGATATCTGGTCGTAAACTCTCTAGGCCAACGGGCCACAGGACGGCGCTTTATAGGAACCTGGTAACTGACCTCTTGCGCTATGAGAAAATCGTTACCACCGAGGCCAAGGCTAAGGAGGCGGGGCCCCTGGCGGAGAAGGTCATCACCTGGGGCAAGCAGGGGTCTTTACATGCTCGCCGCCAGGCGCTCTCGTTTGTGGGGGACAAGGACGTGGTAGACAAGGTATTCTCCGAGATCGGCCCAAGGTATGGCGATAGGCCAGGTGGCTACACCAGGGTGATCAAGCTGGGGCCTCGGCTGGGAGATGGTGCTCCCATGGCACAATTGGAACTGGTTTAGATGGAGTCGCCGCCGCCCAGATATCTGGCACTGGCTCTGGAATATGAGGGAACGAGGTATCACGGATTTCAATATCAAGTTGGCGTGCCAACAATTCAAGGGGAAATAGAACGCGCTCTGGCAAAGGTAACCGGGGAGAGGATTCGAGTAGTAGGTGCCGGCCGTACTGATGCAGGGGTTCATGCCAGGGGACAGGTTATTAGCTTCGGCACTTCCTCAAAGCTGCATCCCCAGACTTTGGTCAGGGCCCTGAACTTCTATCTTCGGCCGGATATTGCCGTTAAGGCTGTGAATAGAGTGGAAAGCAATTTCAATGCAAGGAGAGACGCGCTTAGCCGGGAATATCGCTATGGGATCTTGGATGGCCCGGCACCGTCTCCTTTGCACCAGGGATATGCCTATTATGTGCCTACGGCCCTTGACATCGATGCTATGAACCACGCCTGTCAGTATCTTTTAGGGAGCCACGATTTCGCTTCGTTCACCGGCCCGACGAGTCGGAGGACAGTGCGCGAAGTCTATGAAGCGGAGGTATCAAGAGAGGAAGAGTTGGTGTTTTTCGATTTGGTGGCCAACTCCTTCTTGCCTAAGCAAGTACGTTGCACGGTGGGCTCTCTGATTAGAGTTGGGTTGGGCAAGCTAACGGCAGAGGAGTTTCGGGAGATAATGGAGGCGAAAAGGCCTGGATTGGCGAGACCTGTGGTGCCCCCTCACGGCCTTTGTTTGATGAAGGTGAACTATCCCCAGAACAAGCTTGGTAAAGGGCAGTTAGATGAGAACCTATAGCACGAAAGTCTCTGATATCGAGCGCGAGTGGTGGGTTCTGGATGCCTCTGGGAGAACCCTGGGCAGGTTGGCATCGGAGGTTGCACGGCTGCTCAAGGGTAAACATAAGCCGATCTATTCGCCCCATCTCGATGTCGGCGACTATGTTATTGTGGTAAATGCGGCCGGGGTGAGGGTAACGGGCAACAAGCTCACCCAGAAGATTTACTACCGTCATTCCGGATATCCCGGAGGTCTGAAAAGCACCAGCTTGAAAAGGATGATGGAGACTTATCCCACCAGGGTAATCGAACATGCGGTAAAGGGCATGTTGCCGCACAATCGGCTAGGTGCTGCCATGTTTAAGAAGCTTAAGGTCTATCCTGGGGCTGAGCATCCCCATCAGGGCCAGGTTAAGGCGACCAAGAAGGAGAGTTAGCTTGAGCGAGCAAGCCTATTTTCGCGGCACAGGGCGAAGAAAGACAGCAGTGGCTCAGGTGAGGCTGATGGCAGGCAAGGGCGCCATCATAGTCAATGGTAAGCCGTTCGAGGATACTTTCGGCGTACCGCGGTGGCAGTCTACCATCCTTGAGCCTCTCAGGGTTACCAACACTCTGGATAAGTTCAATGCCATAGTTAAGGTGGGGGGTGGCGGCATCTCAGCTCAGGCCGGAGCCATTGGCCATGGCATAAGCCGTGCCCTGGTCAGAATGGATGAAAGCCTTAAGCCACTCCTTCGCAGCTACGGGCTACTCACCAGGGACGCCCGAGTGAAGGAACGGAAGAAGTACGGGCTGAAGAGGGCTCGCAAGGCACGCCAGTACCGCAAGAGATAGTATTTCCTGAATAGAGCAAAGACAAGCTGACTTTGATGTGCTCTTCGGGCGGCTTGCCCAGAGGGCACATTTTG
>CAZCXP010000082.1:0-11002 GCA_964502665.1 uncultured Dehalococcoidia bacterium | reverse complement strand
ACGACCTTTCCCTTTCTGTGCGCTATCCTCTCGCGGAATATGGGCCCGTCATACACGAATGAGTGGAATTCTCCATTCTCACCGCAGGGATCACCGGCAGCAGGGAGCTCGGATAGGAATTGCTCATCGAAGGCCCTGCCCACAAACCTCCGCTCGAGGACATCCGAGTCAACACAGGTAATGACCGCCTTGAAACCCAAATCTATGAACGTATGGGCAAGCTCGTTAGTATCCCTTTTCCATAAAGGGAAGACCCCTTTCATCCCTACTCTCGCCAGGTTATCCTCCCGGTACTTCCTCAGGTCCTCCAGGGAAATGTCGCCGAAAACCACGGAAAAAACGCCCTGGCTCCGGTACTGGATTAGCTTGTCCCTCATCTTCTCTTCGTACTCTTCGTTGGATGAATTTCCGCTGAGATACATTTTTTCGAGCGGAAGGCGCAAAGATTCGGCCTGCTGTTCAACAAGAGCAGCCCGGACACCGTGCATGCTGATCCTGTCGTAGTCCTCTGTCACGGTTGTTAGCAGCGCTGCTATCTCGTAACCACCGGTCATCCCCAGCTCATAAAGGGCCATGGCGCTGTCTTTGCCGCCGCTCCATGTAAGGAGGACCTTCTCAGGTGTTGACATAACCACATATGCTCAGCAGTTGCACTTCAGGTATTATCGGAACGGCCTCAGGTCTCCACGCTAATCCGTGCTACCGCTCGATGCCCTCACCAGCAGGATAGGGGTGTTTCCGGCGTGCAGTACTCTGTCTGCGGTGCTCCCGAAGGCCCAGCGACTGATGCCGGAGCGCCCATGTGTTGACATAGCCACCAAATCGGCACCCACTTCGTCAGCGACCTTGATAATCTCATCAGCCGAGCCGCCAAATCGGACCTCGAGTTTCGTGTTAATGCCTTTGCCTTTCAGTGCACTACCCACGTCTTCCAGATAGGCTTCGGCCTTTGACCTTAGTAGCTGCACCTCCTCCTCAGAGAAGGGAATCTGGACGGGTTCGGTTGGCATGATGTAGACAGGGTATGCTGGCGCTGTCACATGAAGGAGGACGACCTCCGCTTCGAGCCCGGAGGCTAGCTCCTCAACGTAGGGAATTACCGCTTCACTTTCTCTTGAGCCATCCAGCGGGACAAGTGCCTTCTTTATCATTCCCTTTTCACCCGCACTGTCACGGACGCCCTCGGCCCTGATGAGTGCCACAGGCCGCTTAGCAGCACTAAGTACCTTGGTGGCGACGCTTCCCAGCACCCAGCGGCTGATGCCGGACCGGCCGTGGGTCGCAATTATGATCAGGTCAGCATTCTCTTTGTCGGCATAGTCCACAATCTCTTCGGCAGCGTGGCCGACGAGCAGGGCTGGCTTCACCTTGACTCTCTTCGCCTTTGATTTCGCGAGAAACCTTTCGGCACCCTGCTTTGTGGCCTCGACCATTTTCTGGATGTACGCCTGGTGCATCCGCTCATATTGGGCGTCGGCTGTCTCATAAACGTGTACCAGGGTGATCTCAGAACCCAGTCTTCCAGCCAGCTCCTCAGCGTAGGGCAGAGCAACCTCAGCTAGCTCCGAACCATCCAGCGGAACAAGTATTCTCTTGTACATTGTTGACCTCCTATTCCTATCTACAGATCATACTATAGCTCTTGGCCTCAGCCAAACCAACACTGGTGAGGCCCTACTCCCTGGCCTTCTGCTGCAGCTCGTAAAGCTTGGTGATGGCCTCGAGGGGAGTCATCGAGGAGACGTCCATCCCCAGGATCTCATCTACAATAGGGGGCTTCTGGCCGAAGAGCGGTAGCTGGTCCGAGGGGGGCTTCTCTCGTCGGCGCGGACTTGCGCTCCGCGCTGCTTTCCCCCCAACGTGGTTCTCAAGGTCTGTCAGAACCTCTCCGGCGCGGTGCACCACTGCTCGGGGCAGGCCGGCCAATTGGGCTACATGGATGCCGTAGCTCTTGTCAGCGCCCCCGGCGATTATCTTGCGCAGGAAGACTACCTTGCCACCTTCCTCTGACACAGCGACGTTGAAGTTCTTCACCCGGGGCAGGAAGTTCGCCAGGTCTACCAGCTCGTGATAGTGGGTGGCAAACAAAGTCTTGGCGCCGAGCCTGGGGTGGTTGTGAATGTATTCTGCCACTGCCTGGGCGATGGAAAGGCCGTCGTAGGTTGAAGTCCCACGCCCGATTTCGTCCAATATGATCAGCGATTTTGAAGTAGCGTTGTTGAGGATGTTGGCCGTCTCCAGCATCTCAATCATGAAGGTCGACTGGCCCGTGACCAGGTCGTCCTGGAGACCAACCCGGGTGAAGATACGGTCTACCAGCCCTATAGTAGCCGAGTCTGCGGGAACGAAGCTGCCGACCTGGGCCAGGAGCACAATAATGGCCACCTGCCGCAGATAGGTCGACTTACCGGACATGTTGGGGCCTGTGAGGATAACGAGCTGGGCATCCTTGTTTGAGAGGTAGACGTCGTTGGGGACGAACTGCTCATCGACCAGCGCCCGCTCCACAACAGGATGGCGTCCACCGGAAATCGCTATCGAGTCGTCCGTGGTCAGTTTGGGACGAACGTAGCTATACCTGGCTGCCACCTCTGCGAACGCGGAGAGGACGTCGACCTGGGCCACAGCGGCAGCAATGCCCAGGATGCGGTCGCCCCAAGCTCCCACCTGGCGGCAGACCTGGCGAAAGATGGCGCTCTCCAGCTCGGCGATCCTGGACTCAGCATTGAGGATCAGCGATTCATACTCCTTGAGCTGCGGGGTGAAGTAACGTTCTGCTCCCACCAGCGTCTGCTTGCGAATATAGTCCTCGGGAACGCGATGGACATGGGGGGAGGTGACCTCGATGTAGTAGCCGAACACCTTGTTATAGCCCACCTTGAGCGGCTTGATCCCGGTCCTCTCGCGTTCGGTTCGTTCCAGATCGGCCAGGTATTTCTTGGCATTCGATGAAGCTGAGCAAAGCTCGTCCAATTCACTGGAGAAGCCTCTCTTAATCACGTCCCCTTCTCCCACCGTCGCTGGCGGATCCTCAACGATGGCCTGGGAGACCAACGTCACGATGTCGTCACAGGGCTTGAGCTCCGAATAAAGCCACTCCAAATCCCTTTCCTCCTCAAGCATAGCCCTCATCTGAGGGACCTGCTCCAGGCTGCGGCGCAGGGAGACCAGCTCTCTGGGGGTGGCGATACCTGACCTCACCCGGTTAACCAGCCGCTCTATGTCGCTGAGCTTGCCAAGGAGGCTTATTACCTCGATCCGCCGCGGCGACTGAAAGCAGGATACAGCCTGTTGCCTTTGCTCCAGCCGTTCTACATCGAGAAGGGGCTGCCCCAGCCACCTCTTGAGCAGTCTCCCTCCCATCGGCGTCCTGGTGAGGTCGACGACGGACAGCAGCGAGCCGCTGGTCAGCCCCAGGCGGCTGCTCTGAAACAGCTCCAGGTTGCGGCGTGTTTGGGCGTCCAGGGTCATGAAAGACTCGGTGGAGTAAGTAGCGAGGCTGTTGATCTGCCCCAGCGCATCTTTCTGTGTCTGCTCCAGATATTGGAGGATAGAGCCTGCTGCTATTATCGCCAGCGGAAGATGGGCGCAGCCGTAGCCTTCCAGAGAGGATACTCCGAAGGCGTCGAGCAGGGCTTGTCGCGCCACATCCAGCTCAAACGATCGATCATCGAGCTGTGTCGCCGGCGCAGGGAGCCATGACTGGGGAAGCGGGGAGCCGCGGGGGACGAGCACCTCCGAGGGCCGAAGGCGCTCAAGCTCGAGCGGGGCCTTTTCAGCGGGGACCTGGGTGGTGGCGAATTCGCTTGTCGTTATGTCAACATAAGCTATCCCTGCCTCCTCGCCCTCGACGACTACCGAGGCAAGATAGTTGTTCACCTTGAGTTCGAGCAGGTTAGGCTCCGTCACGGTCCCTGGGGTGACCACCCGGACCACCTCGCGGTCCACTATGCCCTTCCCGGCTTTAGGCTCACCCATCTGCTCGCAAATGGCCACTTTGTAGCCCTTGTTAATGAGCTTCGCCAGGTAGTTGTCCAGGGCATGGTAAGGAATCCCCGCCATGGGGTACCGCTGCCCCTTGCCCATCTCCCTGGATGTGAGCGTGATCTCCAGCTCGCTGGAGACCAGCTTGGCGTCATCGTCGAAGGTCTCGTAGAAATCGCCCAGGCGGAAGAAGACGATAGCCTGAGGATAGCTCCGCTTGATCTTGAGATACTGGCTTCTAATAGGCGTCATCATGCCTTCGCTGCTGTTTTGGCTATTTTACAGGAACTGCTCCCTTAAGGAAAGGGTTAGTCAAGCTGGTGAGCGTTGATGGTTTGAGCAGGCTGACAGTAGTGTAGGCACCTTAATCCGTGGATTTTGTAGGTTATAGATTCTCGCATAAAATACCTCTCCCTCGAAGGGAGAGGGTAGAGCCTGTCCTGAGCCCTGGCCTTGGCCAGGCCCAAGGCTTGCCGAAGGATGAGGGTGACTTCCCCCTCCCCTTTGATCCCCTCCCTCCAGGGGAGGGGAACTGCAACAGATTCTGCGGCTAGCCAATAAGCTACCCGCCAGGTTTGCTTTTTGAATCTATACTCACGGATTAGGGTGGGCGAATCGCTATTGACATTGGTAGCGTGCGCTGGTATAATTTTGGACACTCGTTCCCGACCACCACTCACTACTGAGCGTTGAGCTCACGTCCCTACCTTTTGCTCTGCTTCCACTGAGAGGTAGACCTCCGTAACAGGCATTGCTGCCCGTTTTGAATCCTTTCTAAAACACATAAACCTGGACGGAACAATGGCTAAGAAGTTGTTACTAATTAATCCAAGTGATGAAGCCAAGCTAAACGCAATAAGCGTACGTAATTTCACCTACGCACCCCCAAGTTTAGCATATTTGGCCGCAATGACCCCCTCTGATTGGGATACAAAAATAATTGACGAGAATATTGAGCCGGTAACCTTTGAGGATGCTGACCTGGTAGGCATAACCGCTATGACCTGGAATGCTCCCAGAGCGTATGAGGTATCCGAGCAGTACAGGCGAAAAGGCATCAAGACGGTGATGGGAGGCATTCATGCCTCTATGATGCATGATGAAGCCATACAGTTTGTTGATTCTGTTGTGATAGGTGAGGCTGAATCTGTTTGGCAAGGTTTGCTCCATGATTTCGAAAGAAAGCAGTTGAAAAGGTTCTATAGGGGGGAGCGTATTTCTTTAGAGAATCTTGCTAGACCTAGAAATGACCTCTATTCCGACAGATATAGAGTTAAGGCTTCTGTGCAAACAGCTAGAGGTTGCGCTATGGATTGTGAGTTTTGCTCTGTAACCACTTTTCACGGTCGAACGTATAGACAAAGACCTGTGGAAGAGGTGCTGGATGAAATAGAAGCCCTGGACTGCAAGGAGTTCTTTTTCTCAGATGATAACATCCTAAATTACGGGAAAAAGGCCGAGGAAAGGGCAATTCAATTGTTCCGAGGGATGGTAGAGAGAGGATTAAATAAAAGATGGGCTTCTCAAGTGGGGATCGATTTTGCCAGTAATCCGGAAGTATTGAAGTGGGCCAAGAAATCAGGTTGTCTGGCGGTACACATCGGTTTTGAATCTGTAGTTGAAGAAACACTTGAAGGTATGCACAAAGTTAGAAACTTAAAGGTGGGCGTAAGCAGCTACAAAGAGGTAATCAAGAGAATACATGACCATGGCATCGGGGTACACGGTGCTTTCATTCTCGGTAGTGATGGGGACAGGAAAGACGTGTTTCAGAGAACGATAGAATTCATCCTGGACTCGAAGATCGATTCAGCGTCATTTACAATCTTGACTCCCCTTCCAGGGACAAGATTGTACGATAGATTTAGATCTGAAGGAAGGTTATTGCGTACCAATTATCCTGATGATTGGAAGCATTATGATTTCGAGGAGCCGGTATTCAGGCCTAAGCACATGACCCCTGATGAATTGGGAGAAGGCACTTACCAGGTTTATGAACAAACTGCCTCAACGGTTACCTCACTGAGAAGAGCTTTCAATTCGCTCATCCAAACCAGAAGTCTGCCTTTGACTGCCGCCGCCTACTCATTGAATCGCGGACTTGGCGCACTTGCGAGGAGCAAATATCGATATGTGAAAAACGCATGGCCTTCCGGGGTCAACGATTCTTCCCCGCCCTACCCCGCCATGGATGGAGAGAGCGGCAAGGCCGAATCTACCGAAGGCAGCCAGGAGTCTCCGACGCCGTCAGCGAAGATTTAAGAGGTTTCGGGGGCAAGTAGAAAT
Source organism: uncultured Dehalococcoidia bacterium (assembly GCA_964502665.1). Taxonomy (GTDB): domain Bacteria; phylum Chloroflexota; class Dehalococcoidia; order SZUA-161; family SZUA-161; genus SOKG01. The sequence goes on along the minus strand of CAZCXP010000082.1, from coordinate 4,732 downwards.
CCGCTCACGCACCTGACTCTATCGCGAAATACCTCCTGCGAAAGTACAGGGCCACGTTTACCAGGCTGATCAGCACCGGCACCTCCACCAAAGGCCCGATTACCGCAGCGAAGGCCTGCCCGGAGCCGATGCCAAAAACCGCTACAGCTACGGCTATGGCCAGCTCGAAGTTGTTGCTGGCAGCGGTGAACGCGATGGTGGTTGTCTTGGGGTAGTCGGCCCCGATCTTTTTCCCCATGTAAAATGAGATGAAGAACATGAGCACGAAGTAGATCAGCAGCGGGATCGCGATGCGAATCACATCAAGCGGCAACTGCACGATAACCTCTCCCTTGAGGGAGAACATAACCACAATGGTGAAGAGAAGAGCGATGAGTGTGACAGGGCTGATCCTGGGGATGAACTTACCCTCGTACCATTCTCGACCCTTGGCCTTGATGAGTGTAAACCGCGTGAGCATGCCCCCGAAGAAAGGTATGCCCAGGTAGATGAACACGCTCTGGGCTATCTGGGCCATAGTTATGTCCACCGCTGAACCTTCCAGACCGAACCATCCCGGCAGCACCGTTATGAAGAGGTAGGCATACACAGAGTAGAAGAGTATCTGGAAGATAGAGTTGAAGGCTACCAAGCCGGCGGCATACTCCGTGTCTCCCTTGGCCAGCTCATTCCACACGATGACCATGGCGATGCAGCGTGCTAGGCCGATCATAATCAGTCCGACCATGTAATCGGGATAGGCTCGCAGGAAGATGATGGCGAGGAAGAACATGAGCACCGGGCCGATGAGCCAGTTCTGCACCAGGGAAAGCCCCAGCACCCGCCAGTTGCGGAACACCTTGCCCAGCTCCTCGTATCTCACCTTGGCCAGCGGCGGGTACATCATCAGTATGAGCCCGATAGCTATGGGGATGGAGGTCGTGCCCACCTGAAAGCGGTCGATGAAATCGGCCGTCCCAGGGACAGAGTAGCCCAGCCCCACCCCGAAGGCCATTGCCAGGAATATCCAGAGCGTGAGGAAACGGTCCAATAATGGCAGTCGCCGGACGACGGCACTCGGCTCTGCGTTGCTCATACTCTCAAGGTTCCTTCCCTAAATGCGCACTAACGCATATACTGCGCACAAAAAAAGAGAGGCGCTATTTAGTCACCTGCACAGCGCCCCTGCCACAGCCGGGGCCAACACGCTCGGCTTTCTTGAGGCGCTCCCTGTCCAGGGCTACCACCTCATTGCCCTCCAGCCCTTTCCTCACAGCCTCGACTAGGCCGGAGAAGTGCTCTTTGATCCCCTCGCGATCTATCGAGTACAGCGACCACAGGCCGTCCTTCCTCAGCTTGAGGAAACCGGCGTCATACAGGGCGCTAAGGTTGCGCGATGCCCTGGTCTGGGAGATGTCCAGCGCCTGCATCACCTCGCACACACAGCACTCCCTATCCAGGAGCAGGTTCAGGATCCTCAGCCTGGTCGCGTCCGATAGTGCCTTGAAGGCTCTGACCAATTCGCGCATAGTCAAGTTCCCTCGGCAGGTCTTGCGAAGTCCCTTCTTGATTCACTGTTTTTGGAGGTAACGTCCCGTACCACATCGTAGCCAAGGCAAAGCTTCAACATGCCCCTTGCCGTCCTTGCAGCACCGGACCGGTGCTCTGTTTATCATCCTCAGGTACGGCAGCCGGTGACGCGGATATAGTCGTACTTGGTTAGCGTATGCTTGCAGTCGGGCGTGAAGATGGTGAGGGTAACCGAATAGACGCCATCGCTATTGTAGGTGTGTGTTGGGTTTTGCTCGGTGCTGTCGATGATACCATCGTTCTCGAAATCCCATGCCCAGCCGATGATATCGCCTGTTGACTGATCGGTGAATTGTACCGGGCGGACCCCACTAATGGCTGTAGACTCAGCAACGAAGTCAGGCTGGCACGAGGCATGAGTGAACTTGAGATAGTCCACCTTTACCTCAGTGTCGTTGCCACTTGGCCCGCTGACCGTCAAGGTGACCGTGTAGTTGCCGGGTTGATTGTAGATGTGCTGCGGGTTCTGGAGGCTGCTATCCACCACGCCATCGTTGTCGAAATCCCACTCCCACGTGGAAACGTTGCCTCCGGACATGCCGGTGAATTGTACAAGCACCGGGACCTGGCCAGTAGTGGGGGTAGCGGCAAACCGAGCTTCGGGAGCCGGAGTTCCACATCCCACTAGAATGCTCAGAGCCAGTGTAACCAGAGCCAGAGCCGCTAATATCTTCATCATCGCCCCTTGTCCTGAACTGCTTCTTTGCCACTATAGCAGAAGCTACATATCTACGTCAATATGCGCATCTACGGTTTTAGCTTATCATCAGACAGGGTCTGTGTCAAGCAGTCATTGACCCCTGAGGTAGGCGTCAATGGAGGCGGCAGCCGTCTTGGCGGCACCCATGGCGCTGATCACCGTGGCGGCGCCGGTAACTACGTCTCCGCCGGCCCAAACAGCGGGCTTGGTGGTCTTGCCCGTTTCCTCATCGGCAACAACTGTGCCTCTCTTGGTGGTCTCCAGACCTGTGGTGGTAGTCGGCACCAGGGGGTTGGGCGTGGTGCCCAAAGCTACGACCACGGTGTCGACCTCCATGATGAACTCGCTGCCCTCCTTGGTGACAGGGCGGCGGCGACCGCTTTCATCGGGCTCACCAAGCTCCATCTCAACACATTCCATAGCAGTGACCCAGCCCTGGTCATTGCCCAGGAACCTCACCGGGTTGGTGAGTAGCTTGAAGATGACGCCTTCCTCCTCGGCGTTCTCGACCTCCTCCAACCGCGCCGGCATCTCGGCCCGGGAGCGCCGATACACAATGTAGACCTCACCAGCGCCGAGCCTCAAGGCGCACCGGGCGGCGTCCATGGCCACGTTTCCGCCGCCGATCACGGCAACCCTCTTGCCTGCCTTGATCGGAGTGTCGTACTCAGGGAAGAGGTAAGCCTTCATCAGGTTGGTTCGGGTCAGGAATTCGTTAGCGGAGTAGATCCCGTTGTAATTCTCGCCGGGAATACGGAGGAACATGGGCAATCCCGCCCCTGTTCCCAGGAAAACTGCATCGTAACCCTCTTCCAGAAGCTCATCAACTGTGGATATCTTGCCCATCACCGAGTCCAGCTTGATCTCCACTCCCAGGGACTTCACATAATCTACCTCAGCCTGGACAATGTTCTTGGGCATCCTGAACTCAGGGATGCCATACATCAACACCCCACCAGCGATATGCAGTGCCTCGAATATGGTGACCTTGTGGCCCCGCTTTGCCAGGTCGGCGGCTGCGGTGAGCCCCGCTGGCCCCGAGCCGACTACAGCCACCCTCTTGCCGGTTGCCGGGGCGACCTCCGGATTGGAGTCGGTTTGATGGTTAAGTTCCCAGTCGGCAACATAGCGCTCCAGGCGGCCGATTGCTATCGGGGCGCCCTTCTTGGCCAGGGAACATGTTTCCTCGCACTGTGTTTCCTGGGGACAAACCCGGCCGCAGATACCGGGCAGGGCGTTCTTGCTCTTGAGCACCTTTACCGCCTCGGGCATATTGCCTTCTCGCAGTGCCAAAATGAATTCCGGGATGTCTACTCCCACAGGGCAACCCTCAACGCAACCACGCTTCTTACACTGAATGCAGCGGTTGGCCTCAGCCAGTGCGTGCTCCTCCTTGTATCCCAGAGCTACCTCGTTGAAATTCTTAGCCCGTGCCTTGGGCTTCTGCTTGGGCATAGACACCCTGTTTAGGTCCAGTTTCGCCATAGGTTCTTACCTCCTGCTGCGGCTTTGCTGCCACAGCTCCAAAGATCGCTTCTCCTCGTCGAGATAGATGCGCTGTCGGGCCATAAGCTCGTCCCAATCAACCTGGTGGCCATCGAAATCGGGGCCATCGACGCAGGTGAACTTGGTGACGCCGCCGATTGATACCCGGCAGACGCCACACATACCCGTGCCATCGACCATGATCGGGTTGAGGCTGACAATGGTCTTCACTCCGAAGGGCCCGGTGGTCAGCGAGCTAAACTTCATCATAACGGTGGGTCCGATAGCCACTACACGATCGATCTTCTCATCTCCCTCGAGAAGCTCCTTTAAAGGGATGGTAACTACCCCTTTGCGTCCGTATGAGCCATCGTCGGTGGTCACTATCAGCTCATCGCTGACGCTGCGCAGCCGATCTTCCCAGAACACCAGGTCTCTGTTGCGAAAGCCCATTATCGAGATAACCTTGTTTCCTGCCGCTCTCATTGCCCGCGCAATGGGAACAATGGTGGCGATGGCGAAGCCCCCGGCGACGCAGACCACTGTGCCAAACTTCTCGATGTGGGTTGGCAAGCCGAGGGGGCCAGCGAAACTAGCCACAGATTCGCCGGCCTTCACCGTCGCCAACTTGCGAGTCGTCTTGCCCACCTCCATAAAGACAACGGTGACCGTGCCTTTTTCCCGATTCCAATCAGCGATGGTCAGCGGGATGCGTTCACCTTTCTCATCCACCCTGATCACAATGAACTGCCCCGCCTGCGCCTTTCTGGCAACTTCGGGGGCAGCGATCTCGAATAGATGGATGTCGGGGGTAAGGTCCTCCCTCGCTATGATTTGGTACATCTTCCCTCCCTGTTTCACTACAAACACCAGGCGGATAAGCCTTCAGCGGAGGGCCTCTCCACCTTCACTGAGCACACCTTTAGCTTTCCAACGCATTATTATATCAGAGGTCGTTGGGCATGGCTACCCTTAGTC
>CAZCXP010000081.1:0-11038 GCA_964502665.1 uncultured Dehalococcoidia bacterium | reverse complement strand
GCCTCGAAATCAAGCTTATCCAGAGTATAGCACGTTGCTTGCTACCGCACTAGTCTAAGCGCGTTGGACCTCATGGCATAGCGGCAACAGGCCCGGGGTGAGACGCCAAGAACAGCGAGCCGCTTGGCCATATTCCAGGCACGATGGTATACTAGCAGCACCGAAGATAAGGGGGAAATATGGGCCCGCTGGAAGGAACGAGGGTGTTGGACCTATCGCGATATGGTCCTGGTAGATACTGCTCCATGATCTTGGGCGATCTTGGCGCTGAGGTGATCATGGTTGAGATGCCGAGGACTGCTGGTCAGATGCCCAGCATGTTGACCGACGACACCGAGGTGCGCTACGTGGCACACAACCGCAACAAGAAGTGCATTGCCCTGAATCTGAAAAAGGAAGAGGGCAAGGAAATCTTCTACCGCCTGGTAGAGAAGGTGGACGTAGTTATCGAGACTAACCGCCCTGGGGCGCTCAAGCGCCAGGGCATGGACTATGAGACGGTGAGTAAGCTCAACCCGCGGCTTATCTATTGCTCCATCACAGGATACGGGCAAAACGGCCCCTACGCCCAGCGACCAGGCCATGACATCAACTTCGTCGGCCTGGCCGGGATCCTGGGCATCAGCGGGAGCAAGGGTGGGCCACCACCCTACCTCATCTCACCCATGATCGCCGACGTCCTTGGGGGAACCAATCAGGCTGCCATCGCCATTATAGCCGCCCTCTTTGCCCGGGAGAAAACCGGCAAAGGGCAGTACATAGACGTCTCCAGCACCGAGGGGGCACTCTTCTACCACTGGATTCATGGGCCCCTGTATCTCCGAGACGGTCGATCACCGCAGCCGGCGGAGCTGCCCACCGGTAGCGACATGGCCTGGATGAATATCTACAAAGCCAGGGATGGTAAGTACTTCACCTTGGGGTGCCTTGAGCCCTGGCTGTGGGCGAACCTCTGCCGCCTGGTGGGCAGGGAGGACTTCATTGCCACTCAATTTGGCCCGATCGAGAAGCAAAAGGAGATGTACGAAGCACTCTCCGGGGTTTTTGCCACCAAAGACAGGGATGAATGGATGAAGTTGATGGATGAGGCCGATGTCTGCGCCGGACCGGTGTACACCTTCGAGGAGATGTTCTCCGATCCTCACTTCAAACACCGCAAAGTAGTGGTGGAGGTGGAGCACCCCAAGCTGGGTAAGATAAAGCTGCTCAACACCCCGTTCAAGTTCTCCGATACTCCAGCGGAGGTAAGAACCAGGCCGCCCTTGTGGGCGGAGCATACCAGGGAGGTACTGAGCAATCTCCTGGGCTACAGCGAGGAGAGGCTCGACATCCTGCTTAAGGAAGAGGTCATCGAGTAGAAAGAGCTATCGATAAGGTGCTTCCCTGTAATCAGGGGGATGCCGCTGTTTTATACCTCCAGGCGCGTGCGGGCGATGATCTCCTGTTTTGCGGCGTCAGGAAGGTCGTCGAAGTATGCGCAGTAGCCGGATACCCGTACTACCAACTCCGGGTACCTCCCTGGATTGCGGCGGGCGTCCTCCAGCATCTCAGGGTCGAGCACGTTTAGTTGCATCTCCATCCCCCCTGAATCGAAGAAGCCCTTCACCAGACCAGCCAGGATATTCACTCCCCGGTCACCGGCGAGGGTAGCAGGGTCGAAACGAAGGTTCAGGGCGTAGCCGTTGGGCGCCAAGGTGGAGTCTACGTGCGCCACCGAGTTGAGCAGGGCGGTGGGGCCCAGGCGGTCACGTCCGTTGGCCGACCCCAGGCTAGCGGCGAATGGTCCCCTGGCCCTTCTTCCGCTGGGCAGAGCGCCCACTTTCCGCCCGAAGGCCACGTGGCATGTCACAGAGTAGAATCCAGGCACATAAGGGCCCCCTCGCGTGTTGCGGTGTTGGGCGAGAGCCGAGTGGAAGATATGTACTACCAGGTCGGCATAGCCATCGGCCAGAGTATGGTCGTTCCCATACTTGGGAGCCCTGAGTAGCTCAGCCTGGATATCGGGATCGGAAGCGAAGTCGTTGCGCAGTGCCTTCAGCACCTGGGCCATAGTATACTTGCGGCGCTGGAACACCACCTCATCCAGAGCCGCCAGCGAATCCGCCACGTCTGCCACCCCTACCCCCTGGATGCCGCTGGAGTTGTAGAACGCCCCTCCCGCAGTGACATCTCGTCCTGATTCCAGGCAGCCGTCTACCAGCAGAGAGGAGAGTGGGGTGGGATGATAGTCGCTATTCCCTTTCTCAATCACCTGCAGGTCACCTATCATACGTGCCACCATGTGCTCCACCTGCACCTGGAAGGCCTCAATCACCTGGTCAATACTGGTGAGGGAGGCAGGATCAGGGGTGGCAGCGCCCACCCGCCGGCGACGCTTGAGTCGCCTTCCACGATTAAGCGCCATCTCGAGGCAAAGGGGGAGATTAAAGAGCCCGGCATCCGTGGAGAAAAAGCTATTCCCCGGCAAGGCCAGCTCCACGCACCCCACCGTGGCGTAATCGCGTGCCTCTTCCAGGGGATAGCCGTGGGACACCAGGGAGGCTATAGCAGCCCCGTCATTGAAGATGGCTGGTACCCCGTTGCCTTTCCTTGCTACCTCCGCCACTCGTCTGAGGTAAGCCTCGGGAGCACCAGCGTGAATGCGCGCCTGGTAGTTGGGGTCCCGCAGGCCGGATTCTTCCATTATGTCAAGGAGGAGGTAGGTAAGATCGTTGACGGCATCCTTTCCCCCTCGATCCATACCTCCCACTATCGCTGCCTGCACCACCAGGTAGCCCCCGTGGTACTGGCTGACTTTCTCCGAGAGGAGGAAGACGTGCTCTGTAGCCTTGGCTGAGAAGCAAAGCAGAAGTTCGCGGGCTCGCTCGCGCGTGATTCTGCCTTCCTCCAGGTCACGGCGGTAGTAAGGATAGAGGTACTGGTCCATCCTGCCGAAGGAGATAGCGGAGTTGAGCCCCTCCAGGTTCACTGCCATGTGGGTCAGCCATAAGGACTGCAGGGCTTCATGAAAGGTCTCCGCCGGACTGTGCGGGACCTTGTTGCAGATACGCGCTATTTCGCTTAGCTCGGCGGCGCGCCCGGCGTCTTTTTCCTCGACGGCCATGCGCTCAGCCTCCCGCGCCAGGCGCTGAGCGTAATCAACGAGCCCCTCGCAGGCGATGCGTGCCGCACGGTGGAGGTCTTCGTCTTTCGCCTCGATAGCCTCCATATAACCACTCACACCCAGCTTGAGCATCTTTTCGTAGTTGGGAAGGAAGTGCCCGATACCCCCCGCCTCGTTGATCAGGTAGTAAGTGGCGTCAAGCTGCTCCAGCGCATAGCGCACAAACTCTCGAAAACGTGGAAAGAAGGCGCGAAAAGGCATGTTACGAACGAGCCAGTAGGGGAAGACGCGAAGGAGCAGCTTCAAACGGTCGCGCCAGGCGATGCGTAGAGGATTGGTCTTCCTCCTGCCTATCCACAGCAAGTCGGTGCCCATGAAAACGCTGGCTAGCTCAGGTTGCATGAGGGCTGAGATGCGCCCGCTGCCCATGTTGCCCGCGATCAGCTCATCAGGATAGATGCGCACCGATTTATGCCTCAGAAGGTAGCGCAGGGCCTTGGCCCTGCGGATTACCATGGGCTCGCTTCGATCGTCGTGACGTTTAAAGTAGTCAGTGATCAGATATGCCCGCTCCGGGCAGAGGCAGACCGGCGTGGCGAGGAGTTCCTGCTTTATACGTCTGAAGCGCTGCGATTCTTCTTTCTCGTCAAGGGTTTCAACATGTTCTCTCATACCTACTCCCCCCTCTCCTCATACTATAACATATCATGCGTTATTGATGACCTCAAATCTCACTGCAAAGGTAAGAGGATCATATCACGGATTGACTTAGTGCTGGCTCTTTGCTAGGCTTACCGCGAATACGATGCTTTTGAGACTTGCGCTCCTATTCGTTCTCACCCCACTCGTTGAGCTGGCGATTCTCGTTTATCTGGGGACCATCATAGGCGCTTGGTATACCATACTCATTGTGGTGGCAACGGGTGTTCTTGGAGCCTTCATGGCCAGGAATCAGGGCCTGGCGGCCATCTCCCGAATTCGCGGCAGCATCGAGCGCGGAATCATGCCCTCTAACGAGATATTTGACGGAGCCTTGATTGTTGTTGGCGGCTTGCTGTTGCTTACACCGGGGGTAATTACAGACGTTATCGGGTTTGCCATGCTGGTTCCTCAAACAAGGCGCATCATTGGAAGGTGGCTTCGCAGCTTGATACGTCGCAGGATTCAGAGGGGAGAAATTCACTATTGGGAGGCGCAGTAGGTTCCTGATGAGAGCGCTTGTTGTTCATTTTCGCTCTGCTCCCGCTGGGGGATTCGAAGGGAAGCGAGTAAATGTGGATCCGCGCGACTCAGCGGGCACAGACGGCGTTTCCCTGGAGATATCAAAACGCCAGGCCCTGCTGGAAGCGATGGGCCATCAGGTGGCGATTTGCTCAGCATACGATTGGGCGGATTTCCCCATACCTGCGTTGGAGTTCGACCGTGAAGGAGTGGCTAGCATAGTGCGCAATCTATTCGGGCCCGTGATTGTCGACCTTGCCAGCGAAGCCGAGCTCAGAAGCACCTTTGATGCCTCTCGCCTGGAGCTGAAACGGCAGTTGGGCAAGGTAATCGAGGATTTCGCGCCCGATTTGCTGTTTGTACATAATCTGCTCTCCCTCCCTGTTCACCCCGCGGCCACAGTGAGTCTGACTGAGCTACTTCGAGAGATGCGGCTACCCTGTGCCGCGCTCCATCACGATATTCTCAGCGAAGGGGCCTACAAATTCCCCCCAACCTGCGACTTCGCCAAGTCGATCCTTGAGGGATACTACCCACCAAGAATGCCTAACCTCAGACACTGGACGATCAACACGCGCAACAAGAGAGGCCTTGGAGAGAAGGGTGTGGATGCCGAAGTCATTCATGACACAATGGATTTTGACCGAAGGCTGGAACCCAGGGAGCGCATGAGAATTCGAGCGCGTCTTCGGGCAAAGTATGGTATTGAGGCACATGACGTGGTTCTCTTCGCAGGTGCACGCATTGTCCCTAACAAGCAGACGGAACTGGCAGGGCACCTGACCGCCGTTCTGCAAAGCCTGCGCCAGGAGATGATCGGCAGGAGGCTCTACCCTGGCGAGGTATTCTCCGACAAGAGTCGGGTGATGCTTGTTCTCGCTGGTCGACCGGAGCGGGCTTTCATTGACTACCAGAAGAAGCTCTTTAAGCTTCTCGATACACTGAAGATCGTGTGGAGATACGTGGGGGACGACGTTCGCCCATATCGTTCTGAGGATGAAGGGCTCTACGCTCTATATCCCGATTTGTATGCTATGGCTGACTTCGTCGTCTACCCCACGGGATGGGAGGGATTTGGCAATCAGCTTCTCGAGGCGTTCGCCGCTGAACTGCCCGTCGCAGTGTTTGAGTATCCCGTTTTCAAGGAGGATATCGCCCCAAAGGGCGTCAGGGTGGTATCTCTTGGGGATACGCTCCTCTCGGAGAGGGACAACATGGGGCTTGTCGAGCTGCCCCGCGAAGTGCTGACGCGAGCGGCCCGCGAGATGATAACAATTCTTGCGAGCCCCGAGAAGCTGCAAAGCATCACTGACCACAATACTATGGTGGGGAAGAGGTACTTCAGCTTTGATGTGCTTCGCGCTCACTTGAAGGATGCCATGCACTGGGCCCGTTCCCTGGGCTCCCAGGTCTGACGTTTTCTACACTTGTTCTGACAATAGACTTTCTTCCGTTCGCCCTGAGCCTGCCCCTGATTCACTCAGGGGCCCGTCGAAGCTGGGTAGGTCGCCCGACGTCGGGCGACCTACCCAGCCCATAGGTTGCGCGCCCGAAAATGTAATAACTTCTTAACTTTTTTGCCCTTCATTTTATGGCTTCTTTATCCCCAGATGGTTATCATGGTGACGGCGGATGGCCTTTGCTGAAGCGATTGCCGAGGAGATACAGACTGTTCCGGAACGGTTGAGGTAACCGGAGCGAGCGGGTAAGATATGTCTTCCTCAAAGCTTGACATGGGAAATCCTCAGGATTATAATTTTCGCCACTCTCGGTTTCTCCACCAGTGTCCTCATTTGTACAGGTGCTATTGTTTAGCAGGCAACAGCAACTGTCGGGAAAGTTTGTGGCCTCAAGGAAGAGTTAGATGGCGTTTATTACCTTCATTACACCATACAAGCCCATAATCTGCGGAATTGCAGATTATGCCGGCTTCATCACCAGAGAAAGCCCACCCGGCAGATGGGATGTGCTATCGTTCAATCTGGACAACTATGGCATGCCTTTGAGCGATGACCGCGCTCCACTCACCAATCCCGTTTGGTACGGCATACCTGGCCGCGATGATTTCTCTGCCAGTTCCATCTTGAAGGGGCTGAGGGCGCATGAAGACCGAGTTCTCTGGTTTCAACACGAATTCGGCATCTGGAGAGACAGCGCCAGATTTGTTAACATGCTCAGGGACTTAAACAACACAAAGGTTGTTACCCTGCACTCACTTCACTTTCAAAGCAGTGAGACTTCTTACGGCCTGCGTAGACAGGAGTACTCCTTCCTGCGTTTGCTGCTGCCTCACACGGATGCGATCACGGTGTTTAGCGATGGCGTGTATCAGGCAGTCACCAGTGCCCTCCCAGAATATAGTGGCAAGGTGCATGTGCTATGTCATGGTACTCACCTCTATCCTGAAGTAGCAAGGATGAGCAGAGCGGACGCCAGGGCGAGGATTCACGACTATTTGGTGGGTGAATGCGGCCTGAATCAGGCAAGCAAGGATAGCTTGAGGCAGCAACGTGTGCTGCTGGACCCGGACATGATGCTGATAGGCGGGTCTGGATTCATCTCCGCCAGCAAAGGTATCGAGTTCCTCTATCATGCGCGTAATGCGCTGCGGCAGATGCTGCCCCGGCAAAAGATTGCAGCGGTCTATGCCGGCTTCTTGCGGCAAGTCGACAACAGCACCGATAGCAAGTGTGCCGCGGAATTGAGGACCAGGTACAACGGCGCAGGACAGTTCTTCTTGGAGACTTATCTGCCTGGAGATATGCTCCCTGTCATGCTGAGAGCTTTGGATGTCTATTTCTACTGGCCAAGCGATTGCACCCAGAGCGGAATTGTGGCACACGCCTTGGGCGCTGGGGCCACGATTGCCTGCCGGGACTTGGAGGGTGTCGGCGAAACCGTGAGAATGGCCGGCGGGTTGATTAGTGCAGACTTCGAACAACTAATTGCCGGGATCAGAGAGCTTATGCTCCACCCCAGGCTCAGGAACGAAATGGCGGAGCGAGCGGTGAGATACGCTGAGGAGTTCTCGTGGAAGAATCAGGCGTTGAAGCACTTTGAGCTGGCAGGGCAACTCTGCCGTTCCAGGCGAGTTCCGCGTTTGGTTACAAATACGCCTGTTCCCCTCAGTGCCTAGCCAACGCTTCACGATCAGAGAAGAGGGTGTGGGTACTTTGGCGAGCTACGGACGTATCGCCGTGATAACGCCGCTCCCTCGCTGGGCGTTATAGCCGATAAGCGACGCCTCTGCAAAACCTGCCGAACCAATAAGAGCAAGCAACTCATTCACTGTGTAGGCACCGATCATCAAGTTGAACAGCGCTGCTGGTAGCGGCCCACTTCTGTCGTTGTTCAGCAAAAAGTCGTGCGCGATAAGCAATCCGCGTGGCACCAGCGCACGCATTCCCTGCTTCAGCCTCGTCTCCGCTTGACTGCCGGGCCCGTGCATGATGTTGGCCATCAACAGGCAATCATAACCTTCGCCGAACTCGTCACGGTTCCAGTCACCTTCTTGCACAGCGATCCGGTCGCTCATGTGGAACCGCTCGATCACCTGCTGGGCAATAGCAATGGTCTGTGACACATCCCATACGACAGCCCTCAGATTGGGGAAGCGTTGGCACAGGGCAACGCTATAAGTGCCCGGGCCTCCACCGACATCGAGCAGCAGACTTCGGTCACTCAAGTCCAGTTGTCTTGCCACCCATTGCGCCACACCATTGGCGGCATTGCCATGCATGGCCCATATCCAGTGCTCATGCCAGCGGGAAATGAAAGCTTCAGGTGGCATTGGTGCTGCTCCACGCCCTCCCGTTCGTACTATGTCGGGGAGCCCTGTCCAGGCCCACCAGAGGCTTTCGCTGTGATCGAGAACGCCACCGAGATAGCGCGGGCTTTCCACAAGGAGGGTATCGCGTGCCAACTGCGTCAGCACAAAATGGTCGTCATCACGCCGCAGAAGACCGAGGGCGCAGCAGGCGATGAGCAGCTTCTCGGTCATACTTGTGTCGGTGTTACACTGTGCTGCCACATCGGCAACCGTTCTTGGCTCCCGAAGCGCTTCAAAAATGCCAACCTGATGAGCTGTCATCAAGGCCCGTGACGCCCGAAACTGCCAGTTAAGTTCCAGTAAGCCCATTGCCGCCTCTAGGTTGTCAGCCTCAAACAAGTTCACGCGCTTCCTCGTTCTGTAGTCAGCCCTCAGAGGTTACTGCACTTACGCTTCATCTGCTCCAGGCGCTGCTGATAATGGGAGTCCAACTGGTGCCGTATCTGGAGCCATTCCGGCGAGGTTTCAATTGCAGGGTCGACAGCGGAGCCGGATATTCCCTTTAGCTCCAGTCCTCTCCTCTTCGCTGCCTCCAGCGCGCTCTGTTTTTCCCGCCGGGCCTTTTCCATCGCGGCTTCATATTCCTGGAGCAGATCTCTCATGCTCCGCACAACCCCTGAGTCTCCAGACAGATGCTGAATGGCAGCCAGTATCCTCTCGTTCCCCGCAGTGTGTTCCATGTCAATCTTATCTACAAGACGCGACAGCAGATTGCGGCTGATTCCCTGGCGGTCTCCCTCCCGGCGCCTTCCCAGCTCCACCTCAATGTCGCGAAGAGGCAATCCGTCCAGGTAGCGCTTGGCCAGGGCCTCGCCGGCTGCCACAAGCTCCTCGTCCTTCAATCTCTGCCGTTCCTCCTCAGATAGAGCACCCAGCTTCTCGGCTTTCTCCAAAGCGATCTCCAGTGCACTCTTTATCTTCTCATTCTCGCTTGACATATCCCTGTCCTGCCGTTTATTTCAGGGTATTAATCCTTGGCCTGACAAGGCAAAAGAGCTCAGAGATAGGGGAAGATGTGTCTCCTGATGGTCTCGAAGTTCTTCCTTATCTCCTCTTTACCCTGTATGATTCCCGGGGCACCGTACTGGTGACCGGTCAGCAGGTACTCGATGTCCAGTTCGGCAACCCTCTCTATGCTCTCCTTGAGCGACTGGGCGCTGCCACCGGGTATATCCACGCGTCCGGTGCTTCCGTAGAATATCAGGTCTCCCCCCATGAAAACCTTGGCATCAGGCCAATAGATTGCTATATGACCCTGCGAGTGGCCGGGGGTAAGCATTATTCTAGCGACCAGGTCCCGGCCGAGACGCAGTTCGCCCTCCGTAAGGTAGAAATCCGGATGGACCTCCGGCATCTCAAAGCCCATCTGCTTGAGAACCTGGGCCATTTCACCCCCCGCCAGCTTGAGGAAGTCATCATCCCCCTTGGGCATGGCAACCTGCGCGCCGCTCATTTCTCTGATCGCTTCGGAAGCCCCATAGTGGTCGGGATGGGCATGCGTATTGAGTATCAAACCTACGTCCTCGATCTTGAACCCGTCCTTGCCCATCTCGGAGACCAGCCGTTCCAGGCAATTCTGCCTGGCCTCGTTAACCACCATCCCGGGGTCTACCAGGACGTGTTTGTTCTCAGGAAGGGCTTGGGCAACAACATAAGAGTTGCAATTGTTGCCGTATCTCTGCATCTCAGCCATGGTGACACCAGGCCAAAGATACGCATAGAAGTTGTCTACAAGCTTCAACTCAGCCCCCTAATATTTAAACTGTTCGCGTCTAAATAGATTATAACATCAGGTTATCCCCAAAGTCAGCGCTCCAGCCCGGCAAGCGAGAAAAGAACAAAAAATAGGCATTACGCTATCTTGACAAAAACCAGCCCGCGAATTAAAGTTTCACTTACCAGATTGTGCTAGTTTGATGCCGTGGTATGCCATGGGAGAGCAACAAGATACCGTGCTGACCCAGAGGGAGCGAGAGGTGTTTGTCCTGGTCGGCCAGGGGCTGACTAATCAGGAGATCGCTCAACATCTTTTCACATCCACCGGCACAGTGAAGCTATGCCTGCACCGGGCATGCGTCAAGCTCAAAGCGCGCAACAGGGCGCAGGCAGTCCTCCTGGCCATGAAACGAGGCCTCCTGAACACCCAGGAGGTCTATTCTCTGGACGAGCTGGCAGATCTGCTTGCGTCCCTGGGCCCAGAAGCGCTAGAGATGGTAACCCAACGACTGAAATGGAAGCTTGAACAGGCTCGACCACTATCAGGCATCGAATAGCCCAGGCATGTTCAGGATAACTGGCTTTCAACGGCGGCTTTCCTTTTCCCACAGGGTAGTCCAAAGCCTCAGTTTGTCCCGCGGCTTGTTTACTTGCTCAGTGCTTTGGGAAATGGGGCTGCAAAACTAAGCGAACCCATCTATTCTTGAATTGAAAAGAGCTTGAACTCGGTATAAATATGAAGAGGTTGAGAAAATATGGAAACAAGCCTTTCAATGTAGCCGTCATTCACGGTGGACCAGGTGCACCCGGTGAAATGGCACCAGTTGCTCGGGAACTCTCCTCCGTTAGGGGTGTTCTAGAGCCACTTCAAACAGCAACAACACTCGGAGGGCAAGTCCAAGAGCTGAAGGCCGTTTTAGAGAAGAACGGAGACCCTCCTGTCACATTGATTGGTTTCTCATGGGGTGCAATGCTCAGCTTTATCTTTGCCGCCCGGTATCCTTCATTGGTAAAAAAACTCATACTCATTGGCAGTGGGGCCTACGAAGAAAAATATGCGGTAAACATTATGGAAACTCGGTTAAGTCGGCTTAGTGAAGCAGAAAGAGAGGAAGCCCTTTCCCTGATGGAAACCTTGAACGGCCCCGCCATTGAAGACAAGAACACGC
>CAZCXP010000080.1:7166-11099 GCA_964502665.1 uncultured Dehalococcoidia bacterium | reverse complement strand
TAAGATGAGCCAGGACTTGCATTCTGGCCAGCTCAACCAGACGTCGGTCCAACTCGGGGTAAATCTCGGCTACCAGTTCTGTTACGCTTCTTCTCCCCTGTCGCAGGCAGGACAAAACCTGCTGCTCTCTCTCCAGGCGATGAGCGATGAGCTCCTTAATCTTGCGTTCAGGCTCTCGTACTAGCGGACCATGCCCGGGACAGATGAGACGAACCCGGTAGTTCAACAGTTTCCTTAGAGAATCAATGTACTGTGCCATGTCACCGTCGGGAGCCTCGATAACAGAGGTGCCAAAGCCTACGATATGATCCCCCGTGAACAGGATTTCACCCTTCTTCATGTAGAAACAAATGCTGTTGGGAGTATGTCCCGGCGTGTGAATCACTTCCAGGCGAACACCGCCGATGTCCACGGTATCTCCATCATCGACCAGGATGTCCGCCGTCACCTGATAGTCCTCCGCCTGACCAGCACCCAGGGAATGGACAACGATTTGAGCACCTGTCGCCTCTCTAATACTGCGGCACCCCCCAATGTGGTCAGGATGAGGGTGAGTGAGCAGAACATATGCCAGCCTCAGTGGAGCCAGAGCCTCTATATACTCGAGCTGCGTTTTGATTACCTCCCTATCGTAATACCCCGAATCTATAAGAGCAGCTTCACCACCAACCACGAGATAGACATTTGGTGCATACACCCCCATAAACCCGCTGGTGGCCACTGGAATCGAATGAACGCCGGGTGCTATCTCCATCTCCGCTCCCTTATCACCTTATGTCAACAACAAGTCAAACGTCAGGCTCCTTGTCCTTCCCGCTCTGCTCCAGATGGCAGGCTTCGGTTTCCCCACCGTGCGGACCTGGCGGTGCCAGAACAATGCCCGCTCTGCGCGACCAGATGATAGATAATAGGCTGGAAACGAGCAACGCACTCGCTACCACACCCAAGGCAATGCCCACCGGTATTTCATAGATTTCTGCGATTAGCATTTTGACCCCTATAAAAAATAGAACGGCGACTAGCCCGTAATGGAGGTATCTAAACGTTCTCATAATCCCGGCTAAGGCGAAGTAAAGTGCACGCAGTCCTAAAATAGCGCATACGTTGGAGCTGTATACGATAAACGGATCGACAGTAATACCGAGCACAGCAGGAATCGAGTCCATGGCAAAAACAACGTCCGTTGTTTCAACAACCAGCACTACAACAAATAACGGCGTGGCAATGTAACGTGCGGCTCTCTTGACGAAAAACCTATCGCCTTCATAGCCGCCTGTAACGGGCAGAAATCGGCGGAAGAGCCGGAGCACTGGATTCCTCTCTGGTTCTACCTGCCTGTCCTTCTGCAATGCCATTCTGATAGAAGTCAGAATCAGAAAAGCCCCAAAAACATACAGTACCCAGTGAAATGTCTCTATCAGCGTTACGCCGGTAAGAATGAAAGCCAGCCGCATCACCATCGCCCCCAGAATACCCCAGAAAAGCACCTTATGCTGGTAAAGAGCGGGGACAGCAAAATAGGAGAAAATCAGCAGAAAAACGAAGAGGTTGTCCACGCTGAGAGACTTCTCGACCAAATAGGCAGTCAAGAATTCAAGTGCCGTGTCAGGACCGCGCCAGAAGTAGATTCCCAGGTTGATGAGCAGGGATAAGGCAATCCAGAAAGCGGTCCACAGAAGCGATTCCCTGACGCCAACAACATGGGCCTTACGATGAAAAACCCTTAGATCCAGGACCAGCATCGCAAGTATGAAAACGTTGAAGCCAATCCACATTAAGACCTGGCTAGACATCAAAACTCCGCTTGATCCTCTAAACCACGAATGCCCAGCAGCGCTGCAATTTCATCCTCCTGTTCTGCAGCTTGAAGGGTATGATGAACCTGCGGGTTGACATGTGGCACATTGCCTAAGCAAGACTGCAATACCCGCCCTCTTTTGTCAAGATTGCAAGTAGCGTCCATCGATTCATCTTGGACGAGATGGGGTGGCCGATAACGGCCTCTGAGGCTCATTGGGGCAGGACGAGAACCGCTGCAATGAATAGCTCTACCTGGGGACAGACAGCCGTCCATCCTCACCCATTGGCTCTTGAGACCCGAAAAACCAGCCTCAAGAAGCTGATTCATTGATGTTCCTCAGAAATCCTCTGAGGCAATAGCGATTGCTAGCGCCCCGGCCGCCTTAGGGGCCCATGGCATGTATCTAGAGGATGTTATTGGGAGTGGCTTGCTTCCCTGGGCTCAGGAGAACACTCCAGCTTTCTTAAGCTCGCGCAGCTTCTTCGATATTCCCTGCTCTTCTATGAAATGTGTAGTATAATCTCCCTTTTCGAAGGACTCATTATCCAGGGCTACTATATGGAATGGGAGATTTGTTTTCGCCCCCTCAATACGATATTCCCCAACCGCCCTTTTCATGGTCGAGATAGCTTCATCTCGGTTCCTGCCCCAAGTCAACAGTTTGGCAATCAAAGAGTCATAGTAGAATGGCATGGCATATCCTGCATAGACCCCACCATCAACTCTGACGCCAAAGCCGCCAGGAGGCTCGTAAGCTGTAATTTTGCCTGGGGCCGGCATGAAATTCATAAAAGGGTCCTCAGCGTTAATCCTGCACTCTATGCTCCAACCCCTGACTTTTATGTCATCCTGGGTGTAGCCAAGCTCCTCACCAGCGGCAATCCTTATTTGTTCCTTTACCAGGTTAATCCCCGTAAGAAGTTCGCTGAGGGGATGCTCCACTTGAAGTCGGGTATTGCACTCATTGAAATAGTATTCACCTCTGTCCATGGAGTAAATGAACTCCACAGTCAGCGCGTTCACATAGTTCAATATCCTGGCGATTTCAACCGCGGTAGCTCCCATTTTCTCCCTCAGTTCGGGAGTCATTATGGGCGAAGGTGCCTCCTCGATAAGCTTCTGATACCTTCTTTGAACGGAGCATTCACGATCGCTTACGTAGACGGTGTTGCCCTTTTTGTCGGCCAGAATCTGGAACTCTATGTGCTTTGCCCTGGCAACGTATCTCTCCAGATAGAAAGCTGGCAGACCAAAAGCCTCGTCCCCCAGCGACCTGGCGTAGTTCATGGCCGCCGCCAACTCGTCCTGGCTCTTAGCCACTTTCATACCTATCCCACCGCCGGCACCGCTGGGTTTGACAATCACCGGATACCCGATGCTCTCCGCAATATCGAAAGCCCGCGACATGCCGCTCTCATCCTCGATAGCACCATCAGACCCAGGTGTAACGGGAATCCCTTTCTCCTTCATGAGATCACGAGCCTTATGCTTAGGCTTGGCCGCGTTCATGGATTTGCTGGGAGGTCCGATAAACTCGATACCACGAGCTTCGCAGGCTTCAACGAATTGAGGGTTCTCGGCTAAGAAACCATATCCAGGATAAATGGCTTCAGCCTCGGACTGCTTAGCTATATCGAGTATTTTCCCCATGTTCAGGTAGCTGCCACTGGGCTCCGGGTCTCCTAGACCGTAGGCTTCATCAGCATGCCTGACAAACAGGGCTTCGGCATCTGCATCCGAATAGACAGCAACGGACCCTATTCCCATCTCTCTGCATTCTCTCACTGCCCTCAGAGCAATCTCCCCCCGATTAGCAACCAGGATTTTCTTGAACATCGTTCTTTAACCTCTTTCCTTAAAGCAGCATGAGCACCTTAATCTTCCTCGATAACAATCAAAACATCCCCGGTTTCCACCGTCTGCCCTGCCTCAACCTTAATCTCCACAACTGTGCCATCCACCGGGGATAATATTGGATTCTGCATCTTCATCGACTGCAAGATGCAGAGCTCACTATCTTCCTCCACCGTGTCGCCAGCACTGACGGTAACGCTGACTATCTTGCCTGGTATAGGAGCCTCAATTATCTCTTGAGCCATCTTCGGTTGTTCTCCTTCTAATTCAGCCTTCTA
>CAZCXP010000080.1:0-7066 GCA_964502665.1 uncultured Dehalococcoidia bacterium | reverse complement strand
CCTCAATTATCTCTTGAGCCATCTTCGGTTGTTCTCCTTCTAATTCAGCCTTCTACTCTCAGTCCCAAGCCCCCACACCCGAACGCAACAAGTCTCTAGTTTATAGGCAGCGCCAGTTTGTGTCAAGATTTGTACTCGGCACTACGTTGGTGACAGACAGTAGGTACCCATCCCTGGCGATGCTCAGGGATGGGCACTTGGTCCCTTCTCTTGCTGGAACCGACCCAGCACCAACTATAGGGGAATCAGGGAATGCTTTCTCCAAGGTCTCACTGGTTCTAGCTTCTTGGACAGCCTGTGCAGCGTGTTCACCAAGATCGGTCTCGTTTGCCTGGGATCGATGATGTCATCGGCCCCTTGAATACCTCCGACATGATAAGGCGTGGCATATTTGTCGTGTATGTTCTCCATCAATTCCCGCCGCAGCTCCTCAGGATTCTCCGCAGCCTCTATCTCGGCTTTGTAGAGTTCATCCGCCGCCCTATCGAATTCCTCTATTCTGATGTCGGCAGTAGGCCAGGCATATACCGCATCGCACCCCATACGCTCGGTGCCCATGACCAAACGGCCCGCGCCGTAGCATCTTCTTACATACACCGTGATCTTGGGCACTGTAGACTCACAGATGGCGAATACCGGTTTAGCAGCATTCCTCTCCAACCCGTCCCTGCTTTGCTCCTGCTCCAGGCTCGGCAGAAAACCTGGAGTATCTACCAGGAAAATCAGCGGTATATTGAAGCAATCGCAAAATCTGATGAAACGCGCTTCTTTGTCCGAGCTGTTCACATCGACACAGCCATCCCCGACTGCAGGGTTATTGGCTACGATTCCTACCGTTTGACCGGCCAGACGTGCAAAGCCTATTATCATATTGGGAGCGTAGAGCGCCTGCAACTCAAACAAGTGTCCCTTATCCACAATGGAGGAAATGACCTCGTGCATATCATACGCTTCAGACACATCCGTCGGCACAATATCCAGAAGCCTTTCATCGATACGCTCGGGATCGTCTCCCGTATCTACTACGGCTGGTTTCTCCCTCCAATTGGAGGGTAGAAAACTGAGGAGTTCCTGGCAGTTGTCTATAGCTTCTTCATCGCTGTCGACGAGTATGTCGCTGGAGCCGGTAATCGTGGAATGCATCCATGCCCCCCCAATCTCCTCCTGGGTTACATCCCTGAAGGTGACTGCCTTCAGGATAGGGGGCGACGCCACCGACATATAGGCTATCTCCCTACGCATAATGACAAAATCAGCCATTATCGGGGAGTAGGCGGAACCGGCGTAGCACGGACCCAGCATGATGGTGATACTGGGCACTACCCCTGACATCAGGGGCGGGTAGTACATGAACCCGCCCCCACCACCGACCGGGCTACCGCGTACAGGCACCTTGAATCCTGCTCTGCCGAACAGGTCATGTATTCTGATAGCACCCGAATCAATCATCCCCACCATGGGAATGCCTTCCTCCATGGCTCTTTCCATTGTCCTGGCCACTCTGCTATTCTGAATTGTAGACTGAGTGCCGGCCAGCACGGTGAAATCATGTGCATAAGCATAAACATCGCGGCCACGGACCTTACCACAGCCAATGATCACAGAATCGCGCGGAAGCTCCCTGTTGTCGATATCAAAGCCGGTCTTCATTGGCTGCGTCCATATCCCTATCTCCCGGAAGGTCCCGGCATCGAAAAACCTCCCTATCCTCTCCCAGGCTGTCAGCTTACCCCTGCCGTGTTGCTTCTCTATAGCAGCCTCATCGCCCCCGGGTTGCAGCCTTTTCCTGCGTTCCTCAAGCTCCTGAAGCTTTTCTCTCATATCGGCCATCAAATCCCTCCTAAATCATAAACGTATGTTCTCGTGTTTGCGCTCCGGCCTTCCCTCGTGCCTCTTGGCCAATGTCTTGAGTGCTTTTATGATGAAAGGCCTGGTATCCCTGGGGTCTATGAGCTCTTGCGCCCACTCACGCTCCAGCGCCTGGAATTTCTGCTGCATTTCTGCAGTTCGCTGTTCTTGCCTCTTCTGTCTTTCTGTCTCATCCTCAATAGCTTGAAACTCCCTCTTGTAGATGATGGATACCGCGCCTTCTGCCCCCATCAGCCCGCGCTGTACAGTAGGCCAGGCAACATCGAGGTCGCCTCCCAACGTTGTGCCCGGCATGCCTAGCTGCCCGCCTCCATAAAGCTTTCTTATGGCAATGGTGATCTGAGGCACGGTGGCCTCGACATTGGAGAACACCAGCTTGCATCCGTGTCTGATGAGACCTCTGGTCTCCTCATCGATGGCCGGCAGGAATGCCGGGGTATCTGCAAGCCAAACCAGGGGTATATTGAATGCATCGCAGAATCTGGCAAAACGGGCCATCTTGTCCGCAGCATCCAGCGTCAGGCAACCACCCATAGACTGAGGATTGTTAGCTATGAAGCCCACCGTCTGCCCCGCCATCCGACCGAATCCTGTTATCAGGTTGTTTGCCCACTGGCGCTTCAGCTCAAAGAACTCTCCGTTGTCCGTTATCAGGGAAATCACCTTGTGCATGCTATATGGCTTCTCCGAATCGAAGGGGACCAGGCCCAAAAGCTCCTCTTCTCTGCGATTGGGGTCATCCCCAGTATCTACGACGGGCGGTTGTTCCGCATTATTCGATGGCAGGTAGCCCAGTAGCTCCCGGCAGCTTTGCAGGCACTCCTCATCGCTCTTAGCCATCACATCGCAACAACCGGTACGCCGGGAATGCACCGAGGGCTCACCCACCTCCTCTGCGGTTTTGTCCTCTGGAGGTGGCGCCACATGCATGTAGCTGGTCTTCCTGACCATGAACACGAAATCCGCCAGAGAGGCTGAGATCGCCATCTCGCCAACACAGGGCCCCATCACCAATGAGATCTGGGGAATCACGCCCGAGGCCACCGTCTGGAAATAGACCATCGCTTCAGGCGAGTAGAAACGATAATACTGAATCGCATCCTGTAGTCTGAGCCCCTCGGAGTCGATGATACCCACGATGGGGACTCTAGCATGTATGGCCCTTTCCATGACCATAGCTATCTTTCGGGCATGTATGTTGGCCAGGGTCCCACCGAGCACAGTGGCATCCTGGGCCCATAGGTAGATGGGGCGGCCGTTTACATCACCGTACCCTACGGCAACGGCGTCTGCCGGGGTATCCTTTTCGTCGATCGCAAACCCTGTAGCTAACGGCGTTCCCCAAATATCAAGCTCCTGGAAGGTACCCGGGTCCAGGAGCTTCTCAATTCTCTCGCGTGCTGTTAGCTTTCCTTTCTCGTGCTGCTTGTCTATCTCAGCAGCGCCGCCTCCCTGCCTCAGCCCGCTCCTCATTTCATCGATCTCAGCGAGCTTCTGTTTCATCAAGTCCAAATCTTCCATGCTCCCTCCTTTACGGGCCTGGGAAAATTTTAGCCCCTCTTGCACCCATCGTCAAGTCTAAAAGCCAAGCCCCAATCCATGAGTATAGATTCAAAAAGCCAACCAATAGATTTGAGATTGCTTCGCTTCGGCTCGCAATCACCGCGAATGAAAGCGACGCTTTCCTGCAACGACTTTGTCTGTCATTCCTGCGGAAGCAGGAATCCAAACAGGGGTGGATGTGGATTCCCGCCTGCGCGGGAATGACGAGGGAGAAGGGCTTGGCTGGGCATATCAAGAGTCTATTTTCGTAACAATGACAGGGGAGGACTTGAATCCACGGATTGAAGCCAAGGTCGACTTCCCCCCATCCATGGGCTATAATCTCCTGGGAAGTGCAGCCGAGGGCGCTGTTGCCAGATGGAGAAGAAATTGAGGACGGACGACCTACTTCAAGTTACAGACAAACCCATTGTCCCCGAAGAGATTATCTCCAGGATCAGGTGGGACGAATGCGGTGCGTTGGTGACTTTCACCGGGAGAGTACGCGGATACTCGGGGGATAAGCGCGTTCTCTCACTGGAACATCACGCCCCCAGGGAGGTAGCGGAGGGACTTCTGAGCGACATAGCCAAGGAGATGAGAGAAAAGTGGGACTTGGGGGAGGTAGTCTTTTGCTACCGCACAGGTCCGGTTGCAGCGCGAGAGACTACACTGGTTATCGCAGTTGCAGCGCCTCATCGCCCAGAGGCTTTCGCTGCCTGCCAATACGCCATCGACCGCTTTAAGCAGACAGTATCAGCAAAGGAGATCAGGGAAGACGGTGAATTCTGGACCGGTGGAAAGGGTTAGACTCGAAGTAGACGGCCTTCGCCTCGTGGCGGAGGTTTACCTACCCGGTGGCCAAGGCACCCGCCCTTCGCTTTGCATCTGCCACGGCGTCCCGGCCAAAAGAACACCAGACCCCGCAGACAGAGGCTATCCCGTGCTTGCCGAGAGGTTCTGCGGTCAAGGGTTTGCTGTCCTCATCTTCAATTTCAGGGGCACAGGCGAGAGTGAGGGCAATTTCGACATATTGGGCTGGACGCGGGACTTAGAAGCAGCGATTGACTATCTGTGCCAGCTCGATACGGTCGACAGATCACGGCTGTCGGTGATGGGATTCAGCGGCGGAGCACTGGCCTCGGTTTATTGTGCCGCCAAGGATAGAAGGATATCCTCTATTGTTACCTGCGCCTGTCCCGCCCGCTTCTTCGACATCTCAGAGTTTAGCAGAATCGAGGAATTCCTGGAGCACTGCCGCCAGGTGGGCATAATCAGGGACAGCAGCTTCCCACCATCTGTCGATGAATGGGCCAGGGGCTTCGAGGCAGTCAGCCCGCTCAACTGGATACACAAGATCGCCCCTCGCCCGATTCTGATAGTCCACGGCGACAGCGACCAGACCGTCGACCCCAGCCATGCCTGGGAGCTTTACCACAAGGCTGGAAAACCCAAGGACATCGCTATCATCGCAGGCGGGGAGCACAAGTTGCGCCTTAGCGAGCCAGCGATGAGCACCGCCCTGTCCTGGCTGAAAAAGGTCAACGGCCTGGCTGAGAAGGTCTGATGCCTGCTGCAACAAGCTCGCCCCGAGAACAGGGCAAGGTGCTTCTGGTCAATCCCAACCAGATGAAGCCACCTGTAGCCCCTCTCGCGCTGGACTACCTTGCTCATGCCCTCAAGGCAAGCCGATTTCAGGTAGACATCCTCGACCTCTGCTTCGCCACCGACGTCTCGCACGAAATCGAGAGCTACTTCGCCCGCAACCAGGCATTGGCAGTAGCGGTCTCCCTGCGCAACACCGACGACACCGTCTTTGTCACTCAAGATTTCTGCATCGCCAAGCACAAAGAGGTGATCGACCACCTCAAAGCACGAACCTCCGCTCCCATAGTCCTGGGCGGCTCCGGATTCTCGATCATGCCGCAAGACATCCTGAGCTACTACGACCTCGACCTGGGTATCTGGGGAGAGGGCGAGGTATCACTGGCGCTGCTCACCGAGAGAATCGCGGCAAATGAGGACTGCAGGGACGTGCCCGGCCTCGTATATCGCAGCCAGGGCGAGTTCCACAGCAATCCCGCAGAGTACCTCGATTTGCGTCGCATCTCCGCACCCGAGCGAAGGACAGTCGACAACCATCGCTATTTTGTCGAGGGCGGCATGGGCGCTATCGAGACCAAACGGGGCTGCCCCAAAGACTGCATCTACTGCGCTGACCCAGTGGGCAAGGGGAGAAGGCTTCGCCTCCGCTCCCCCCAGAGCGTCGCCGATGAGATCAAGGCTTTGCTCGACATGGGCATCGACCATCTTCATTTGTGCGACAGCGAGTTCAATATCCCCGAGCAACATGCCCGCGAGGTATGCCTGGAGGTGGCCGCACGGGGCCTGGGAGACAAGCTCAGGTGGTATACCTATGCCAGCCCCGCAGGTTTTTCCCAGGAACTAGCCGCTTTGTTCCGAAGGGCAGGATGTGCTGGCATCAACTTCGGGGTGGACAGCGGCTGCGACCGCATGCTGCGCTCACTGGGACGGGACTTCTCGGTGGAAGACCTAAGCCAGACGGCCGATGCCTGCCGCAAGGAGGGTATCGTATCCATGTACGACCTCCTTCTCGGCGGGCCCGGCGAAACCAAGGAGTCGCTGAGGGAAACCATCGAGACCATGAAAAGGGTCTCCCCAAACAGGGTCGGTGCTTCCCTGGGGGTACGTGTTTTCCCGCAGACCAAGCTGGCAGAGCTGGTTCGCAACCAAGGTCCGCTGAAGGAGAACCCCAGTTTGCACGGCTCTGTCTCAGGCAATGATAACTTCTTCGCCCCTATCTACTATGTATCCTCAAGCCTGGGCCCCGATGCTTCTGAGTACCTCGCCCAACTTGTCGATGGCGACGAGCGCTTTTTCTTCTTCGGCACCGCGGCAGGCGCCGATAAGAACTACAACTACAACGACAACACCGTCCTGGTTAATGCCATCAAGGCGGGATACCGGGGAGCTTTCTGGGACATACTGAGGAGAATAGGCGAAGGAAGCCAGCACAAGCCCGCGGAGGTGGAAAGACATGAAGATGAAGTTCAGCAGCAGCCTTGAGATCGACGCTCCCCCAGAAAAGGTCTGGGCGCTAGTGAACGAGCTAGAGGAGTGGCCCCAGTGGATACCGTCCATGAAGAAGATCGAGAAGCTCTCTGAAGGTCCTTTGGGAACCGGCTCGCAGATTCGTGTTACAGCCAAGTCTATCATCACGGTCAAGTTGCTGATGACCATCACCGAATTCGTCCCACCACAGCGCGCTGTCATGCAAGGAAAGGTCCTCGGCACCGAAATGACACGCTACTACACCTTTGAACCGGTGAATCAGGGGACGAGGCTTACCGCAGGGGGCGAGGTCTCGGGGCTCCTGGCTTTTTTGGTTCGCCGTGGTGGCCAGGCTCTGTCAGAGGAAATCGTGCAGGCAGCAAAAAGGAAAATCGAGGGAGAGCGTTGATCGAATTGACATACCATTCACCGTTCGTGGTGAGCGTGGGCCGTAGGACGGCCGACCTGTCGGCCTCGAACCATGAACGGCCCTTCGACAGGCTCCCTTCGACGGGCTCCCTTCGACGGGCTCAGGGCGAACGGAAGAAAGCCTATTTTTGGAACAAATTCAAAATCCGAATGA
>CAZCXP010000079.1:6375-11237 GCA_964502665.1 uncultured Dehalococcoidia bacterium | reverse complement strand
GAGGAGCAAACCAAAGCAGAGGCGGAAAGAATCATCGCCGAAGCTGAAAAGAGCTCGCTCGAAAGAATCGCGGCATCTGAACAGCTCGCTCAGGATATGCTCCAAGCGGCGGAGGAGAAGGCCAGGGCCCATGTTGAGAAGGCCGTCGCCGAGGCAGAACAGAAAGCCAGGGCCCAGATTGAGAAGGAAGCCAGAGTAGAGGCCGAAAGAATCATCGCCGAGGCAGAACAGAAAGCCAGGGCAGAAGCTGAGAGCATCGTAGCTCAAGCGCAGCCAAGAGCCGAAGAGCTAGCACAAGAGAAGTTGTCATTAGCCGAACAAAAGGCGAAGTACATCATAAGAGCTGCGGAAGAAAAGGCGGCAGAGATCAAACGCCGTGGCGAAGAGGAAGCTCACAGGATTTTCGCTGAAGATAAGGGGAAAGTCATAGAAGAGGCGGTGCCCCTCAGGCGAGAAGCGGAGCAGCCGCTGCCGGCAAGCGGGAGAATAGCAGAAAGTGAAATAAGAGAGATTGCTAAGAGAGTTCTCGAGGAATTCCTTTTAAGCCCAAAGGACACTGAAAAAACGACAACTAGACCAACGAGAGAAGAAAGGAAAGCCCCCCAACCATCCAGGACCCGAGCTGCTGTACACGCACCAGCAGACACAGCAGGTAAAAAACCGCAAGCAAAGACCTCGCTTGCTCAGGAAGAAGCAGACGAAAAGGAAACCCCTGAGCTCTACCGGGGCACTGTAGAAGTGGCGATCCCGCCCCCGGTAGCTGTGAGCAAGATGCTGAAAGTGCATAAGTGGCTGACAAGGTCTCAGCAGATAAGTGTCGTGGATGTGGCAGGCTCGGCAGGTAGAGGCGTCATACTCAAACTGTTCTTGCGGAGTCCCACCCCACTTATTGATATGCTTGAAGACCTGCCCGAAGTTGAGAAAGTGGCGGCTGTGACGAAACAGGCCGACAAGACCAATCCCTCTCAACCTAGGCCAGGCGAACCAGCCATCAAACGACTCGTGGTCACCATCAGGAAATGAACCGCTGACCTGTCTTTCTCCTTTTGCAGTTCAGGTCGTTTGAAGCTTATGCCTCAAGCCAGAACTTCGCATCAGCAAACGCATTAACTCCAGTCTACTGACCATATATGGTCATGGCTACAGCCAAGGCGGTCCCTTCTCACACCTCCAACCCCCTGCCCCGCCAGCAGTGCCCCGACTGAGCAGGCATCCCTCCTCAACAAGCACTTCCTGTTGGAGCGAGCAACCCCGCACGGGCAGCCGTCTACGCAGCTTCATGGTACTTGTCAACAAAGATTGGGCTCAGGATTGGCAGAGACGACGCGAGGCGATGGATGAGCCTCCTGTGGATAACTTGTGGACAACTTCGTGGACAACTCCCTTGACAGGTAGCGAAGGGCAAGGGATAGAATAGCGGCAAAATGAAGGTGATTCTTGAGACGGTCGGGCCGGATATCCTTCCGAGCCCCATCGGCATCAAGAGGTCCCCTTATCATCTGTGAGCTGTCCTCAATGATCAACAGCATAGCGCAAAGACTTGATTGCATGATCTTGTTATGTTGTCCCAGCTTATAACCCGATGCGAACCCCCGGAGAGCCCTAGGGCCTTGTCACAGTTGCTGGATGAAGAAACGACTGCGGTCCCAGTCTATCCCAAGGGTGACTGCTGGAGCCGATCACATGGCGGAGATCGATGAAGCAACAGAGCCAGGCGGCCTGGGAGGAACCATGATCAGGGTAAAACCTGTATGGGAACCTGAGTCTGGCAGCAAACTCGGATGGGAAGACACGAAGGAGGCCGAGCCCAGAACCATATGGGTTTGGGATCGGGACAAGCAAGCCTGGGTGGAGACAACGGAGAAGCCCGCGGCAGAAGAATCCTCAACAGTGAATGGCAGTACAACCAGGGGGCCTGTCGTACCGCGGCAACCGTCTGCCACTCCAGCCTCAGTTACTCCTAAGGTCGGGTGGCCGAGGTCGGCATGGAAGGTGCTGGCCACCAGAGCCTCTGTGATACGTGTGATTGATGCGCTGGGTCTAAAAAGCAAAGCACCTGCGTCCAGGGCTGAAGCTGGCCTACGCCAACGAACAGAGACGGAAGCCGCCAGGATTATTTCTGAAGCGAGGCAACAAGCCAGGGAATTGCCAAGAGTGATAATAAGAGCTATTGAGGAACGAGCACAGAAGGCTTTAGGCAAAGCGAACGACAAGTCAAGAGAAATGAAGGCAAAGCCAGAGAGGAAAGTGCTCGTTGCCAAACAAGAAGCTCAAAAACGTTCTCTGCACAGAATCGCAGTAGTGCAGCCGCAAGGTCAAGGTACCATCAAAGCGGTGGAAGAGAAAGCTAAGGCTAGAGCAGAGAATATCGTTGCCAGCGCAGAAGAGAAGGCCGTGGCGCAAGCTGAGAGGACTATCGCCCTGGTGGGAGAGAAAGCTGAGGCCAAAGCAGAGAATATCCTTGCCAGCGCAGAAGAGAAGGCCGTGGCGCAAGCTGAGAGGATCATCGCCCTGGTGGAAAAGAAGGCTCGGGAGCAAGCAGAGGCGATTGCCGCTGAGGTGAAAGCCGCCTGTGAAGAGACAATGGCAGCAACTGGACGTCAAGCTCAGCATATCCTCAAGGTAGCGGGAGAGAGAGCAAAAGAAATCAAGGTCCCAGCAGAGACAACAGCCAAAGCAGTGCCGGAGCAGCTCGCGCCCCGCCGGCAGGGAGGCAACCAGAAGGAGAGGCCCGTGCCCAACGAAGGCACTGCAGAATTGGTGATCAACCCTCCTGTAGATTTAGGCAAAATGGAGAGACTGCTGAACCGCCTGACAAAGTCTGGTCAGATCAGAGTCCTGGATCTAGAAGGCTCAAAGGGCAAAGGTATCAGGGTCAAACTCTTTTCGCGAAACATCGCCCGACTGCCTAACATACTCGTAGCTCTGCCCGAAATAGAGAAGGTCTCAGATCTGCCGAGAAAAGTCGCCAAGATATGCCCCAGTCAATGGATATGCCCCGGTCTGGGGAAGGGAAATGAACCGCCTGCCAGACGACTCCTAGTAACAATGGAGAAACGAACTACCTACATTGAGATTTGAGACCCCCAAACGTGTGTGCCCAACGTGCGGTACCGAGATGTTTTAAGTAGGTCAGAGTCAAGGCCGATACTCGACGATCGGCACTATCAAGAAGTCTTCCTTTTTGTAACCGCCTGCGGTATAATTGCGCCAGACACATTTGCAACAGTGGGCAGCCGTTCTAATACTGCAGCAGGAGTCTGTTGATACGTCGGTGCACTGTATGCTTCTGTGTCTCGGTCGCAGGGTTGGCTATCCGTGCAACGGCCACAGCTCCAGGGGTGGCTTCGCCTGTCATCAGCATAAGAAGGGATTGTCAAACCGTGTCTGTGATGCACCTGGGCAGGCGTCAAGTCCGAGCATGGTCGAGAGGTATACCTGAAGCCTGAGCTTTGAGGATCGTCTTCCGCACTATGAGAGAGTTCTCTGGTGAGGACGTAGCCACCGCTTGCGGATTAGTCCCAAATGCTGTATAAATAAACAGTGCGAGTATCGGGGGTTGCCCTCGGTTAGGTGCCATGAGAGTCTTTATTAGCTATTGCGGCGAAGCTGGCAAGGCATCAGCCATAGTCCTAAGGGACAAGCTGAATGCTGAAAAGGAAATTGACGCTTGGACGTATGCCGACCCTGACTATACGATAGGAGAGCACGCCTGGGACGAAATATACAGACAAATTGTGTCCAGCGACTGGATGGTCGTGCTGAACACTGAATGCACACAAGGGGATCGTAACCAGAGGCACGAGTGGCGCCTAGCTATGGATCAGGGGGTTAAGGTCGCCGTTTTCTCCAAAGAGGGCGTTGCAACACCGGATACAGACCTCAACCGACGCAACAGAGGGTATTTCAATGAAAGCAACTTCGATGAGAGATGCGGCAAGCTGATAGCGGACCTCGAGAAGCTGGAGCAAGAAGCGGGCAGATTGGCGCAGCGAAGGTTGCAAGACGACAGAGCAATGACTGACGAACTCCTGAAGAGTATCCGCCAGAGAACGGAAGGGCTGGATTCGGAGAAGGTTAGAACGTACCGGAACAGAATACTTGATGATTATTTGGCAGGAACCTTAATAAGGCGCATAGTTGGTACCGGATTGGTTTCGGAAAATGAGACAGGCTTGATGGGTACACATGTTTGGTTGGAAGTTGACGTAGAGGAATTCAAGCGAGGTGATGTGGACCATACTTTGGTTTGTGGACAAATTGCAGACGCCATTGTCGGGGCAGAACATAAGCACCTTCTGCGACAATTGATCAAATCCTCCTCAAAGCGCACCAGGTCTTACTTCACGAAGTCGTCTCAGGCAGCCGCTTATGCCATTGCGAAACAGTTGGACGTGCTTGTGAACAATGGCCATAGACCAGATGTGATACTGGCACCTCTCCGAATTTATTCCGAGTTCATGCGAAGCTTTCATGAAACAATCAACTGGGATGAAAAAGGAGACCAACTGCTGATAGAGGATGGCCCACCCTTGACCATATATTGGTCTCATGGAGAAACGCCTTCGGGCGAGTTTGTGATATTTGACAGAAGAGCTGTGCGGTGGAAGGTAAGGCCTGACGAAGAGGACGGGGCCTTGGCTACGGCGATAGGTGTCTCACCGTTGTACAGAGATAGAATCAGCTTCTATGCGGAAACGCAGTTCAAAGTAGAAATACCGGAACCAGCAGCAATAACTGTATTGACGATACCCTGACAGGCTTTCGTATCGCAATCACAACAATCGCCCAGACTGTCCGTACAGAACATCAGCTTGACCACACGTCACTGCTAACGACCCCCTTAACCGTATTCGTAGTTT
>CAZCXP010000079.1:0-6275 GCA_964502665.1 uncultured Dehalococcoidia bacterium | reverse complement strand
CGTCTCTCCGCGACCTAGTGTCCCTCGTGATTCTTTTGCGTTTAGTTCGGCAACTTTCTTGTGGTGAGAATTGCGGCGGCAGTATTCCATACATAGCCTGCAGTTATTGCACCTCTGGGGATAGTATTCTATGCTGCCGTCTGGCCCACGTGTCAGAGCCCTGGTAGGGCATGCATCGACACAGTAGACGACGCTGCAGTGACGACAATACCTCCTCTTCCATAGCCACCAATCTAACTCGTAGTAGAGGTGATACGC
The DNA here is from genome assembly GCA_964502665.1 of uncultured Dehalococcoidia bacterium. GTDB lineage: Bacteria > Chloroflexota > Dehalococcoidia > SZUA-161 > SZUA-161 > SOKG01. The sequence goes on along the minus strand of CAZCXP010000079.1, from coordinate 6,017 downwards.
TAAAACCAGGGCAGCACCGAAGAAAACAATGTCATGGACTGATAAGCTCCACTGGAACACCTGGGATGGCACTATTCCCTTAAGGAGCCACTGGACCATACCGGTCGCTGCGAAGAGGACAAAGCCGATTGCTATCAATAGCTTGTGCGTCTTTTTCCACGTGTTGCGGTTGCTTGCGGTGACGAGGGTTTTTCTGTCCCAAAACAAGGCTTCCTTTAGCCAGAGTCGAGCTGCTCTGGCGTTAGCTAGGGCATAGATCGCAGGTGCAGCTATCAGGATCACTGCAGCAACGCGGTGAACCATGCGGGTCCAGCCACCGGCGGCGAGTCCGGAAAGAGCAGGAACGAACACAATCAACCCGGTGATGAATAGGACGAAGAAGGCTGCTGCCACAACCCAGTGCAGTATCCGCCGGTTACTTCTTGGGCCTTTTACACGTGCCCTCATATAGTCCATAATCCATCCTCCGCGTTACATGCATTATTCTGCAACACTGGTATCCTGTCCACTTGTCCACCAGGACATGCTATGTCCCGTGCCTCCTCAGAGAAGGATTGCCATCGATGTTATGGGAAACAGCCCAGCTGGCAACCAGCGATCTTGATATTCAGCTTGTTCGCCGCATCGCCAACCTGTCGAGGGCTGACTTTAAGCTTCCTGGCTATCTTGAACGCTACAGCGCAGGGGAGCCTGCCGTCGATCAGAGAAGCCCGTATCTCTTCCTCCAATGTCCTGTCCAAAGATTTCACCTCCTCGCCCGGCGCATGCGGACGTTTATTGTTTTCCAGAACCCTGATTGGGCGTGGGCATACCATCTTCCCACGTTGGGTAAGGCATGTAATTCTTGAACTCCCTTACTGCGCCGCAGTACTTGCACACACCCCTGCTGGTAGGCCCCTTAGGGCTCTCGATTATCCAGTAGTGGATACACTGCACCTCAGCTATTCGCTTCTTTTCAGGCTCAGCTTTATCAAGCACACTCGCCATCGTCCGCTCCCATATACCAATCAAAGCCATTCTAAGCTATAGTGTGGATTCTGTAAGCGACTTTTGTCGCATTGGGGACGCGATGACGAGGGAATGCTGCTATTTGGACGGGGCTAGTTGAGGGAGAAACCCGGGGAAGTGGTATTCGGCGCTGTCTAGCGCTCTTCGATGACTATCTCAAAGGGGCAACTTATGGCTCCGGTGGGGCATATAAGCTCGCACTGAGCGCACCAGCGGTTGCATGAGGCGCACTCTTTGTTTTCTATAATAGTTGCAACGTTGTCAACCAGCACCAGGATGTTACAGTGGCAGACGCTGACACATAATCCACATCCGTCGCACTTTTCTTGGTCTATCACAGGCATTTCAGCCATTGCTATCTGCCTCCATCATCATCTTAGAACCTGAGTATATTGGCTGTCTGCGACTTATGTCTCAATCAACTACGCCTGCCATTTCTCTGAGGGCTTCCCTATCGGTGATCACGATTCGTTGGCGCTCCAACCTGATTGCCCCTTCATTCTCCAGGGATTTGAGCGACCGGCCGACCATCTCCCGAGCAGTACCGGCCATGGCTGCCATCTCTTGATGTGTGAGCCTCAGCTTAGGCCCTGTTCCATCACTGGCATACTCCAGCAGTATCTTAGCCACCCTGGCTATGACCTGCCTGAAGGACAGGTCTTCTACCAGCGAGACCAGGCGTCGCGTCTGCTGTGACAGGACACGGGTTACATTCAGGGACACTTGCGGGTGACTCCCGAGGATAGCCCCGAGGTCGCCGCTTCTTATGCCGTAAAGAACAACCGGTCCTATGGCTTGGGCGCTGGCGAGGTTCGGGCCACCGTCGAATATAGGTACGTCATTGAAGGATTCCCCGGGACGTACGAAGGAGAGAATCTGCTCCTTGCCATCACTCGACGTCTTGAACACCCTCACTGCGCCGGAGGCGACAAAATACAATGCTTCGGCGGGTTCATCCTCAAGCAGGATCATCTCACCCGTCTCAACCTCTTTTTCGAAGATGAACTCCTTGATCGAATCAAGCTCGGCAGTGCTGAGGCCGGAGAAGTAAGGGATGGATTTCAGAAGCTCTACCTGAACAGCCATGCTTCATATCCTCATCGTGACCGCAGCCATGGGGCCTGATGAGTCATAAGCATTATACCATCCGCATGAGGGCAGTGGAACCAGCGACCGGCTGCTTATTGAAACCTAGGGGATCATCTCATCCGTAGAGGAGAGTTTGACATACTTTCATAAAACGCTATCAAGCAAAGTTATGCTCTTTGTGTTTTTGGGCAATAGTGGTTGCCAGGCTGTCCAGTGCCTTGAAATCGTCTTCTTTGGGGAAGCCTTTACAGAGCACCGGCTCCAGTATTTCTGCCTTCAGGTTAGGGATCATCGCGGCGAGCTGCTCAACCGCCTTGCCTCCCCAGCCGTAGGAGCCAATAATAGAGACAAATCTCAGTTTCGGCCTCAGGGCGTTCGCCAGGAAGGTGGCATAGACAACATTCGGGTGCGGCCCGGCTAGAACGGTAGGTGTTCCCATAACAACTGTCGCCGCATCCACCAACGCCATTGCTAGCTTCCCGATGTCGGTTACTGTGAGGTCGAATTGTTTCACCGTCACGCCTCTTTGGACTAATGCTTCGACAAGGTATTCGACCATCTTATGAGTGCTGCCGTGCATCGAGATATAGGGCAACACCACAATGTTTTTGGGCTCATCGAAGACCCAGCTATGATACGCTTTCAAGATGAACTCTGGCTTGTCATACACAGGGCCATGGCTGGGAGCGATGATGTCAATTGCATAGTCCTTTATTTTCTCCAGGTTCTTCTCGATGTTCGTTCGGAAGGGCATCATGATTTCCGCATAATACCTCTTGGCTGCCTCATAGACCTGCCCTTCATCAGCTACATACAAGTCGCTTGTGGCCAGGTGGGAACCAAAAAAATCACAGGGGAACAGTATCTTGTCTTCTCTCAAATAGGTAAGCATTGTCTCTGGCCAGTGAACCCATGGAGCATGGATAAATTCCAGGGTTCTACCTCCCAGCGAAATAGTCTCTTTATCGTTTACCGCTATGAATTTCTCTTCGGGAATCATGAGCAAGTCTATGAGCATATCTTTGCATCTGGGCGTGGCAACGACCTTTGCCTCAGGGTATCTTTCAAGGACCCGGGGGAGAGTGCCGGAATGATCCTGCTCGGCATGATTGGCAACAATATAATGTATATTCTCAATCCCAAGCCGCTTCAGTTGGTTCATCAACACATCGTGCATGGTAGGGTCCACCGTATCGATAAGGGCTGTTTTTTCACCACCCTCAACGACATACGAGTTATAGCTCGTGCCATCGGGAAGCGGTATAAGCGAGTCAAATAACCGCCTGTTCCAGTCGATGGCTCCAACCCAATAGACACCTTCAGCCAATTTCACATTGCTCATTGTTTGTTGCCTCCTTGATCATAAGTCATTTGTCTCATCTTTTGGGTGATAGACGGCCTGCTTCTGACAGGAAAGAGCGAGCATGTCGCCCCACTAGTCTACTCTCCTGAACTTTTCCCTGGGAGCGCCGCATATTGGACATTCATCAGGGAGTTCGCCGTCGGACACATAGCCACAGACGCCACAGACATAGTAGTCAGTATCCGTCTCTTGAATCATGCGCTCGAGCGCCTTCTTGTAAAGCTTAGCGTGCCCCTTCTCCACATCGCGTGAGTAGCTGAATATCTTGGCTACGGCTGTATTTCCCTCTTCATTGGCCTCCCTGATGAACTGAGGATAGGTGCTGCTTGCCAGGTTCTCCCTCTCGAAGGCGGCCTCCAGGTTCTCCTGAGTGCTGTCCACTCCTCCTAGAAGGCGGAGGTGATTGAAGGCATGGATTCCCTCGGCCTCGGCAACGGCGCGGAATAGTCTGGCCATCTGGGGGTAGCCTTCTTGCTCAGCCTTCAGGGCAAAGGCCAAGTTCCTGCGGTGGGCTTGGGACTCAGCGACGAAGCCAGCCTTGAGATTCGTCAAGGTCTTGCTACCCGTTATCCCCGGCACTTCATGGGGCACGAGTCTTCCCGCCTCCGCACCGCAGACAGGGCACTGCACAGGTTTATCGGGGGAAAGTTCTACATGGTGACAATTGGTGCACTTCCACATGGTACTACCCACCTCCTATCATGCCATCCCTGAGGATAGCTGGCCAAGCTAAACCCAAGCTTCCCTGCCGGGCAGACTCCGTTAACCAGCATCACATTGCCCATCACCGGTCGCCTCCTTTCCTACTATGTTCATTTCTAAAGCGTTTTCTGCAGACGGTACCTTCTCATACTAAGGGAGTTGGATACCACGCTCACTGAGCTGAAAGCCATCGCTGCCCCGGCGATTATGGGGTTAAGCAGAAAGCCGATGAAGGGATACAGTATCCCCGCAGCAATAGGTATACCTACACCATTGTACAAGAAAGCCCAGAACAGGTTCTGCTTTATCTTGCGCATGGTATAGCAACTCAGCTCGAGGGTGCGGGCTACATCTCGAAGGTCATCCTTCATCAGGACTATCCCCCCAGACTCGATAGCTACGTCCGTCCCGGAGCCGAGAGCGATACCAACGTCTGCTTGAACCAAAGCAGGAGCGTCATTTATGCCATCGCCGACCATAGCTACTGCATGGCCCTGCTCTTGAAGCCTCTTTATCTCGGTAGCCTTATCCTCAGGTAGTATCTCAGCCAGAACACGGTCGATTCCCAGGTTGTGGGCGATGCTCTCAGCGCTGCGGCGATTGTCCCCGGTAATCATAACCACTTGTTTGCCGTGCCGCTTGAGCCAGGCCACTGTCTCGGCAGCGTAATCCTTCGCGGTATCAGCGACTGCAATTACTCCAGCAAAGGTCCCGTCCACCGCTACCAGCACCACCGTTTTCCCCTCTCTTTCCAGTTGCGCCATACTTTGCTCTGCGGCCGATGCGTCTATGCCTTTATCGGTAAATAGCTTCCTGTTTGCCACGAGAATATTAGTACCGTTGTATCTCGCCTCGACACCTTTGCCCGGTATAGCGGAGAAGCTCTCTACCTCTGGAATCGATATCTGACTTTCCTCAGCCCTGCTAACAATAGCTTCGCTGAGATGGTGCTCCGAGCGCTTCTCAGCCGCGGCCGCCAGCCGCAGGATATCATCGCCGGAAAGCGGATTGGAGAGCGGGATGATATCCGTGACCTCAGGCTTTCCGCGGGTCAGTGTTCCTGTCTTATCGAAGACAAGGGTATCTACCCTGCAGGCTTTTTCCAGCGTCTCGGCATCTTTGATAAGGATGCCATTTTCTGCCCCTAGACCGGTTCCTACCATTACCGCTGTAGGCGTGGCCAGGCCTAGTGCGCAGGGGCAGGCAATGATGACTACAGCGACAAACGCAGTCAGTGCGAAGATAAGTCCTGACCCTGATGAATACCAGGCCAGAAAGGCAATCACTCCGATGGCCAAAACGGCGGGGACAAAATAGGCAGCCACTCTGTCCGCCAGCCTCTGCACAGGTGCCTTACTGCCCTGAGCCTCCTCCACCAGCCTTACAATCTGGGCAAGAGCGGTATCCTTGCCTACCTTGGTAGCTCTGAACTTGAGCCAGCCGCTCTTGTTCATCGTGCCGCCTATGACCTCGTCATCAATGGCTTTCTCTACGGGAATGCTCTCTCCGGTTAACAGCGACTGGTCAACTGAAGAACTTCCTGCTACAACTACCCCGTCCACGGGAATTCCACCCCCTGGCTTCACTATGACCGCATCGCCAACCATGACTTCCTCCACAGGGACTTCCTGCTCCCCGCTATCTCTAAGCACCACGGCAGTCTTAGGCTGTAGTTCGAGCAGCTTGCGGATAGAAGCCGAAGTCTTCCCCTTAGCCAGAGCCTCCAGCAGCCTGCCCAGCAGGATGAACATGATAAGTAGCCCGGCTACCTCGTAATAGATGTCATCCTTCCCGTAGTTGGTATTGCCGCTCCAGATCAAAATGGACGAGGCTAGGCTGTAAAGATAGGCGGTGC
>CAZCXP010000078.1:0-11522 GCA_964502665.1 uncultured Dehalococcoidia bacterium | reverse complement strand
CGAAGCCATCTTGAATGTACTTGTGGAAAGATTGCCTCGCTGCCCCTTCCGCTTCACTTCGTTCAGTGGGTAGGTTGCCTTCCCTTTCACTTCGTTCAGTGGGTAGGCTGCCCGACGTCGGACAGCCTACCCATGACAGCCGTACCCACGGTTCTTCAAGGTAATCGCTATTCTTGGGTGAATCAACACCCTTGGTTACCGGCCGCTCAGCTTACGGCATTCTCTATATGTTCTAATCGCGAGATTCTGTCATCCGGGGTAAGTTCAACCGCCACCACATCGATGCGCCATGACGGAGGCGGGCTATCAAGGGTTTGCAGGTAGATGTTGGCCAGCACGATCAGCTTCTCCCTCTTGGAAAGAGTGACCGACTCTTCAGGGGTGCCAAAATCAGAGCTCTTTTTGGTGCGCACCTCAACAAAGACGAGGCATTCGCCCTGCTGAGCAATTATATCGATTTCTCCCTGCCGGCAGCGGAAGTTCATCTGCACGATCCTGTAGCCAAGGCCTTTCAAGAAATCTACCGCCAGCTTCTCTCCCCTGGACCCGACTTCTCTACGTGTTAAGGGCACGACCTTATCCATTACGTCAGCTCTTCCCGAATCAGGTCTGAGGAACTGGTCCTGACGCAACAGGCAGCTTCGGCCACTGCGATTGAGAACAAACCTTTTCAAGCGCTTCAACAGCGCCATTACCGACATCTTTTCTTCTGTCATTGCGTGCCCCAAGGGAATTCGCCCTCGCTCTGATAGATCACGCCCAATACCATACGATCACAACCGCTCACATGCGAGCGAGCCTATTTTAGCACCTACCGGCTTGCATGTCAGTCGTACAGTGAAGGACGGGCAGTCAACGCGATTAGCCGCGAGAGCCCCTGAGATGCCCGTAGCGCTCCTCCACGCCTGCGATGATAGAATTTCACAGGTTCACTGACACAAGCAGCCTGAGGCGGCTTCCAGCGCCTCTAGCAACGATCGTGGTTTATCTCAGGCGAACGCCCGTCGCTAGGGTAGCTTCTGCAAAGGCGCCAGGCTCAGCAGGAACTTCTTTATCCCTGCCTCCCCTTTGAAAGCGATGGTGACTTCATGGTCGCCACCGCTAGCCAGACAGTTGACCACAATGCCCTCACCGAACATGGCATGGCTCACGTGATCGCCCGCTTTCAAGTCAGGTAAGGTGGACGTACCTACAGGCTGGGCCCCTTGTTCCACCCCAGCAGATTGGATACGGGTGATCGCGGGTTCATGGTAAGCCCCCGCAGGAGGTGGTGCACCGAGGGAGTTCACCAAGTGCGAGGGGATATCACTCAGGAAGCGTGATGGGGGGTTGTGCGCCCTGCCCCCCATAAGGCTACGGCGCAGAGCATGAACCAGATACACCCTTTCCTTGGCCCTGGTTATGCCTACATAGCACAGGCGGCGCTCCTCCTCCATCTGCTCGGGGTCAGGGAATGACCTGAAATGAGGCAGGACACCCTCTTCCATGCCCACAATAAACACCACGGGGAACTCGAGGCCTTTAGCCTGGTGCAGGGTTATGAGCGTCACCGCGTCAGCCTTCTCAGCCAGATCGTCGACATCAGAGACCAGAGCCACCTCCTCCAGGAAATAGGCCAGGCTATCCTGCGGCTCTAGGTCTCGATATCCGGCAGCCACGTTGCGCAGCTCCAGGATATTGTCCCACCTCTCCTCCCCATCCATGCTTTGCAGCGTATAATTCTTGTATCCAGTCCTTTCCAGCACCAGGTCGAAGAGGTCGACCAGACTCAACTCCTCGCTCTTGGCGATGAACTCATCGAGCATACTCAGGAAACTGCTCAGCGCCTGGCTGCTCCGGGGCGCAAACGGCGTGGGCTCCTCTCCCTGAGCTATGAGCTTGAGCGCAGTATAGTATGGCACTCCCTTCTCGTTGGCCCACATGTTCAGTTCGGCGAGGGTGCGCTGTCCGATGCCCCGTCCGGGGACGTTTATTATGCGGGCGAGGCTAACGCTATCATAGGGGTTATGAATCAGCCTGAGGTAGGCCATGGCATCTTTGACCTCGCGCCGCTCATAGAAACGTGTGGCTCCCACTAACCTGTAGGGGAACCCATAGCGCACAAATGCCTCCTCCAGCGCTCGCGACTGCGCATTGGTGCGATACGTGATGGCGCAATCGCCAGCCTTCCAGTGACCATCGGTCAGCAGCCTTTCCACTTCACTAACCACAAAGTGTGCCTCCTCCTGCTCGCTGTAGGTCTGTGCCACCGTGAGAGGGACTCCGGCATCGTTCTCAGTCCAAAGCCTTTTATCCTTTCGTTGCTGGTTAGCGGCAATAACATGGTCAGCGGCCTCGAGGATGATCTGGGTGGAACGATAATTCTGCTCCAGAAGTACGACCTTGGCATCGGGGTAATCCTTCTCGAAGTCAAGGATATGGCGCAGGTCAGCATGCCTCCAGGAATAGATCGATTGATCGGGGTCGCCGACAACGCAGATATTGCGGTATTCCCCCGCAAGCTGCTTGGACAAGATATACTGTGCGAGGTTGGTGTCCTGAAACTCGTCGATCATAACATGCAGGTAGCGCGACTGATACTTGGCCAGGACCTCCGGCTGGCTGCGGAAGAGGTGTACAGCTCTCATAATCAGGTCATCGAAGTCCAGGGCATTGCTTTGGGCAAGAAGCTCCTGGTAACGTTCATACACCCTGGCCACTATTTCCTCGAAGTAGCTGCCAACAAGCCCGCGGTAGTCCTGGGGAGCGAGCACCCTGGCCTTGGCAGAGGAGATGGCTGACCTGATGCCGCCAGGGGGATACTGCTTGGGGTCGAGCCCAACCTGCTCGATGCTGCGCTTGAGTAGACTGAGCTGGTCGCTCTCATCATAGATAACGAACCTTCTGTCCAGTCCGAGATGCTGCGCCTCCATGCGGAGCATACGGGCGCAGGTGGCGTGGAAGGTGCCCAGGGTCAATCCCTCAACCACTCGCCCCAGGAGGGAATAGATTCTCTCTCTCATCTCGCGGGCTGCCTTGTTGGTGAAGGTGACCGCTAAGATGCGATAGGGGTTGATGCCGCAGACAGTGATCAGATAGGCTACCCGGTGGGCGATGACCCTGGTCTTGCCCGACCCTGGGCCGGCTACGATGAGCACCGGGCCCTCGATTGTTTCTACGGCTTCCCTCTGGGCAGGGTTGAGGCCAGCTAGAATATCCATGTTTGCACCAAGGCCATTATATCAACGCAGGGTGGCGACTTCAATGTGAGCCCAGCCACTGATATGGCGACAAGGCAATTGTAGGGTGGGTGCAGCATAGCGAAACCCACCAGCCAGCGGTCAGCGGTCAGCCGTCAGTAGTCAGTAATCGGTCTTGGCCGAAAGAATACTAGCGTCATTCATTCCATGACTGAAAGCTGAGAGCTGGCAACTGAAGCTCTGGCAAGGTGGGTTCCATTTCATTTCACCCACCCTACCCTACCTCTGGTCAAAACCAAGCGCAAAACGGTTGAAGGCCTATCAAGAATCCCCCTAAATCCCCCTTTAAGAAAGGGGGGTAGGGGGGGATTTTCATTTCCCCCTTTTGTAAAGGGGGGTAGGGGGGATTATACTTGTGGCCGATGGTTGGTAAGCCCTTCGAGGGGAGCCCACTAGTAGGTGAACAGGGGCTGGTCTTTGGTGATGATCCGCTTATCCCTGGCCATCTCCTCTCTGAGGTACTTGGGAATAGAGAATATCCCGCGGTGAGTGAGCCCGTCGTAGAAGCGGAGGGGCTTGCTGACCCGCCTCGATAGCCTGCGGTCAACCTCGTCCGGGGTAAGCTCGCGGGGGTCAAGATTCTGCGAAGCTACGGCGAAGCCCCAACTGCCGCCGAAGGAAGGTATCTCCGCCTGGTAGGGCGCGACTACGGAAAACGCCGTACGCAGGGTATTGGCTACCGCGATAAAGCCAAGCGAGATAACCATGCTTGTCGAACCGGATTGAAGGGCGACCAGCCCATCCGGGGGCAGCTTCTCCTTGAGGCCCCGATAGAACTCCTGAGTGTACAGCAGGTAGGCCGGACCCTCCTCAAGCGGCTCGGTGAGATCGATGATAATCACGTCGAACTTCTCCTGCGTCTCGTCGAGGTATTTCATGGCGTCCATGTGCAGAAGCTCAACCCGGCTGTCTTCGAAAGAGTCTTGACCCAGGGATGGCAGGAATTTCTTGCAGATATCTGGCACCTTCTTGTCGATATCGACCATCACCACCCTTTTCACCGTGCTGTGCGCCAGGACTTCCCTCAAGGTAGCCCCCTCACCACCCCCGGCGATGAAAACGGTCTCCGGTTTGGGGTGGGTGACCATCGCTGGATGAACCAGGGACTCGTGGTAGATGAATTCGTCCGCTTCGCTGCACTGGATCTTGCCGTCCAGAACAAGGCACCTGCCAAAGGCGGGGGTATCGATGACCTGAACAGACTGGAACTCCGATTTCCCGCTGTAGAGTATGTCGCTGATGCTGAACTGCTGGATGAGATGGGGGGTAACGTACTCCCAAAACCAGTTTGTCGGCACATCTTTCACAGGTCAGAACCCCCTTTTCAGCTCCACTATGGCAGGATTTTTGCTCTCCAGCTTCTCCACGATCAATCTGGCTGCCTCATCGGGCCCGAATGAGTCCCCGTGGGTGAAGATATCGACTGCCGCATAGCCATATTCCGGCCAGGTATGGATACAGAGATGAGCCCCGGTGATCAGCACCACGCCGCTTAGCCCCTGGGGCAGGAATCTATGAAAGGACTCTCCGATTACGGCGGTACCTGCCTCCTGGGCAACGGAGGAGAGAACGTCCTTGATAAAGTCCATATCGTCAAGCCGCTCCTTGCTACAATCTTTCAAATCCAGAAGATAGTGTTTTCCCAGTGTGCCCAAATCCCTACCCCTGGCTAAGCATTTTGTCAATTATATAAGATGTGACTGCTTTTCTCAAACGACTGATGTAGGGGCGACCCCGTGGGTCGCCCCTACGGCCACGTGTTGCCCGCCATCTACCGAGATGTTATAATAACCAGCGCTCTTAGAGCAGAGATGAGCCTATGGCCAATGCAGTTATCGTCATCGACCTGCTCAAAGGCTTCATGGAGGAAGGCTATCCCCTCTACTGCGGCGAGCAGGCGCGTCTCATTATCCCCAGAATCAGCAGACTGTTGGAGCGCGAACTGGAGAAAGGTTCGCAGGTCTTCTTCCTCTGCGACCGCCACGCCCCCGATGACCTCGAATTCAAGATGTTCCCTCCTCACTGCGTCACCGGAACCGAGGAGGCGGAGATCATTCCCGAGCTCAGCAGCTATCCGGGAGAGGTGATACCGAAAAACCGCTTTAGCTGCTTCTTCAATACCACGCTTGCTGAGAGACTGAAGGAGTTTGGGCCCGAGAAGCTCATCGTCTGCGGCGTCTGCACCGACATATGCGTGATGCACACCGTTGCCGACGCAAGGGACCGCGACTACGAGGTAGAGGTCCCTACCGACTGCGTCGCCAGCTTTAACGAAAACGGTCACCGGTTCGCCCTGGACCACATGGACAAGGTTTTGGGGGCCAAACTGGTAACGGTGGAGTGAACATGGACAAGCCCGAATTTGAAGTCCATCCCTCCGTCCTCTCCGGGGAAACATCCGATATCTACTTCCTGCGCACAAGAGACATCCTGCAGAATGAAGGGCTTAACCCGGTGACGACTATGGAGGTTTTCCCCAGCAGGGATGGGATGCTGTGCGGCATGAGAGAGGTGAAGGCTTTGCTCGACAAGGTCTTGCCACAGGGCAGCGAGGTCTGGGCATTGTCTGAGGGCGATCATATGCAGAGGAAGGAGGTCGCCCTGAGGATAACCGCCCCATACCAGTCCTTCGGAGTGTACGAGACCGCCATCGTGGGGATACTAGCCCAATGCAGCGGGTGGGCAACAGCTTCCGAGGAATGCGTGGCCGCAGCCCAGGGTATTCCCATCATAAGTTTCGGGGCTCGCCACGTTCATCCGTTGATATCCGGCGTTATGGAATATGCGGCAGTTGTAGGTGGTTGCCAGTCTTGCTCCTCGGTAACGGGGGCCAGGCTGGCAGGGGTCACCCCTGCGGGCACCATGCCCCATGCCCTGATCCTGATCATGGGCGACACCGCCAAGGCAACCCTGGCCTTCGATAAACACATGCCACCGGAGGTGCCCCGCATCTCCCTGGTCGATACCTTTAAGGATGAGGCTGAAGAAAGCGTGATTGTGGCGCAAGCGTTGGGGGGAAAGCTATCTGGAGTGAGGCTGGATACCCCACCGGAGCGCGGTCGCGTCACAGCCGACCTGGTCAAGGAGGTAAGGGCCAGGCTGGACCTGGCAGGGTTCAAGGAGGTAAAGATATTCGTCAGCGGTGGGCTTGACCCAGACCGTATCAGGTACTTTGTGGAGAATGGAGCCCCTGTCGATGGCTTTGGCGTAGGGAGTTATATAAGCGGGGCCAAGCCGATCGACTTCACCGCTGACTTGCACGAGGTGGAGGGGAAACCTGTAGCCAAGAGGGGAAGGATCCCTGGTATTACTCCCAACCCCAGGCTTAAACGCATCGTATAAGGCAAGCGTTCAGCAGTCGGCTTCAGGTTCTCAGCAAAACTCAAGAACTACTGCCCTGTTCGAGTGTTTGGAGTTCTAGGTTCTAGGTTCTAGGTTCTAGGTTCTAGGTTCTAGGTTAACGTAGAACTTAGAACTTAGAACGTTTCCTATGGCGCTTTTCAACGGTGCTGGGTCGGGGTATAATGTGGGATGGTTTGTCACTTATCAAATGAGCTGTAGGAAGAAAGCGAAAATCCCGTCCCGTGAAGTTCATCGGAATCTCAATTACCTAAGGGTGGAAAGGGGGTAAGCCCAATGGCTGCCAGAGCTTATGTATTGATCGAGACCTCGGTAGGCAAGACAAAGGATGTAGCACTCGCTCTCCGCAAAGTAAAAGGTGTGAAGGAAGTGAATGCTGTTACCGGCCCCTATGACGTGATCGCAGTGGCTGAGGGAGCAGACCTGACCGCAGTCGGTAACCTGGTCACCAATGAAATCCACCCCGTAGCAGGCATAGAGAGAACTGTGACCTGCCTGGCGGTGGATTTCGCCTAGAGCAGAGGGCCCTCCTGTTTGAGGCGACTTGAGCGCTGAAGATGCTGAATTGCAACGCTGAAAGGAAGTGATGCATGGATTTCGGATTCACCGAAGAACAGGATAGGTTTCGCCAAGAAGTGAAGGGTTTTCTGGCCAAGCAACTTCCTTCCGACTGGTTAACTGGGGGCGCGCCAGAAGAGGAAACCGACGAATGGTGGGAGCTTACTCAGGGGTTCCTGCGAGCGATGGCTGAGAAGGGGTGGCTATCGTTCACCTGGCCCAAGGAATACGGGGGCCAGGAGCGCCCGCTGTGGGAGGACGCCATTTTGGGCGAGGAGCTGGCCTACTGGAGAGCGCCAGCGATGGATTACTGGTACCGCTGGAAGATGATAAGCGCTCTCCTGCTGAATTTTGGCAATGAGGAACAGAAGAGGAAGCACCTGCCGGGAATAGCCAGGGGTGAGGTCCATTGGGCTCAAGGCTTCAGCGAGCCTGAGGCCGGCTCCGACCTGGGAGCCACCAAGGTGCGTGCTGTGGAAAAGGATGACTGCTATGTGGTCAACGGGCAAAAAATCTGGACCACCGGCGCCCACCGCTCACACTGGTGCTTCGCGCCATTACAGACCGATCCCGATGCCCCCAAGCGCTCACGAATGCTGAGCATGTTTGTCATCGATATGAAGACCCCGGGCATCACAGTTAACCGCATGGAAAGCATGGAGGGGACGGCCCACGTTTGCGAGACCTTTTTCGACGATGTTCGCGTACCCAAGGAGAACCTGGTAGGGGAAAGGGGCCGTGGCTGGCTGGCAGCCATGGCGCTGGTGAACATCGAGAGGTCGGGAACGGGATATGCCTCCTTGCCTCAGCGGGTTCTGGAGGAGTTGGTAGAGTTTGTGAAGGAGACCGGGTGCAATGGCGTACCTTTAGCCCAGGACCCACTAGTACGACACAAGCTGGCAGAGATGGCCATCGAGATACAGGTTTGCCGTATGCTCGCCTACCGAACGGCCTGGGTACAGGCCACGGGGCAGGACGTCACCTCTGTGGGAGCCATGATCAAGCTGTTTGGCAGCGAGATGATGCAGAGGATCTCCAACACGGGGCTGCAGATCCTCGGTCTCTATGGGCAGCTTGAGCCGAACTCCAGGTGGGCCAGACTTGGCGGTACGATTGAGCGGGATTACCTGTGGAATGTTGCTATGACGATAGCCGGGGGCACCTCTGAGATCCAGCGGATCATTATATCCACAATGGGACTGGGGCTGCCCAGAATGTAGAGTTTAGCATAAAAGCGAAAAACAGGGGGTAAAGACCATGGATTTTGCGCTGAACGAAGAGCAGGAGATGCTGCGGAAGATGTCACGTGATTTTCTGGAGAACGAGTGCCCCAAGACGCTGGTGAGGGAGATGGAGGAGGATGAGAAGGGCTATTCTCCAGAGCTGTGGAAGAAAATGGCGGAGCTGGGATGGATGGGGCTGGTCTTCCCTGAGGAATACGGTGGGGAAGGAATGAATTTCCTGGATCTGACGGTTCTCATCGAAGAGCTAGGGCGGGCGCTCGTACCCGGACCCTATCTATCCACGGTGGTGTACTGTGGGTTATCCATCCTGGCAGCGGGCACCGATGAGCAGAAACGCGAGTTTCTGCCCAAGATAGCTAAGGGCGATTTGACACTCTCTCTCGCCCTGACCGAACCCAGCGCCACCTGGGATGCGGCCGGGGTCACAGTTGCGGCGGTGCCCGAAGGAGACGATTTCGTTATCAGCGGCACCAAGCTCTTTATTTCCGATGCCCACGTTGCTGATTACCTGCTATGCGTTGCCAGGACAAAGGAGAGCGGGGATAAGGAGGACGGGATCACCCTCTTTCTGGTAGACGCCAAGAGCCCGGGGATAAGCTGCACCCCATTGAAAACGATCGCCTCCGACAGGCAGTTTGAGGTCGTTTTCGATAAGGTGCGGGTTCCCCGAAAGAACATGCTTGGGGAACCTGACCGGGGCTGGGCGGTAATCAAGGAGATGTTGCCCCAAGCTATGCTTGCCCAATGTGCCCTTATGGTAGGCGGCGCCCAGCAGGTTCTGGAGATGACCGTCAACTACGCTAAGGAAAGGGTGCAGTTTGGCCGACCCATCGGGAGCTTCCAGGCGATTCAGCACAAGTGCGCCGATATGGCAATCGACGTCGATGGATGCCGCTTCATCACCTATCAGGCGGCATGGAAGCTGAGCGAGGGGCTTCCCTGCGCTTTAGAGGTCTCTATGGCCAAGGCGTGGGTGAGCGAGGCTTACCGGCGTACCTGCGTGGAGGGGCACCAGATTCACGGCGGCATCGGCTTCATCAAGGATCACGACATGCAGCTTTACTATCGTCGGGCCAAGGCATCAGAGCTCATGTTCGGCGACGCCGACTATCACCGCGAGCTGGTAGCACAGCAGATAGGCCTTTAGCCTAGCGAGGCAAATGGATGCTAATCTCCCTCCCCTGGCGGGAGGGAGTTAGAGGGAGGGGGATACACCCTCACCCAACCTCTCCCTTCAAGGGAGAGGGGTTAGGGTTCAAGGCAGAAGTAGGGCGACAGGATGGATTGCATCTTCTGCCGCATCATAAGCGGCGAGATTCCAAGCGATATCCTCTATCAGGATGAGCAGGCGGTCGCCTTTCGCGACGTCAACCCTAAGGCCCCGGTGCACCTGCTCGTGGTACCCAGAAAACACATCGAGTCGGTGTCTGAGCTAAGCGAGGATGAGGCGCCGATCCTTGGACACCTGGTGGCCGTGGCAAATCGGCTTGCCACAGAGGCAGGGATCTCCGAGAAGGGGTATCGCCTGGTGGTCAACTGCGGTCCGGATGGAGGACAGATTGTGCCTCATCTTCACCTCCACCTCCTGGGCGGACGCCAGATGGGAATACTAGGGTAGGGGCGACCCAATGGGTCGCCCCTACCAACAATACACAATAATGCCACAAAATAAAGCAGCGGGTTTCAGAAGTGCTTTCTGAAACCCGCTGTACGTAGTCTTAATTACTCGGCTTACGCCTTAGGCGGCTCCTCAGGCGGCCCAGCCTCCCCGCCTCTTCTCCTCATGATGAAGTAGACAATGAGGGCTATCACTATTAGCCCGCCGATTATCCCACCTACAATGGCTCCAACATTAGCCCCACCTTCCTCTCCCGGCGCCGCAGTTGGCGTTGGCGTCACCGGCACAGGTGTTGGCGTCGGCGTCGCTGCGGGAGCAGGGGAATACACGGCGAACATGGTGAATTCGCTCACCTCAGCCGTAATGATGTTATTCTCCGTGTCCACGATTGAGTCAAGCACCTGCCACTCCCCTGTCGCCGCATTGTAGAGGGCGATTTTCAGGTTCTCCTCAGCGAGGCCCAAAGCCGCAACCTGACCGGGGTCATAGTGCAGGGTTATCGTGATCGGCGGATCGAAGGTAGCGCCGTCCGGTAAGAAGTCATAGACGCAGCCGACCACATAGGCACCGGCTGGCGGAGCAGGGAAGCCGAAACAGATCTCCTCCACCGTTATCTCCTGGAGTGGCTCTCCATCTTCCGTCAGCGCTATGGTGCCGTCGCCAATACTGATGTCCACCATTCCAAAGAAAACGCTCTCCTCGACATCCTCCTGCACCACGCCCTCGTCATCGACTGGCAGGGCGACTGTCTCTTCCGTGGGAATA
The DNA here is from genome assembly GCA_964502665.1 of uncultured Dehalococcoidia bacterium. Taxonomy (GTDB): domain Bacteria; phylum Chloroflexota; class Dehalococcoidia; order SZUA-161; family SZUA-161; genus SOKG01. The sequence continues at coordinate 738 of CAZCXP010000078.1, read as the reverse complement.
GGTGGAACTGTCGCCGTTGGTGTAGGCGTCGGTGTTGTTACCGCAGGCGTTGGCGTCGGTGCTGCCGCCGTCGGCGTAGGAGTTGGCAGTACGGGGCCCGGGCCGGGGCCGGGTACGTATGGCGTTGTGGCGGTCGGTGTGGGCGTCGGTGTTGGTGTCGGAGCGAGCTCAAAGGTAGCCTGGATGGCATAGTCGTCATCCATAGTGATCGTGGTGCTGGCAGCGTTGACATCGTCTACAGTAGCCACCTCACCTGTCCATTGATCGAATTGGTAGCCCGTATCTGCCTCTGCCAGCAGAGCTACTAGGGTTCCGGGGCAGTAGGGGAAATCCCCCTCGCCCGGTAGCGTTACAGTGCCGCCGACAGTGCTGCTTGTGGTCAGAATGACCTCTGCAATGAAGTTGGCGGTTACGGTGTAGTCAGCGTCCACAATGATGGTGGTGCTGGCATCGTTGACATCGGCCACCGTGTCCACATCACCCGTCCACTGGTCAAAGCAGAAGCCTGGGTCGGCCTCTGCCAGCAGGTCAACCACGGCACCCGTTGTATACGTATGCGTGCCCTCAACGGGGTCGGTCACATTCCCGCCTGCCGTACTCTGTACGGTGAGGTCACTCGTTCCAACAAAGATAAATGTCGCGGTTATGGCGTAGCTTGCGTCCATGGTGATGGTGGTGTTGGCGGCGTTGACATCGGCTACCGTCCCCACCTCACCTGTCCATTCATCCAATGCGTAG
>CAZCXP010000077.1:6375-11647 GCA_964502665.1 uncultured Dehalococcoidia bacterium | reverse complement strand
CAGGTCAGCAATTAGCTGAGAATCGACATACTAGATGCCGTTCGTGGTGAGCTTGTCGAACCATGAACGGCCCCCCGCGTACGCGGGGGCTCAGGGCGAACGGAAGAAAGCCCGTTTTCGGAACAAAACAAGGATATGGCTAGACCCATGAACTGAAGAGGAGTCTTTCAATGGCAGAGGCAAAAGTTGGTATTATCAACATCACCGGCTACGTCGGTATGGAAATCGCCCGTTTGCTGCACCAACATCCAAGGGTTAGGCTGACTTCGGTCACCGGCCGCAGCGCCGTGGGCAAGCAAGTGGGCGAGGTTCTCCCTCATTTGGCTCATATTAACCTGACTATCGCACGTGAGCTCGATCAAGTGGACCTCGTGTTCTCAGCCCTGCCTCACGGGGAAAGCGCTACTACGGTGGTTGGCATGCTGGAGCGTGGCATCAAGGTGGTTGACGTCAGCGCCGACTTCAGGCTCAAGGATGCCGCAGAGTTCCAGCGATGGTATAAACTAAGCCACCCAGCGCCAGAATACCTTGAGGAGGCAGCATATGGCCTGGTGGAACTGAATCGTGGGAGCATAGCCTCAGCACGGCTTGTCGCCAACCCCGGCTGTTATCCCACAGGGGCTATCCTGGCGCTCGCGCCGGCGGTTAGAGAGGGCTTGATCGAGCCTGACATAATCATCGATAGCAAATCCGGCGTCTCCGGCGCCGGGAGGACGTTGAGCCTTACTACCCACTACGCCGAGGCAAACGAGAACGTTTTCGCCTACGCGCTCGAGGGGCATCGCCACCTGCCCGAAATCGTTCAGGAGTTGCAACGATTGGCTGTAGGGGCAGGTTTAAAACCTGCCCCTACACCTGCCCCTACACCTGCCCCTACCTTCCTGCCTCACCTGGTACCAATGACCCGCGGTATACTTACCTCCTGCTATGCTAAGCCCAGGGAAGGAATGATAGCCGGAGGTGAGAAGGGCAGGGAGGAGATCAGCAAGCTCTATCACGATTTCTATCAGGGCGAGCCGTTTGTCAAGGTAGTGGCTACCCCGCCGCAGACAAAGCAGACGTTGGGAAGCAACCTCTGCCTCATCTACCCCACAGTCGATCTCAGAACGGGCAGGCTCATCGTGATTAGCTGCCTTGACAACCTGGTCAAGGGGGGAGCAGGACAGGCTATCCAGAACATGAACCTCATGCTGGGCTTCCCCGAGGAAACCGGGCTCGAAGGGCTGGCGGTTTATCCCTGATTAGATCAGGGATTTATCCCTAGCCAGGCTCCGCCCTTTCTGCTATACTTCTCGACGCCGGGTTTAAGAAAGCCTCCATCGTCTAGCGGCCTAGGACACCGCCCTTTCAAGGCGGAGACAGGGATTCGATTTCCCTTGGAGGCACCACTTCTTGTATCTGGACCGAATAAGTGTTAGCTTCGGGTGCTTGACGCTCTGCCTAGCGATCCCTTGATTCCCTCTTTTCGGTTTCCCTAACAGACGCTGTCATGTTGACAACTGCTGTCTTTTGACTATTACTTGCGTCACACCAAATAAGTTCGAAAATTGGAGGAAAACTTAACTAAAGGTGGCTCTACGGTCGGCAAAAATGGTTGAGAAGTAGTACTAGAGTAGTTATACTTTCTTCCAACTCCGCAGCATAGCTTATCGTCTGAAGTTAACAGCTCTTGGTGCGGTGCCTAAGACTGTGATAGCTGGGCTAAGAGGTTGTGTCGCGATGGTTGCCTCACTCACTACAGTATGTTTATGCAATGAGGAAGGAGTAGGATAAAGAGGGGGAACCAAACGAGATTTGCGAAGTCTCGGCGGCAGAGGACTGTGAGGTAACAAGCTCATGCTAATGGTACTTGGGCTTATGTTTGGCACGATTAGCATTTCAGTCATTGCATTGACTTCTACGATTCCTGTACTCCTGGGTATCATCGTAGCCACCGCGGCAACGGTTTTGGCGGCATTGGCGGTGGCCCTTGGTATTTTTGTTCTATAGCTGTGGTGTGGGCATTTACCCCGGGCAGCTACGTTGCCAGAATCCTTGGGGCTACAGAAGTAGCTTTGGGTCTGCCGAGTGCGCAAAGCCCAGCCAGGCGGATTTGCAGAGTGCAAACACTGGACAAGCGGAAACATAGGCCAGCGACTCGGAGCAAGGGGCAAGGAGTGAGAGATGAGCGACACTATGGCTGAGGTCGTTATCAGTCTTCTGGTCTTCGTTGTGCTGGTGATAGGGCTTATGGGAGGCTCTTCGACAGAAGACGGTAGTCAGGAGGCCAAGAAGAGACATTAGTAAGGATAGAGATAGCATTCAGACCGCCGCACTGGACCTCCAATCGGCCGCATCGCCGTGGGCCTTATTCCCCAAGCTAAGAAACCTGCGCTGGCAGTAGCTCATCCCTCTGGGTACCAAAGTACGTCAACGAAAGTATGTCAGATTCTAGTACGTAAATGGGATTGTCCGGTTGCTAGATTCGGGCGACAATGATATTGGCGAAAGAGCAATGGGTAGCAGGCTATAAATACTACCTGGATCAGGTGATCGGCATGGGTACGAGGCAAAAAGCCAAGGCACGGCGAATAGCGGTCAGAAGCTGTGACAGTTGCGCCCACAAATCCGTGTGCATACTCTATCACGGCCACGGCCAACTGGAGTTGCGATTCGGCAATTCATATGTAAAGGACCCGGTAGCATTCATCAGGAAGCTTGATGAGCGACTCGCCGGGCACTGCAGATTTTATCTGGAAGAGGAGAGCAGCGTCGAGCCGTGAATCCAGTTGGAGGCCGGAGCCCCGCTCTCTTTTTTGTCTTGAATAACTTAACATAATCTTGCCAGTTTACTTTGGTTAACAGAGGCCCAGGGCGTTTGAGGGCACTGCGCAACAAACATAGGTCCCGATGCTGGTGCGTGCCCCCCGTTTTTGCTGGCAAAACAGAAAGCCCCAACGTCGTCCCACCCCCGAACAACCCTGAGGCTTATCAGGAGCCTTAGAGTCCGATCTAAGACTCTCTCTCAAAATAGCAGCCATTGGGGGTTTTGTCAAGTTTTCTACTTACCTAATCTTTACCTATGTTTCCGTTTCTTGCCTTATTCTCCCATGCTCGCGGCCATCGCCACCGGCTGAGCATGGCCAGACATTCCCCGAAATTGTAAGACGATCGTAAGCTCCTTGTAACTCCTTCTTAATATCATCAGTGCGCTTCTTATTCTCAGGCAGGTATACTCGTGTGGCAGTGAATGCGACCACGTGGACTTGGCACTGGTCGCAAGTACGGTTGGTATCGGCCCAGCTAAGCCTAACCAAGGAGGTACTAAAGTACCCCCCAATACGGTACGCAGGTGGGATTGTAAAACCGGCTGCTCTAGCCACAATAGATGCACAGGTGCTTGCAGTCAGGACAGGTTGAATGTGAGCACTGAATGAAGGAGAGCCAAATGCATGATCTGCTATTAGATACAGCCTTTACGATTTCAGCTGGCGCTCTTCTCCTGATCTTAATACTGGCCGTAGACCACCTCTATCGGACAAGGCAGAGAAGGCGGAGCAGCAGGTATATCACCCGGGGCTGAGCAGGGTTGCCTGTCAAACTGAGGTGCTCTAAGACAGGCTGTTGCAGCCGCAGCCCCGCAATACTTCGCCTTGTTCCCCCTTCCCTCGAGATTCTACCCCGCAGTCTTCTCACAAATACGCTACAATAGCCTTCCCACGATTCCCTAGATTTTTCCTCTCTTAGGACTTATAATCTAGTCCACTTGGACTGGGCCTACATTGGCGAGTCCAATGCCGTGAGGTGAGGCAACATGCGTGACCAGATTGCTGAAGCGTTAAAAGGGCGCGACGCCGACTACATCGAGGTCCGCATCGAAGACGGGGAGGCTACACGTCTCCAGTACCGCGGCCGCGAGCTGGAGGACATCGGCAGGACCACCAGCCTCGGGGGGAATGTGCGCGCTCTGGTCAAGGGGGGCTGGGGTTTTATCTCCTTCAATGACCTGAGCGAACTGAAGGAAAAGGTGGAAAAGGCGGTGCGGCAGGCGCGGCTGGTGGGGAGGGAAGAGAGTAAGCTTGCCCCCGTCGAGCCGGTGGTGGACATAGTCCCGCCTGAGGTGAGGAAGGACCCTTCGGGCATCCCCCTGGCGCAAAAGAAGGGTGTCCTCGACGAGTATAACGATGTCATCTGGAGCACCCCCAAGATTCAGACCTCTACGATTGCTTACGCTGACAGGCACAAGAAGGTGATTTTCGCCAGCTCCGAGGGAAGCTATATTGAGCAGACGAAAGTGGACGTTATGGCGAGGTTTAACGCCGTGGCACGGGACGGCAATGACGTCCAGCAGTCGTCGCTGAGTTTAGGCAGCAACGGCGACTACGGCTTCGTGGAGAGGCTTCACTCCCAGGTGGGAGAGATGGCGAAGCGGGCTGTTGAGCTGCTCTCCGCTTCTCAGCTCAAGGGAGGCGAGTATACAGTTATCTGCGACCCGGTTCTGGCCGGCGTCTTTGCCCACGAGGCCTTCGGGCACCTCTCGGAATCGGACTTTGTCTACGAGAACGAGCGCATGCGCGAGATAATGGTCCTGGGGCGCAGGTTCGGGGGCAGGCACCTGAATATCGTCGACGGCGCGGCAGTCCCCGGGCTGCGCGGCAGCTACAAATACGATGACGAGGGCGTGCCGGGGAGCAAGACCTACCTCATAAAGGAAGGCATCCTCACCGGCCGGCTGCATTCCCGTGAGACAGCGGCCAAGATGGGTGAGGCCCCCACGGGCAATGCCAGGGCGCTGGACTACACCTTTCAGCCCATCGTGCGCATGACCAACACCTACATCGAGCCTCAAGAAGCCTCCTTCGAGGAGCTTGTTTCTGAGATAAAGGAAGGCGTCTATGCCAAGAACTGGTACGGCGGGATGACCAGCATGGAGATGTTCACCTTCTCCGCCGGCGAAGCCTACATGATCCGCAACGGCAGGATAGCGGAGCTCCTGCGGCCGGTGGTGCTCAGCGGCAACCTGTTCACCACCCTGGAGAACATCGATGCCATTGGCAACGACCTGGAGATGAACGAGGGCGGTGGCTGCGGCAAGGCGGGCCAGATGCCTCTGCCGGTGTCCAACGGCAGCCCCCACATCCGAATAAGAAAATGCCTCCTCGGAGGTAGATAGGGCATACAAAGGTGGTAGGGTGGGTGAAATGAAATGGAACCCACCTTCCCAAGAATTGAGGAGAACGGTGGGTTTCGCTGCGCTGCACCCACCCTACGGGTTCTAGCTCTGCACTGACCA
>CAZCXP010000077.1:4830-6275 GCA_964502665.1 uncultured Dehalococcoidia bacterium | reverse complement strand
CGGTGGGTTTCGCTGCGCTGCACCCACCCTACGGGTTCTAGCTCTGCACTGACCAGGGGTAGGTTGCCCGACGTCGGGCAACCTACCCAGCCGCTAAGATAATCGAGGGGCTCAGGGCGAACGGAAGCAAGTCTGTTTTTTGAAGCAATAAGGCTGGGAGAAGGTGAATCTTGGAAGAACTGCTGGAACAGGCGAAAAAGGTGGCTGAGGAGGCTGAGGTCTTCTCGGTATCCCATAGTGATACCAGCGCTGTCTTCGAAGCCAACCGGCTGAAGCACGTGCAGGCCCGCGAGACCTCAGGAAGGGCGCTGCGCCTGATCAAGGGGGGCAGGATTGGCTTCTCCGCCAGCAACAGGGCGAATGGCGCTAAGGAACTGGTAGCGATGGCGCTGGAGATGGCGCCCTTTGGCGCTGAGGCCAAGTTCCAGTTCCCTCCACTTGAAAGCTACCAGAGGGTCGAGGTCTACGACCCCAAAATAGAGGCGGTTACCGAAGAGGAGATGGTGGAGCTGGGTCAATCGCTCATCGACAGGGTGCGGCGGCACACCCCGGAGCTCGTCTGTGAGGCCTCGGTATCCATGGGTACTCTGTCCGTAGAGATTCTGAACTCGCGAGGGGGAAGAGCGGCCTACAGGAAGAGCGTCTTCGGCATAGAGATCGAGGGTGTTCTCATCAGGGGCACGGACATGCTCTTCGTCGGCGACACCGACAGTTCGTGTCACCCTCTCACCGACGCGGACACCGTAGCCGCAACCACCATCGAGGAGCTTGAGCGAGCCAAAGAGACCGCCCCGGCGCCGGTGGGACGGTTGCCCGTGATCTTCACCCCCCACGGCGTCGCCAGCGCTCTTATCGCCCCATTGGCGATGGCAGTCAACGGAAAGACCGTTCTCCAGGGCGCTTCGCCTTTGGGCAGCAGAAAGGGTGAGCAGGTCTTCGATCCCAGGATCTCCATCTGGGATGACGCCACCATGGACTACCGTCCCGGGAGCAGGTTCTGCGACGACGAGGGCGTGCCCAGTCAACGCACGCCGATCATCGAGAATGGGGTGGTGGCCAGCTTCCTCTATGACCTCCAGACCGCCGCCTTAGCCGGCACCCGGAGCACGGGCAGCGCCTCGAGAGGCCTGGGCACTCTACCCAGCCCGTCCTTGAGCACTCTCGTTATTGAGAATGGGGACGCCAGCTTTGAGGACATGCTCGCCGATATCGAGGAGGGGCTGGTCATCGAGCAGCTCATGGGCGCCTCTCAGGGCAATGTCCTCGGTGGCGATTTCAGTGGAAACGTCCTCCTCGGGTACATGGTGAGGCATGGCGAGACCGTGGGCCGGGTGAAGGATACCATGGTCTCGGGCAACATCTACGAGGTCTTGAAAGAGGTCGCCGCTATCGGGCGGGAGGGGAAGTGGGTCGGGGGGCAGCTGCGCATCCCGCATATCTATTGT
>CAZCXP010000077.1:0-4730 GCA_964502665.1 uncultured Dehalococcoidia bacterium | reverse complement strand
GCGTGATTTAGAACAGTTCAGCAATCTCGAGTTGGAAACAGGGATATGTCCTCACCGTTAGAGCTTTATCTGGCGGAACTGCGTGACCTTGACAAGCCCATGGCTGTCTCAAAGCTTGCCAACCTCTCAGATCTCTCACCAGAAGAAGCGGATGTTTTCAGTAGAGAGTGGCCTGGCATAGATGTTGCGCGGCGCAGGCAGACAGTTGGGCAGTTGGTGGAGCTTGCTGAGGACAACTTCGAGCTGGACTTTGATGACGTATTCCGCTCCTGCCTTACCGATGCCGACGGCGAGGTCAGAGTGAAAGCCATCGAGGGGCTCTGGGCGTGTGAAGAACGCTCTTTGATCGACCAGTTGGTCAGCTTGCTTCTGGAGGACATAGAGCATTCGGTGCGGGCTGCTGCCGCTGATGGGCTGGGCAGGTTTGCCATGCTTGCCGAACTGGGGAAGCTGCCAGAAAGCGACGCTGAGAAGGTTGAAGAGGCCTTGCTCAGCGCCTTCAACAATGAGAATGAACAGCTTAATGTGCGCCGCAGGGTGTTGGAAGCGATCAGCCCTCTGAGCAAGCCGCAAGTGGAAGAGATGATCCGCCACGCCTACCGCAGCGACAGCACTGAATTTCAGGTCAGCGCCGTGTACGCCATGGGCCGCAACTGCAATCCCGGCTGGCTGCCAGTACTTTTGAAAGAGCTTCGTAGTCCCAACCCTCAACTGAGGTTTGAGGCAGTAAGGGCTTGCGCGGAACTTGAGACGGAGGAGGCTGTTCCCCATCTGATAGAGCTCACGCGCGATGGTGATGCAGAGGTCCAGATCTCCGCTATTGAGGCTCTGGGACAAATCGGAGGCAGCGAAGCGAGAGAGGGACTGCAACGGTGCCTCGACAGCTCGGAGGAGCCAATCCGCCAGGCGTCACAGGATGCACTGGAGGAGATGGGGTTTTGGGAGGACCCCACAAGCCTCTAGCCAGAGATGTTCTCCAGAACCAGGGCCACGGCGCCCAGTAGACAGGAGTTGCCGGCCAGGGCAGCCGGGACGATGCGCACTGTAATGTCAGGCATAATCCTCTGAGCAACGACCTGGCGTACGGGTTCAAAGAGGAGTTCTCCGGCGTTTGAAACACCGCCCCCTATGATGACCAGCTCAGGATTGAATATGTGAACCAGGTTGGCCACCCCGACGCCCAGGTTAGTCGCCGCAGTATGCATAACCGCACAGGCCACGGCGTCGCCTCCACTCGCCGCCTCACACACCACCTCAGCAGTTACCTTGGTCAGGTCCCCAGCGACCAGGTCGGTGATAGCGCTCACCTCTCCGGTGGAGAGCCTTTCCGAAGCGAGGCGAGCGATTGCGGTGCCGGAGGCCATTGCCTCCAGGCAGCCCACGCTGCCACAGTTGCATCTCGGCCCGTTGAGGTCTATGGTCATGTGCCCCAGTTCTGCGGCGAAGCCGGAGTAGCCCAAAAGTAGCCTGCCTCCCGTAATCACCCCACCTCCGATACCGGTGCTGACCGTGAGATAGACAAGGTCGTCGCTGCCCCTGCCAGCGCCAAATCTGCGCTCACCCAGCGCAGCGAGGTTGGCGTCATTGCCCACCCAAACGGGAAACTGAAACTCATGTTCAAGGATCTCCTTCAGGGGGGTGTTATACCAACTGAGAAGGTTAGGGGAGGTGAGCAGCACCCCTGTTCCCGGTGTGACCAGTCCGGCAGCAGCCACTCCCATGCCCCTCAGCTCAACCCGGTCGATGTCTGAGAGCATCTCTGCTATGCCGTCCTTGATTCGCCTGATAGCCTGCTCAGGCCCCTGCTCAGAGTAGATGAGTGCTGAGTAGCGTCTCAGGAGTTCCCCTTTTTCATCTGCTAAAGCCAGACGAAACTGCGTACCACCGAGGTCGAGGGACAGAATGAGGTGCTTACCCTGGCTCAAACTCCGCTCCATGCTCGATTTTTGATAGTATATCATCGGCGTCGTTCGCTGTCTAACAAGACCAGTGCAATCGTTTGCCTGCGCTATTCATCCCCAAACGCCCACGGGAGCCTGGCAATGTCCCGGCTATCGGAGTCATGCTCGCCGGTTGACTGACCGTCGTCCAACTTATTACAATTATAGGCGGGGGTAGCCGAGGTGTTGATAGGAGAAAAGGTGGTACTGCGGGAGAAGCGGATCGGTGATGCCGCGAAGGACTATGCCTGGCGATGTGATGCCGACCTGGCTCGCCTGGACGCGGTATTGCCCTTGACGATGTCCTACGGAGAGTATGTGGATTACTACGCCGGCGAGCTGAAAAGCACGGACAGACGGCGACGCCGGTTTGCTATCGATAGCCTCGACAACGGTAAGCATATCGGGAACTGTATGTACTACGACATAGATAAGGGCAGGAGGCAGGCGGAACTAGGCATCATGATCGGTGAACGAGAATACTGGGGGAAGGGCTATGGGACTGATGCCGTAACCACCGTGGTCTGCCATATCTTCAAGGAGACAAATATAGATAGGATTTACCTGAATACCCTGGAATGGAATGTTAGAGCGCAGCGATGCTTCCGCAAGTGTGGATTCATTGCCTGCGGGCGAGTTACCAGGAGGGGGAACGATTTCATAGTCATGGAGCTACATCGAAGCTGGCTGAAGCCGATTGAAGGTAACACCACGCTGACACCGCAAGGTGCTGATAACAGAGCCCATCTCCCGCCTACCCCTTGACTCAAAAGGTGGTGGAGGGTATACTACTGCCACTGTCCGGGGGGTGTACGATGAAGGTTTCATGTTCTCAAGAAGATCTGAGCAAGGGATTGGGGGTGGTGGGACGGGCGGTAGCCACCAGGGCTGTCTTGCCCATCACTAACAACGTCCTGATAGCAACCGAGGGCTCCCAACTCAAGTTGGCCGCAACTAATCTTGAGATCGCCATAACCTGCTGGATCGGGGCTACCGTCGAGGAAGAGGGCACAATTACAATTCCTGCGAGGCTGGTCACCGATTTCGTCAATTCTCTGCCCAGCGGCCGAATCGATATGACTCTACCTCCTCGTAGCCAGAGCGTTGAGTTGAGGTGTGCCCGCTATGAGGCGCGTGTCAGCGGACTGGATCCCGCCGATTTCCCACCCATCCCCAAGATTGCCGAAGGGGTGACCATCAAGCTAAAGCCCGAGGAACTCAGGATGGCGATCAACCAGGTGGCGTTTGCTGCGGCATCGGAGGAGTCCCGTCCCGTTCTTACCGGCGTTGATGCCGAGTTCGACGGCGCCCAACTTACCCTCGCTGCCGCCGATGGCTTTAGATTAGCAGTGCGCAAGTTCTCTTTGGATAGCCCAGTGGACGAGAAGATGTCGGTCATTATCCCAGCACGCTCCCTGGCAGAGCTGAACCGCCTCATCAGCGACCAGCGAGAGCCCGTGGAGCTCACCATCAACCCCAAGAAGAGTCAGACGATTTTTCGGCTGACAAACGTGGAGATGGTGTCCCAGCTAATCCAGGGCACCTTCCCCAACTATGAGCAGCTTATCCCCCAGGCCTATTCTACCAGGGCTGTGGTCAAGCTCTCTGAGTTCTTAATGGCGACAAGAAGCGCCTCCATCTTCGCTCGGGATGGGAGCGGCATTGTACGGCTACAGATAATGCCCAAGGATGGAAAAGGCAAGATCGCTATCTCAGCAAGGGCCGAGGAGATCGGGGACAACCTGGGAGAGGTCGACGCCGCCGTGGAAGGAGAGGAAACCAAGATCGCCTTCAATAGCAGGTATTTGATGGACGTCCTGGGGGTCCTCACCGAAGAGGAGGTAGCCCTCGAGGCCACCACGTCCTCGAGCCCCGGTGTCATCCGCCCTGTAGGCAAAGACAACTACGTCCACGTGGTCATGCCCATGTTTGTCCAGTGGTAGCAGACTGGCGCTGAAATAATAAAGTAGGGGCGTGTTTGAAACACGCCCCTACTGGTCACATGTGGTAGTGGCAAGAAGTTCAAGAGATGTTGCGGTAGTAATAGATGATTAGGAAAGGCGTCCTACCGTACTAACAGGACGTCGGAAAAGCCAGGCGCTTATGCAATAGGGTGCCCAAAGGGCCGCGGCTCCGATTTCGGAAGCATATCAAGGCTCAAGGGTGAGCTCCCCTTGGTGTCGCCTGCAATGAGTGGTTCGGCAGCTATAGTGTATGTTAATTTCTCTGACGGCCAAATCACATAATTAGTACATGGATTGTAGCAATATCATCCGAAGATATGTTCACAATCCTCTTCTTCTTGAAGTGTGAAGATCCGGGAAGTCGTATCGTTTCTGTTCGATGTAGGACTATGGTATTTTCCATGGTTTTTTCCTGTGTAACTGTACAATTTAGAGTATGCAGAGTCCCAGGGCTTTGTTTCAGTTCAACTAGCATCATACCTGTTGCCAGGGGAAATTTCTGAATACGTTCTGGATGAGAAGCAACCCAATTCCATTGAGTTACATGTCGTCTCTGAAAAATATCATCCAATGCTTCTTTTGACCGAAAGTCAATCATAGTATATCGAGATAGCAAATTCAGCATTTCCTTCAGAGAATCTTTTTCTACTTTGGGACCACATGCAACACAATAGCCAATTATCCAGCCAAACATTGCCTGAATCCCCAAATAATCCCTGAACGCTACTCTGAAATCATGTTCCTCTTTCAGAGGAAGATGATGCTTCTGGTCGCGTACCCAGTGAAACTGTCCAGATTTATGATATGAAATATGGAAATCGCTTTT
>CAZCXP010000076.1:0-11809 GCA_964502665.1 uncultured Dehalococcoidia bacterium | reverse complement strand
TCATGCCTGGCCAGAGGGTAACCATCACCGGTGCCATCCAGATACTGGACAAGCCACCGCGCAACCCTTTCTACCTCTGGGCGGGGCTGATTCACGAGGGAGTGGAGGTCGTCCAGAACCGCGTTGACCCCATCCTCATCACCGTTGACGTGCCCAGCCGGGGGGCTTGGAACCAATAGACGGTTGGGAGGCAGCGTGGCGGTGTGGGCTGTCGCCATCGTGATGGCTGCTTTGGACTACGCCACTAAAGGCCTATTTCGAACCTCTGTTCTATTGACACTCAGTGCGAATTATGTTATACTAGTATTAGCTGAACAAAGATTTCTAGCTTTTGGGTCTCCCTTTGGTAAGAAGGAGAAAAAATGGACTTGTCTCATCATACTCCCAACACTTGTTTGCCAAGAAGAAGCGGAGGCCGCAATTGTAAAGTCCTGATTGTTACGATGAGGCACAAAAGCTCGTCCAAGGGATGAGCCTTTGTGCCTTTTTGGTTCCCTTAAGGGATGATTTCAGGAGTTGTTTACATGGATTGGTCACAAGTTGCGGCTGTAGCCGTAGCGGTTTTAACACCCCTTTCGCCTTATCTGGCCAAGGCCGGGGAAGAAGTAGCCAAAGAAGTCGGCAAAGCAGTTTTTGAGAAGGGCAAAGCGATCTATTCTGCCATTCGTCGAAAGTTTGAGGATGACCAAGATGAGCAAGCCCAGCAAACTCTGGCTCAATTTGAACGTAAGCCAGAGACTGCCCGGGAAACGTTAGTTGCCCAGTTGACCCAGAAGGCCGAGGCGGATACGGTCTTCGCTGAGGCGTTGTCAAAGCTAGTCGGCGATACACGGAATATCCTGTTCCGGTGTTTAAGGGAGAGATTCCAAACACAGGACCTCAAGGAGGTCTACTTCCGGTTAGGGATTGGTTGGAGTGATCTGACTGGTGAGATGGCGTCGAGGACAGAGAAAGCGATGGCCTTGATCCAATACATCGAGACACGGGAACGGTTGCCGGAATTGATCACCGTGATGTGGGAAGTGCATCCCGGTCTAAAGTGCTGAGGAGGAGCTAGGCGATGAAGGCTGAACTGTATAACAGACTTCTTGAGATTCTCCGGAAGTGCTTCTCTAAAGAAGACCTGAGGGTACTTGTCTTCTCTATTTTGGGGCCGGGTAGCTACGATGAGCTTTCAGGAGATACGCACACAACAAAGGCGATTAGTTTGCTCGAGTTTCTGAAGAACCGTGACCGCGTCGAAGACTTGGTCGCTTACGTTGCCGAGATCAGGTACGACATAGATTTGTCCGAATTTGGGGTTGAGCCACCGCCAGCGCCGCCGACGCTGGGTGAGGAGAAGAAGTATACCAAGTTACGCATCTTCGTGGCCTCGCCGGGCGATGTGGCTGAGGAAAGAGAGCGCCTAAGGCTGGTTGTTGAAGAACTCAACCGCGGCATAGCCGACCACCTGAGACTAACGCTGGATTTGCTCGACTGGCGCACCCACGTAGCCCCTCGCATGGGCCGACCCCAGCAGGTTGTCTTCGATCAATTGCCACTGGAGAGGTGGGATGTCTTTGTTGGTATCCTGTGGACACGCTTTGGCACACCATCGGGAGGGATTCACCCAGTAACAGGTGAACCATTTCTTTCCGGCACAGAAGAGGAGCTCACACTAGCTTACCAGGCCTGGCGAGAAACAGGGCGGCCGCAGATGCTCTTTTATCGCTGTGTGCGACCGATACCAGTGGACGTGGATGTCACCCAACTTCAGCGAGTGCAGAGATTCTTTGTTGACTTTGGCATGACTGGTACACATCCTGGCCTACCTATATCCTACAAAACCGTGGAAGATTTCGAGCACCGTGTTCGAGGAGATTTGACCCAGTTGTTGCTTGACTATAGTGAAGAGCGTTTGTTGGAGACCCGCCAGCCCGGTCTAGCAGAGCAAATCGCCAAATTGCAAGCCCCCGAGCCAAAACCTGCTCCCCCGCCACATGTACCTTTTATCAATCGGGAAGATGAACTCAAGCAAATCCTGTCGTCCTTCGCACCACCATACCACCTGGTAGACGCGCCGGCTGGTTACGGCAAAACTGCCCTATTGAAAGAACTCCGACGCCGCTTCGGGGAACAGAATTGGATATCCGTCTACGTTTCTGTCCAGAAGCACAGAAGTCTCCCGGACGTCGCACAGGCATTGGCCGCTCAACTCGGCATCTCGCTTACTCTCGATCCGGATGCTAGGCGACTGGGATTGAATCTAGGTAGAGCAATCGTGCAACACCAAGGAGACTACTTCGTCCAGGAAGGTGTTGACTCCCGGAGAGGCGTCATCTTATTCATTGATGTGGACAAAAGACCCTGGACCTCACTATTGCCGACGATAGATGCCCTGTTGGTGGATTTCATCCCCGGAGTGGAATATAGCCTGCGTGGCTTGGACTTCTTCAAGAGGTCACATAATCCCTTCCGCGTGGTCTTCGCAGGCCGGTATTTGGCTGGTAAAACACCCTCGACTTCACCGCTCCCTTTGACTATCCTCAAACTGACCCCGTTCAACTATGAGGTAGTTCGCAATTCGGCTAGGGCATATCTTTCCGATCAAAGGGGCGTCGGACAGCTCGCTGCTCACCTGATGCACTATACAGCCGGCCACCCGGGCTGTATGGCCCGTGTGTTGGAACTGTATCAGGAAAGAGGGTATCCTCCTGACGAGTTCTTCCGTTATTCCGCCGAGGAGATATGGGAGAGTATCGTATGGCAGGAGGCCGATGCAGTACACAATGACATTCGCAGGGAACTGCGCCGGATTTTCGATGACCTGAGTATCTTCCGCTGCCTGGACTATGCCGTCTTGCAGAGATTGCTCGACGAAGCCGTGTTTCCAGAGCACGAAAGCGAGTTCGACCTGGCAGACGAGTTGACCGGCACATATCTGATGGACTGGAAAGGCCGCCTGCTCCGGGATGATATCACCCGTCGCCTGTTGGCCATGCGATTGCTACAGGAGATAGGACCTCGATCGTTCGCCGTTCACTGCCAACGGGCTCAGGCCATCTGCGTAGAACGTCTTCAAGATTCTTCTGCTCAGATGCCAGAGATGTGGACGATCGAATTTCTATTTCAGTCTCTGCAGCAACACGCTGAGGATATTAAGGACCGCCAGAAGCGAATGGAAATACGCCAAGCCTTCTTGGGACAAGCACTGCTACAGGCACTGCAATTGCTTGTGGATGGTCGGAAAGCACGAGAGGAACGATATGCTCTCAAGCGGGCACTGGAAGCAGACTGGGAGTTCCAGTTCACAGTGAACTATTTCCTGCGCGAAGATGAATACAACGACGAGCCACACGAAGAATTAAGCCAGCGGATAGATGACTTCTTCCGCTCAATCCTGTGAAGGAGTGTGAAATAGCCATGCAAGTACCCTTTGTTAACCGGGAAGCTGAACTGGCCCAGATTGAGGCTCTGATCGGGGAGTGGGGCACCCGGCGTGTGCTCTGCATTCACGGGCCGGGGGGCGTTGGGAAAACGCGCTTGCTCCAAGAGGTGCATCAATGGTATCCCGCTAAGGATACACCTCGCTTGCTGGTCGCCGGGATTCTTGACTTTGATGAACTGCGCCTGCGCATCCCGGAGAACGTCGGTCAGCAGATCGCTGGCTGGTTAGATCCTCAAGTCTTTGAACCGTATCTGCGAGCGTTAATGGACTGGCGCAAAATGGAGATGGCCGGCGTCAGCTCGGAGCGGCTCACTCGGGAAAAGTTGATAGTCAATCAGACGTTCGTGCAGTGCTTCAACGAGATATCGGCTCAAAAGCGGGTTACCTTGCTGGTGGATACGACCGATGCTTTGAGGGAAACGGAAGATGTATGGGAATACATGCAGAGACTGGCACTACAGCTCCAGAATTGCCTGGTGCTTCTGGCTGGTCGCAATGCCAGGGACCTCTATCAGATACTTCACCCTGAATTAAGTGATGATGTTCAAGATTTAGAACTTGAACCACTGAAGCCCGACGCAAGTGCCGAATACCTGGAACATAAGCAAAGACAACTGCACCTCGTTCTGGATCCAAAGATTGTCAAGAAACTCCTTCTGCTGACCGGAGGACTGCCGATCCTGCTTGACCTGGCTATGGAGTGGCTAGCGCGAGATGTCCCATTGCCTTGGCTCATTGAGAGAGACATGGAAGAACTTGAGCAACTTCCACCAGCTGAGCTAAAGGTACTGCATCAGGAGTTCAGGCGTCAACTGGTCAAACACATCCACGACCTGCGCACGCCAATGGACAGGCTAATCCTGACACTGGCCCATGCCTACCCATTGGATCAAGACGGTATAGCCGTTTTGCTGAATACATCGCAGACCGATGCCGCAGCGCTCCTACAAGGGGCCCGCTCGCTGGTTTTCATCAAGTCGCTACCGGATGGGCAGATCACCTTGCATGATGAGATGCGGCGGTTAATTGAAGATTATGTTTGGCCGGAAGAGAAGGCCGTCGGAGTCCGGCGACAGCATGTCAGCCGCCGGATGGCTGACTATCTGGCACACAAGGTCAATGCGATGCGCGTCGAGATGGAACGTCTAGCTGCTCAGGAGCAGCGTGCTCGTGTCGCTCAGGATGCTGCCCGCGAACTGGCGGCTTTTCTTAAGCGGGCAGAGTTAGATAGAATGATGCTTCAGATACTGCCCTTGCAGCGGATGCGCCAGCTGATGCCCGTGGGTTCTTCGGAGGGTTGTCAGGTCTTTGTCGAGGCGTTTGACGAAGCGACTCGGGCCTATCGATTCCTCCTCCGCGGGCCGTTAGTCCATGAAATTATGCTTTATTATGATAAACTCCCCTGGGATCAGAAATACGAAGTCGGCGTTCGGCTTGTGAAGCATCTTTCAGACGATGCCAAATATCAGGAAGCCTATGATAGAACCCAGGCGCTGCTTGCGGAATTGCCCCCTGACGAGTACGACCGCAGGGTCTATCTGTTGATTCAAATGGCAAACACTGTCATCCGGTTGGGTCGATTTCAGGAGGGAATCCAGCAACTCGAGGAGGCTTTGAGAATCTGCCAAGAGCATCAGCTCCCTGCGGAGCTGATTGGTAAGGTTGAGAATGCTTTGGGTTGGGCCTATCGACTTATCGGTCAATGGGATAGGGCTATTAGACACTACCAGGAAGCCTTCAGACAGAGTTCCATTGCCCGTGATACCTTTCACGTAGCTTGGGCTCTCAACAACCTCGCGTATGTCTATTACCTCAAAGGCGATAGCCCCAGCGCTCTCACCCTTAGCCAACAGGCCTTGGATCTCTTCCAGCGCCTGGGGCAGCGGCGACACGTTGCCACGACGCATAGTACCTTAGGAGAGATTTGCATCGCCCTAGGCCAATATCAAGAAGGCCTCGGGCATTATGAGAGAGCTCTGGCCATCTTCGATGTGGAAGCTGATGAGGAATGGACAGCTATCGTACATCATGAATTGGCTCGCGCCAAGTGGCACTTGGCCTTCGAGGAGACGGAGACACCTCTTGAGCGGCGTGAGGAAAGGCTCAGAGAGGCCCTTCAGCATGCCGAGCGGAGCCTTAAGCTTTGTGAGGATTATAAACTCTCCAAAGAGTTCCCGGTTGCCTATTATCGAGTGGGACGTGTCATGCTGGATTTGGATGAACTCGATGAAGCAGAACGGTACTTTAAGGAAAGCTATGAGTGGAGTAAAGAGCTTCAGGATAACTTCCATCTCATCATTAGCTTGGCTAGTTTGGCCGAACTCGCTTATGCGAAGGGGGATAGCAAAGGCGTTAAGAAGAGAGCTAAGGAGGCAGAAAAGTTAATGAGAGAAAGAGGCCTCGATTATCCTCTATTTCACGGCAGGATCCTTCGTCTCCTTGCCCAGGTTTATTTCGATGAAGGAGATTACGACCGAGCTCTCGATAATTATACAGAAGCTTTAACTCAGATTGGTCGTCATGGTGGCTACGGAAAGTACAGGTTCGATCGGGAGCTAGAAGCGCTGCGCGAGAGGATGGCCAAGCTCCCCAAGGAGATCGTATCGACCTGGTGCGATCGCTTTATCGAGCGTTGGCAAGTCGATGAGAAGCGAGCTGCGGAACACCCCGAGGTTGTAACAACCTGCCTCCTAGCCAAGCTTGACCTTAGCCAGGGCATCCGTTGAAGAAAGGTACGACTCCTATGCCTCGAAATAGAACTCTACCCCAAATCGGGGAAACACTTTCAGAGCAAATCATCCAAGAAGTCGACAGACAATGCGATTGCGCCTGCCTCGAGCCGGACCTATTTATCTACCTCCCTGCCCATTCGATTTTTTGCTATGTTGAACTTACCCCTGCTTGTAACAACCACTGTCTTGGCTGCGGAAACATCTTCGCTGACGATAGAACATCGCCACCGCTTTCATCTGCGGAATGGCAAGCTATTCTGATCAAGCTGCGCCCTCATATCCAACGTCTGAAACTCACCGGCGGTGAACCGACGATGCATCCGGAGTTCGAAGCCATCATCGGGATCATCCAGAAGCTGGATATTCCCTTTGCACTTTTCACTAACGCACGGTGGCATACCCCGGCACGACTCGTCGCACTTTTACGAGATACCCCGCAATGTAAAGGGCTACTTGTTTCTCTGCATGGCGCCACTGCTACTTCTCACGACGCCTTCACCAACGTCCCGGGTTCCTTTTATGAGACCCATGCCAACATCAGGCGGGCCGTCGCTGCTGGCTTGAGTGTTACCACCAGCACTGTCATCACTAAACACAATTGGCAGGAGATTGGTGCCATCGTGGCCCTGAGCCAAAAGTTGGGAGCCCACCACGCTGTTTTCAACCGCTATCTAGGACCTCCGTTGCCAGAGATCGAACCTAGCCAAAAGCAGTTGCAGTACGCGATACAGACAGTTGAATACATTAGCCAATGTCCAACTAACGGCCAGCAATCAAAGGTCAAGTTTGGCAATTGTATCCCTCAATGTTTTTACCCTTCTTCCTCTACCGGCTGCCTGGCGGGTATCGCCTACTGTACCATTGACCCCTGGGGCAACGTACGGCCTTGTAACCATGCCCCGCTCATCTGCGGCAGCCTGCTGAAGCAGTCGCTTGAGGAGATATGGAGCTCAGAGGCGATGGAATACTGGCGAGGCTTAATCCCCTCTCAATGCAAGCACTGCCTAGAGTTACCCAAATGCCACGGTGGCTGTCAAGCTTTGGCCATGCTGCTAGGACTGGACAAAGACCCCCTCATCGGGAAGCTAGTGGTAACCAAACCACAAGAGCCGCCGGGGAAGCCAGCTCTTGATGGAACTCAGCCGCTAAATCGCTTTAGTCACAAGGCTAAAGCGGTGATGGATACTTGGGATGAGCAACACTACGCCAGGTTGATAGGCGCTTTGGGGGGATAGCTCCTCCACCAAGACAATAACTCGCACAAAGTCTATTGTCACAAAGCAGTAAAGTTCGAGACGAAAGCTGCGTAGTGACGACGGTGGGAGGAGGCTATCCCCAAAGGGGGAGGGCCTCCTCTTGCTTTTGAAGGTCCATGGGAGACTGCCGTGACAGGCGAGGCGTCGGAAATCATGATCGAGGTGACAGGACCAGGAGAGAAGCGTAGCTACCGTCAGCTCGTGGCGTTATTGATACTGGTCACTGTCCTTTGCCAACAACGTATTGCCACGCTTGGGGCGATGTGGCAACCTCACTGACCTGTGACTGGTCTTCCCGCTGCGTAGGTACGTTTTTGGAGTAGAGGCATGGTAAACCGTAGATTGGTAGGCCACATTCTACTTCTCCTCTTTGTTGTTCTCCTCTTCCCTTCCCTGAGATTCCTGAAGGGAATGTTGGTAAGCAAACTGGTGGACCTCGTCCTGCCTCTGTTCATGCTGGGGGCTGGCCTCTTTCTCTCTTGCGGAGCTGTGTTCCCGATTCAAGGATGGCAAATGCGATGGAAAGTTTTTCTTCTCCTGGTGGGATGGTATCTCGGCCGCAATCGGCCTTGTTTTGTCGTCCGTGATGGTCAGGCCGAGGAACGCATCCCAGGGAGTCCACTGGTTGGCAGAGGGGGAATCGGAATCATCTTGGTTGACGGTAGCAATGTTGTGGTACTGGAAAGAGGCTCTTCGTGTTCGCGTGTTATTGGCCCGGGCGTATCCTTCCTGTTAAGCGATGGGGAACCCTTGCCCGATGGTTGGGATGATGAGTGGAACGTGATTTCCACAGAGCGATATGAGTGGATCCGAGGAGTTATAGATTTGCGCCGTCAGAGGCGGCGACGCCATGTCCACGCTGTTACACGCGATGGCATCGAGATTTCCGTGGTCCTGGACGTGGATTTCGTGCTCGAATCAGGGAGATGGGTCAGGACAGACACTCCGTATCAGTTTACCAGGAAGGCTGCATGTAGCGCTGCGTACGGCGAGGCCGTTGATGAGGAAGATGCAGAGATATACGATTGGGCGGAGGGAGTGGCTGTTCGGGCAGCCGACGAGCTGAGACATATTCTATCGGAATACACGCTCGATCAATTATACTCGGCCGATGAGCCAGACAGGGACCCGCAGCTAGTTATCCGACGGGCGCTCAATGAGAAATTGCCATCTATTGTGGCCTCTAAAGGGGCACGCTTGCTAGGCACCACATTGGGCGTGATCAGAGCACCCAAAGAGGTCATCGAGCAACGAGTGACCAACTGGCAGGCCGAGTGGATTCGGCGCCAAACCATCCTCGAAGCCCGAGGAGAGGCAGAAGCCAGGCAGCGGATGGAGGTAGCACGAGCTCTGGCTCAACTAGAAATGATCCAGAGCATCACTGAAGGACTTCAAGAGGCTCAGGTAGCTGGTGCGCCCTTGACCTCGGATCTGGTTTCCCTGCGCCTACTGGAGGCATTGGAAAAACTGGCACATGAAGCCGAAGCCCAATCCATGGTAACAGGCAGGGGGCCGCGCCAGTTCGAGGCTATGCTGGAGGCCGCATACGCGGAAGGTGGGCAGATTCCGTTGGAGTTAGCATGAATGAGCAAGCAAGTTGTCGAGTTTTTCTGCGGCATCTAACAGAGAGAGTACGAGATTTGCTATCCCGCTTGGTGCCTCGGCCTAGAAGAGAACTGCTTTTCGCTTTCGGTCTTTTGCTACTCATCTCGCTCCTCAGTGTACTTGTGGATTGTCCTTTGTTTAGGGAAGGCGGAGAGTGGTCCTGGACTGATATTATCGGCCTGGTGCTGTGCGCGCGCCAGACATGGGAGCGACTTGCCGCAGCTTGGTTGAACTTTAGCGTAGCTCTGGGCATAAGCGCAGCCTTTATTCAGACTTTCTACAAACTAAACCGCTTTCGAGATGCCTACCGATACCTTTTGGTTTCACTATTTGGATTAGGAGAGAGAAGGAACTTCCTCCTGATCCGGAAAGGAGAAATCGCGGAGTTCAGCCGCAACAAACCTGTGGCCGAGATAGGTGGCCCAGGCATGTTGGTCCCAGATACTGGCAGCGCCGTCGCCTTGGAGCGAGCAGGTCGGTTTACGCGCGTACTGGGGCCACCTGGTTTCTTCCCTATCGAACGCTTCGAAAACGTGCGTGAGGTGGTAGATCTTCGTCCTCAGCAACGCAAGCGAAAGGTTCGAGGCATAACAAAGGACGGTATCCCCGTAGAGGTGGACCTGGAGATCGAGTTTCAAATCGAACCAGGGCCTTCGCGCCCCAAGCCCGAAGAACGGCCTTCTTTGTGGCGATTGTTCATAGCATGTTTACGTCAGGTGATGTCACGAGTGTTGCCTCCCCCATGGTGTATCAGATACTTGAGAGCATGGATGGAAAGGGGGAAGCAATGGGGTCGCTCATTCCGCCATCTCCTCCGGAAGGGACGGGAGGCCGCCCCGCGAGACGAAGAGACACAGTTACCAGAACCGTATCCTTTCTCTGAAGATGCTGTACGGCGAGCCGTCTATAACAAGGTGGTGGATAAAGATCAAGTTTATCGCTGGAATGATTTGGTCGTCCCCTTAGCCACCGCTGAACTACGCAGAATTTTGCGACAATATGTTTTGGACAAGCTACTCGAGCCCGAAGATGCGGATGAAAGGATCCCCTTGCCACCGGGACAGTCGCCACGCCAGCGCATTCAGGCAGAACTAAACAGAGTTATCTCCCCTCAGTTGCACCAATGGTTGGGGGTAAGGGTACCCCGTGTCAGCCTTGGCCCGATAAAGCTTGACAGTGAGTATGCTCCCATTGTCGAGAGGGTATCTGAGCAACGAGTAAGAAGCTGGCAAGCAGATTGGAACCGACGGGTCACTGTTACCCAGGCCGAGGGTGACGCCGAGGCGCTGAGGCTGAAAGAGTTTGCCCGCGCTCAAGCTCAGGTTGAGATGATCCTGGCCATCAGTCAGGGCTTGCAAAGAGCAAGAATGGCTGAGAAGGACGTGTCTCTGCGAGAGATCATCGCCCTTCGCTGTCTTGAGGTTTTAGAGGAGATGTCCCTCGACCCCATGATTAGATCCTCAGTCCCCTATGAGCTCTTGATATCTTTACAGCAATGGCGTAGCGCAATTGAGACACTGTGAACTCCGGGCCTGCTCTCTTCAAGCGATCTATATTAGTCCTGGCTTTGGATATAGGAGGGTATCATGACTATGGGCACCAGCACTCGACAGTGGTTGAAATCGCCTCCGTTGTGTTGGTTCGAAGAGGATTTGACGACGCCGAGCCGTGCTCTGATTCGGCAAGGGGATGAGCATAGCAAAGCTGAGGAATGGGACAAAGCTATTGGGTGTTTTGAAGAAGCTATTAACCAGGCTGAGCAAAAGCGTGACTGGCGAGTAAAAGGAATCGCCTTGCTCCATCTGGCAGAGGTGCACCGGGCTCGCAAAGAGATGGACTACGCTCTTATCTTCTACGAAGAAGCTGTTGATATCTTCAGAAAGCTGGGAGACGATCACAATCAGGCAGCCGCGTGCCGAATGGCAGCCATACTGTGCCATAACTCTTCCCAATACCAGCAAGCTCTGAGTTGGTACGAGAAAGCGCTAAGAATCCTCACTGACTCCTGTCAGCGCCATACGGAGCTAGGCAATCATAGCAGAGCTGCTCAGTATAGGGCCTGGTATCAAGACATCCAAATGCGCATCGAAGAAGCGCAAAGCCTCTACCAACCAAAGGCAAAGCTTGAGATACACATCCTGCCGAAGGCTGCGCCCCATACTGCAACCAGGAAGCCTCTCGACGAGGCGACGCTCCTTCAATTGATGCCTGTCCTTGGCCAAATCCCGGCTGGTGTACCCCTTTACGTCCTTCTAGAAGCCAAAGGGGACTACGTGGTTTGTTCAGAACTGCTCATAGATGACATACCCTATCAGATTCAGGGCCTGGAAGGGCGGCCGGGCACGACGATCAGGATGGAAGAGGGATTCAACCACTTTGTGCTAAAGGTGACGGGCGACAGCATGATCCAGGCCGGCCTCGGGGAAGGAGACTACGTGATCATGAAAGCAAAAGGGACAAAAGCTTTAGGACCGAAAGATGGGGACATCGTGGCAGCCCTTATCAAAGACCAGGATGACGAGGCCACTTTGAAGCGATTTAGACGCATAGACCGGCACACTATTGCTCTCGAACCTGAGAATCCCAAGTATTCTCCAAATCAGTTTACTGAAGCGGACCCAGAAGTAGATATGATGGGTATTGCTATTGCTGTCTTGAAAAGGATTGATGAGGAGATCACTTGAGATTGAGTGAAAGCAAGGCTATGACGGGGCCATCCCCTCTTTTTCACTGAGATGGCCTCTTTCTTTTTGCCCCGACCGGGGCTTGCCTTTTGCCCAGCCGCAAGT
>CAZCXP010000075.1:0-11902 GCA_964502665.1 uncultured Dehalococcoidia bacterium | reverse complement strand
AGGGAACAACAATCCTCTCTCCCATCAAGGGAGAGGGAACAGCAATCCTCTCTCCAACCAAGGGAGAGGGAACAACAATCCTCTCTCCCATCAAGGGAGAGGGAACAGCAATCCTCTCTCCCCTCGCGGGAGAGAGTTAGAGAGAGGGGGACAAGAAAATCGCAAACTCACAGCCTACCTCTACTTTCATCATTCGACGGTGAGCGACCGCCTATGGGCGTTTGTTATCGAGTTATTTCTCTGTCACCAAAGGTTTCAATTTCCGCCATCAGCGCCTCCAGAAAATCAGGCTCGTCCACCGTTCGCAGCTTCTCCCCTTTTCTGAAGATAACCCCCCGCCCTTTGCCGCAGGCGATGCCTACGTCCGCATCTTTGGCCTCACCCGGGCCGTTCACTACACATCCCATCACAGCCACCTTAATCGTTTTCTGGACCTTCTGCAGCCTCTCCTCGACTTCCTGGGCCAGTTTCACGATGTCGCTCTCAGCGCGTCCACAGGACGGACAGCTAACCAGTATAGGCCCTCGCTCTCTGAGCTGCAACGACTTCAGTATCTCGTAGGCGCACTCCACCTCCTGACAGGGATCGGCGGTGGTGAGCGATACCCTGATGGTGTCGCCGATGCCCTGGTAGAGCAAGACTCCGAGTCCCACTGAGCTGCGAATTGCCCCGGTCCAGGGCAGCCCGGCCTCGGTAATCCCCAGGTGCAGCGGATACGGCATCCTCTGGGCAATAGCTTGATACGCCTCGATGGTGGTGGGGACATCGAAGGCCTTCACCGATACCTTGATCAACTCGAAGTCCAGGCTCTCCAGCAGGCGGACTTGATCAAGCGCAGCATCAACCATGCGCTCCACTACCGGAGCCTCCGGCGCTGACGACCTGGGCAAGCTGCCCGCATTGACGCCGACACGTATCGGAACCTCCCTATCCCTGGCAGCACGAACCACCTTGCTGATCTGATCGGGGTCGCTGATGTTACCCGGGTTCAGCCTGAGCCCATCGACGCCAGCCTCCAGCGCTGCCAGCGCCAGGCGATAGTCGAAATGGATGTCCGCAATGACTGGAATGGCTGCCGCCTTCTTTATGCTGGCAAGGCTCCGAGCGGCATCCGCATCGGGCACCGCTACCCTCACTATCTCACAGCCGCACTCCTCAAGCTGGCGGATTTGGCCGACTGTCGCCGCCACATCGCGGGTGTCGGTCTTGGTCATTGATTGAACCACGACTGGTCCAGCGCCACCGATCTCCACTCCGCCGACACTGATCACCCTCGATGACCGGCGCTTAATCATGGCACCAGGCTCTCCCCGCTGATCACGCGCAGGATGTCGAAGTAAGTTATCACCAGTATCAGGCCGATCAGCATCACAAAGCCCGCAAAATGGACCAGTCCTTCCGTTCTGGGCGAGACGCGTTTCCCCCGCCGCGCCACCTCCAAGAATACAAATACGATCCGGCCACCGTCGAGCGCCGGCAGCGGAAGTATATTGATTATGGCCAGATTGATGCTGAGAAAGGCGGCGAACTCCAGCAGGTATGAAGGCCCTGCCGCGCTCACCTCGTCCGTGAGCTGGAAGATGCCCACCGGGCCGGCGACCTCAGGTGCAGCCCCCCTTGCAAACCAGCTCCTTACCTCGTTCCTGATCAATTCAAAGGTATGCCACAGGGTGGTTGCACTCTTGGGCACTGCTTCCCAGAATGGGTCGTGCTCACTCACCTCGTATGCATTCGCCAGGGTGACCGTCACACCCATGGCTCCCTCTCCCTCAGGAGGAGCCCACCGCGGGACCAATGTCACAACCCTTTGGCTGCCATCCTGCGCTTCAAGCTCCAGTGTAGTCTCCTCCCCCAGGCTGAGGTGGACGTTATAATTCAGGTCGTAGTAGTTCTGAACGGAGTGCCCGTCTATGCTGACTATGGTATCACCAGCCTCAATCCCCGCCTCCGCCGCTGGCGAGTTCGCCGCAACCTCCTCTACCAGGACATCCCCCATAACCACCTGCCTCGGAACCATGAAGGCTATGGTCAAGAGCACGATAGGGAGCACCGCGTTCATCATCGGGCCTGCGCCGAGAACGAACAATCTGGTCAGGGGTCTCTTGCTGGCAAGGCTCCTGGGCTCGCTGGGATCCTCCTCCCCCAGCAGTTTGCAGAAGCCGCCCAGAGGAATGAGGTTGAGCGAGTACACAGTCTCACCGCGCTTGACGGCGACAATCCTGGGAGGGAAGCCCATGCCGAACTCCTCGACCTTGACCCCCGACAGCCTGGCGGCAATGAAATGCCCCATCTCATGGACAAAGATCAAGAGACCGAGGATAAGAATGAAGATTATTATGGTTACTATGATCATCCCCCACCTCAGAACCCGGCTTTGGCGGTTTCCCTGGCCCAGGCATCCGCCGCCAAAACATCTTCGATAGAAGGATGGCTTATCACCTGGTGGCGATCGAGGGTTTTGGCCACCACAGCAGAAATATCTTGAAAGCCTATCTTTCCTGTCAAGAAAAGCTCCACCGCCACCTCATCGGCAGCGCTGAGCACTGCAGGGCAGGTGCCTCCATGTTCACCAGCTTCCCTGGCCAGCTTCAAACAGGGAAACCTACCCAAATCCACCGGCTCGAAGTCAAGCGAGCCTATCTCTGCAAAATCAAGCGCTTGGCCAAAAGGGCCCTCCCACCGATCAGGATACGCCAGCGCATACTGGATGGGCAACCTCATATCTGGCTGGCTTAGCTGCGCCTTCGCTGAACCATCAATGAACTCCACAACGGAGTGGATTATGCTCTGGGGATGGATCACCACCTCGATCTGAGAAAAGGGGATATGGAACAGCCAGCGGGCCTCAATGACCTCCATGCCCTTGTTCATCAGAGTAGCAGAATCAATGGTGACCTTTACTCCCATTTGCCAGGTAGGGTGATTGAGTGCCTCCTCCGGGGTAACTGAGGCTAGCTGGGCGGGAGAGCTCGACCGGAAGGGGCCGCCGGAAGCAGTCAGAACCAGCTTGGAAATCCCTTTTTCCTCCTCCCCCCTCAGACACTGCCAGATGGCACTGTGCTCGCTATCGATGGGCCTGATCTCGGCTTTGTGACGCTGAGCCTCCGCAGTCACGATCTCTCCTGCCATCACCAGCACCTCTTTGTTGGCTAGAGCGACCGTCTTCCCAGCGCCAATTGCAGCCAGAGTAGGGCCCAGACCGGCTTTTCCAGAGGTAGCTACCACCACAAGGTCGACATCGGGATGAGAAGCTATCTCCTCCAGAGAAAGATAGCTTGCTCCCGATATCCCTTCGCCACCTGCCAATAGCTCGGCGAAGACTAACCTTGGCTTGAACTCTGCAACCTGTTCCTCCAGCAAAGAGATGTTCTTCCCCCCTGCCAAGGCCACCACCTCTAATCTATCGGGGAAAGCGCGAACAATCTCCAGCGTCTGACGCCCAATTGAGCCCGTGGAACCGAGGACTGCCAGCCCTCTCATCCTATGAACCACCTGAGACAATAGTACACTACAACCCCAGTGAAGACAATGCTATCCAAGCGATCCAGGATGCCCCCATGCCCCGGGATAAGATCCCCTGATTCCCTTAACCCCGTGCTCCGTTTCATCTTCGACTCGGCGAGGTCGCCGACCTGGGCAAAGACGCCAATCGCGAAGCCAATCAACACCAGTCTCCCGTAACCGATATCCAGCGGGGTATCCAACATGATCGCCAGGATGATAACAGCCGCTATCGACCCCGCCAGCCCCCCAATCGCCCCCTCCCATGTCTTTCCCGGAGATACTGTCGGTGCCATCTTGTGCTTCCCAAAAACGCGGCCAACAAAATAAGCAGTGGTATCGAACGCGAAAGTGGAGAAGAGTGCCAGCAGCACCCAGTCCCTGCCAACCCACTCAGCGGAGTTCATCAGCAGAATCCAGTAGCTCAGGAGCCAGCCCATATAGAGCACACCTGCCAGGCTCCATGCCCAGGCAAATAGCGCTCTGTCTGCGGAGGACCGCAGGAAAAGGGAACAAAGCAAGGATACGATCACCGCCGAACTCACCAGCGCCGAGGTCACCAGCAACTGCGTAGTCTCGGAGTCGTAAGAATGCACGTAGTGGGCGTTGAAAACGAAGAACAGCGTCCATAGCGTGCCAAAGAGGGTCAGAGGCTGCCACCTCTTCTGGGCAAACATGTCATAGAACTCAACAACCCCCAAAAGAGCAGCGACAGCCACAACGACGGAGAACCAGGGGTCGCCAAACCAGATGGAAACGAAGAGGATAGGTATGAAGAACAGCGCACTGAGTACTCTTTGCCGGAGCATTCGCCGATAAGAAACCGGGGGCTCAGTTGCCTCAGCCCCCTCTTGGCTCTCCTTCCGCTTTCAATCCGCCGAAACGTCTCTCTCGCCGACTGTACGCAACTAGCGCTTTCTCGATCTCTTTGTCACCGAAGTCCGGCCACAACGTGGGTGTGGAGTAGAACTCACTATAGGCTGCTTGCCAGATGAGGAAATTGCTCATCCTCATCTCTCCGCCGGTGCGGATAATCAGGTCTGGCTCAGGTACATCCACGGTATAAAGATAGCTGCTGAACAGCGATTCAGTGATATCTTCAGAGGGAACCCTATCCTTGACAATGCGGCGAACCGCCTCCAGTATCTCTGCGCGACCACCATAATCAAAAGCAATGCTCAGCTTCATCCCGGTATTATTCTTAGTCAGCTCCAGCGCCTTATGAACCTGATCTTGCAGCTCCGGCGATAGCTCATCAAGTCTTCCCAGATGACTGAGCCTGACGTTTTTCTCATGCAGAGCCTTGGTCTCGCGGTCGATCATCCCAGCTAGAAGACGCAGCAACCCGCTCACCTCTACTCCAGGACGTCTCCAGTTCTCCGTGGAAAAAGCGTAGAGGGTGAGGTATTTCACCTGATGCCGGTCGAAGCCTTCAACTACGCGGCGGACATTGTCAGTGCCGGCACGATGCCCAACAAGCCGGGGCAAGCCACGCTTCGCGGCCCATCTACCGTTCCCATCCATGATAATAGCGACATGGTTTGGGAGGGGGGATATCTTCTTCATGGACAATGCCGCTGTCTTTGTCTCCGCCACCGCTCGTCCTCAGTGCGTCAGATTTCCAGGAGTTCGTCTTCCTTGTCTTTCGCTATTTGGGCGATGTCCTCAGTGAATCTATCGGTGACCTGCTGCAATAGACCCAAAGCTCGCTTGTACTCATCCTCGGACATCTCTTTATTTTCTTTGAGTTCGCGCAAGTTCTCAAGTCCCTCTCGCCTCACATTGCGCACCGACACCTTCCCCTCCTCCACCCTTTTTCGCACCATCTTGACTAACTGATTGCGCCGCTCCTCCGTAAGCTGGGGAATAGCCAGCCGGACCACGTTGCCATCGCTTGTCGGGTTGACGCCAAGGTCTGACTTGCGAATAGCCTTCTCTATGCTCGGCAAAAGCTCCCTTTCCCAAGGCTGAATCACAAGCATCCTGGCATCGGGAACAGAGACGCTGGCAATTTGGTTAAGTGGGACAGGAACTCCATGGTAATCGACTCGTATATGATTCACGAGACCAGGGCTGGCTCTTCCAGTACGAATGGCTACCAAATCATCCTGCAAAACCTCTACTGCCTTGCGCATCCTACCCTCTGCACCCCGCAGAACATCGTCTTCGCTCATCGCCAATCCCCCGCTGGAGAGAGTAACACCAAACCAAAAACTTCAAATTGCTCGTCAGGATACTGCCTTCTCAGGTGACTGAGTGAGTTGCCTTTCTCACCCGGTTACTCACCACCATGCACAAGTGTGCCCACCGGTTCCCCGGCAATCACTCGCTCAATGCTATTGGGAGCTTGAAGATCGAAGACTCTTATGGGAAGTTGATTATCCATGCATAGAGACAGCGCGGTGGAATCCATCACCTCGAGCCTCATGTTCAGAGCATCTCTATAGCTAAGCTGATCGTACTTTTTCGCCCCGGCATTGGTCGATGGGTCCGAGTCATAAACCCCATCGACGTTGTTCTTGGCCATAAGCAAGACGTTAGCGTCAATCTCTATCGCGCGCAAGGCCGCGGCAGTATCAGTGGTCATGTAGGGGTTGCCCGTCCCCGCGGCAAAGATAACCGCCCGTCCCTTCTCCAAATGACGGACAGCGCGCCGGCGGATGTAGGGCTCGGCGACCGCCTGCACTGCTATTGCACTCTGGGTTCTCGTCACCACCCCTTCCTTCTCCAGAGCATCCTGAAGGGCGAGAGCATTAATGATGGTGGCCAGCATGCCGGCGTAATCAGCGGCGGCTCGATCCATTCCTCTGTCCTGAGCAGCCTCACCCCTCCAGATATTCCCGCCACCAACAACGATGGCAACCTGAACTCCACTGTCCACAATGCGCTTCAGCTGCTTAGCGATACCCACCACAGTCGCAACATCAATGCCGAACTCGCCCTCACCCATGAGAGCCTCCCCACTAAGCTTCAGAAGCACACGCTCATATCGCGGATTACTCATCTCGTCCGTCTGCCCCCAATGCAAATCGGACAAACCGTCTTACCTTGATATTCTCCCTAACCTTGGCTATTGCTTCAATAACAACATCCCGAACCTTCTTATCTGGATCCTTTATGAACGGCTGAAGCAGAAGGCAATCCTCATCGGAAAACTCTTCTCCCTCGGGCACATCCTCGGGGCTGACATAGCGAGGGCAGGCGCCCACCACCTGCATCGCCAGGTCATGGGCCAGTTCCTTGAACTCCGGAGTACGAGCCACAAAATCGCTCTCACAGTTTAGCTCCACCAAGGCCCCAATCCGCCCCCCCGTGTGAACATAACACTCTACCAGCCCTTCCGTGGCAGCCCGATTCTCCTTCTTCTTGGCGATTGCGTAGCCACGCTCCCTCAGCATAGAAGCAGCGGCAGCAAGGTCGCCACCACTCTCTTGCAGGGCGTGCTTGCACTCCATTATTCCGGCACTAGTCTGCTCCCTTAGTGCTTTAATCGCTTCGGTAGAAACCTGCATTTAACCCTCTAACCCTCGCTTTCAACAGAAGTTGGCTGGACCTCCTCGGGCTCGAAAACAGCCTCATACTCGGATGGCAGCTCTTCTTCTGCTTCTAACGCTTCCTTTTCGGCCAGCGCCCCAAGGGCCTGCTTGCCTTCCAAAACAGCATCAGCAATAACACTGCAGAACAGAGCCACAGCCCTGATGGCATCATCATTGCCTGGGATAGGGTAGTCGATCTCATCAGGGTCACAATTGGTGTCTACAATAGCAACGATGGGCACCCCAACCCGCTTGGCCTCGGCAACGGCATTCCTCTCCTTGGTAGGATCGACAATGAACAAAGCCCCTGGAATCCTGGTCATCTCTTTGACGCCACCAAGTAACCTGTTGAGATGCACCATCTCCTTTTCCAGTTTCAAGGCTTCCTTCTTAGGCAAGCGCTCCAAGTCGCCCCTTGCTTTCCGATCCTCCAAGCGGACCAGGTAGTCGATACGCGACTGAATAGTAGAGAAGTTGGTGAGCATTCCCCCCAGCCAGCGCTGATTGACATAGAAAGCCTCGCAACGCTTGGCTTCCTGCTGTATTGCCTCCTGTGCCTGCTTCTTGCTGCCCACGAAAATAATGTCCTCACCCCTCTCCACTACCTCTCGCACAAAGTCACAAGCCTTGCCAAGCAGAACAACGGTTTGTTCCAGATCAATGATGTGGATACCATTGCGCTGACTGAAGATGTAAGGCTTCATCTTGGGATTCCAGCGTGCTACCTGATGCCCAAAGTGCACCCCAGCCTCCAGGAGCAATTTCATCGAGACAGGTTCTACCATTTCTAAGAGACCCTTACCCTCTCCAGTCTGTCCAGTCCCACGAGCCACAACGGAGACTGGAAAATCCTTACTACTGCCGGCACAGGCCGACTGGATGAGTTTACCATAGGCAATTACAAAAGGCAAGAGTGAATCTGCCCTTGACAATGCCGAGCTAAGATGCTAAATTACACTTGGTTAGCACTCTATGCCCAGGAGTGCTAACGTCACTAGACAAAACACGGCGACCTCGCCCATGAGGCGCTTTTTAATGAGAGGTGCAAGTTGCCTATTTACGAATATGAGTGCGCTCTTTGTGGCACCAGATTCGAGCGAA
The DNA here is from genome assembly GCA_964502665.1 of uncultured Dehalococcoidia bacterium. Taxonomy (GTDB): domain Bacteria; phylum Chloroflexota; class Dehalococcoidia; order SZUA-161; family SZUA-161; genus SOKG01. The sequence goes on along the minus strand of CAZCXP010000075.1, from coordinate 3,764 downwards.
GACAGAGGTTCGATGAAGAACCAGCGGCTATCTGCCCTCAATGCATGGGTAAGGCACGCCGCGTGATCCACTCGGTGCCCGTTCTCTTTAAGGGGAGCGGCTTCTACTCCACTGATCACGGCAGGGGGTCGCTGAATAACCCACGCCGAGGAGACGAGGATACAAAGCCGACATCAGAAACAAAGCCGACATCAGAAACAAAGGCGAAGTCAGAGACAAAGACGGAGACGAAACCCAGGGAAAGCTATTGAGAGCTCTTATCCAGCGAGTCTCTCAAGCTTCAGTTAGTGTTGAAGGCCACGCCGTCGCTGCCATCGAACACGGGCTGGTAGTGCTTGTTGGAGTGGCCAGGGACGACACGGAAGCTGATGCCCGTTATCTGGCAGAGAAGACTGCCAACCTGCGTATTCTCCCCGACGAGGCAGGAAAGTTCAACCTCTCTACGCTGGATATGTCTGGGGAGGTATTGGTAGTCAGCCAGTTTACCCTCATGGCCAGTACTCGCAAGGGACGCCGTCCCAGCTTCAGTGAGGCTGCTCCACCCGAGAAAGCCGAGCCTCTGGTGGATACGTTCGCTCAGTTCCTGCGTAGCGCCGGACTGAAGGTAGAGACAGGCCGCTTCCAGCAACACATGCTGGTCGAGATCCATAACGACGGCCCCATCACCATTTTGCTTGATAGCGCGGAACGGTTGAAGCCCAGGCACTAGGGGCAAACCTACGTGTTTGCCCCCGACCCTAATCGGACCAGACACATCAGTCTGCCCCTATTGAAACCGCAGACCCGTCTATTTGCGACCTTTCCCTTCCCTGAACTTGGCGGCTCGATTGGCAATCAGGGCCGCTACAGCCCCCGCAGGAATCCCCCCGTCAATATTGACAACCGCTAGTCCCAAAGAACAAGACTGCAACATGGCCATCAGGGCACCGAGTCCCCTCCCCCCCAGGCCGTATCCAAAGGAAGTCGGAACCGCTATCAATGGAACATCCACCATGCCTGCCAGCAATGTAGGCAACGCCCCCTCCCTACCAGCAACGACAACAATAACATCGACGTCCTTCGTGATCATCTCTTTCAGAGGAAGAAACAGCCTGTGAACTCCAGCCGCCCCCACGTCATAAGCCGTCGTCACCTCACACCCCATCTCCAACGCCATCACTTCAGCTTCTTCCGCGATAGGAATATCAGAAGTGCCAGCAGTGATTATTCCCACCCTCCCCCCTGTAGTTCTCACCGCTAAATCCTTCCCTTTAACCACCACTGTCCCCCCCGTCCTGCTCTCATGTAGGAACTCGTCCTTCCCTACAGCCGACTTAAGAGCCTTGACATGTTGCTTGGTGGCTCGACTTATGATCACCCGTCCCTTTTGGGCCAGTGTCTTTGAGGCTATCTCAGCCACATCCTCTGGCGTCTTACCCTCAGCGACGACCACTTCAGGTACACCGTGTCTGATTTCCCGTCCAACGTCCAGCCTGGCCAGACCGCCTACCTCCTCTACAGCCAACATCTTAAGAGCCTTCTCGGCCTCGTCCAAGGATATTTCACCCCGTGTCAGTTTCCCAAGCACTTCTCTCAGCAAAGAAAGCCTCCCATCGCACGCGATGTGCATAATATAGGTACAAGTAGTATACTAGGCTTAATCCAGGAATAAAAGAGGAATCCAAATGCCAGACGATGCCAAACGCATCCTGGTTATCGACGCCCAAACGGCGGGGGTATCAGGGGATATGATGGTCAGCGCCCTGCTTGACCTTGGAGCGAACGCTGCGAATGTAATAGAGGCAATGAGTATTCCCAAGCACTGCCTGCCAGGGTGCAAAGACCTCCAAATAACAGTAGCAGATACTGTCAGAAGAGGAATTAGAGCCAAGAGAATCGATGTTAAGGTCGAAGAGGAAGTTACGCAAAGAACAGCCGCCGGACTTCTAGAGGCGGCTTCTACATGCCTGCAAAAGCTGCAGATTTCAGAGAAAGCCAAGCGGTTTGCTTTGAACTCAATCAATACCCTCGTTTCCGCCGAGGCAACAGCTCATGGGCAAAGCATACAAGAGGTTGACCTGCATGAAACGGCGTCCGCCGATACCCTCGCCGATGTGCTCGGCGCCGCCGCCGCTCTAGACGATCTAGGGCTCTTCACCGATACGACCGTTTATTCCACCCCTGTCGCTGTCGGAGGTGGTCTGTTCCACTTCTCCCACGGAACAGTTTCGTCCCCGGCACCAGCCACGCTGGAAATATTGCGTTCCAGGGGATTCCTCACAGTCGGCGGTCCAATCGAAGCCGAGCTAGCCACTCCTACAGGCGTCTCCCTCCTCACCACCCTGGCGCTGGAATCCGTAAGGTTCTATCCACCGATGAAGCCAACCAAGGTGGGCTATGGTGCCGGAACAAAGGAATTTGTGGAGATGCCGAATGTTCTGAGAATTACCCTGGGAGAGCCCTGTGACTTCGGGCTCTCAAGCGATGAGGTATACGTGATTGAGACAAACCTCGATGACGCCAGCGGAGAATTGATCGGGTACGCCATGGATAGGCTGCTGCAAGAGGGTGCCAGAGACGTAAGCGCCATACCGATGTTGACCAAAAAAGGAAGGCCAGGGCACCTCATCAAAATAATCGCAGACAGGTCAAGCCTGGAGCCTTTATGCAGGATTTTGATGGAGGAGACAGGCACGCTGGGGGCGAGAATCTACGCCTGCCAGAGACGCATCCTGGCTCGAGAATCTGTTCCCGTCGAGGTGATGGTAGAAGACGTGAAAGAAGTCGTCAATGTGAAAGTCGCCAAAAGCACACAAGGCCACATCATTCAAGTGAAGCCGGAATACGACGACGTTAAGAGGCTGGCTGATCGAACGGGTAGGCCTCTGAGAGAAATCGAGGAATTGGTGAAGAGGAAAGCCGCGGAAATGCTGGAGGAGCGCTGAGCTCTTGAAGGACGCCGACAGTAGACTGTGTAAGGACAAAATAGACCGTCTCGTGGAAAACCTTAGAGGAAGGCACAGCGTAGCCGTGGCTTTCTCAGGCGGCGTTGATAGTTCCCTGGTGGCGGCGCTGGCCCACCGGGCTCTGGGGCAGAAAGCACTTGCTATCACCATCGATTCGCCCCTGATGCCATCGGGAGAATTAGATGGCGCAAGAAGGACAGCCAAAGAGATCGGGATAGGTCATACGACGTTGGGACTCAATGAGCTTGATATCCCGGGCTTCAGCGCTAACCCGCCCGACCGGTGTTACCTGTGCAAGAGATTCAGGTTTGAGAAGCTGAAGCAAAAGGCGGTTGAAATCGATTTTGAAACAGTAGCCGACGGCACGAACATCTCAGATTTGAGGGAATACAGACCAGGTCTCAAAGCAGCAGAAGAACTGGGTATATACAGCCCGCTACTGGAGGCCAGGCTATCCAAGGAGGACACCCGCCTGATGGGCGATGTGCTGGGACTTCCGATAGCCGCCAAACCAGCAAGCCCCTGCCTGGCAACAAGAATTCCCTACTGGCAGCCCCTCGAACCGGCAAAGCTCCAGAGGATAGACAGGGCCGAAGACTACATTCGCACTCTGACCGGTGTCAAGGTATTACGGGTTAGAGATCATGGCGCCCTGGCGCGCATTGAAATCGGCCGAGACGAGATCGATCTGCTGTCTAACGTTGAGATGCTGCGCCAGGTCTCGCAAGGCCTCAAAGAGCTTGGTTATGAATACGTGACGCTGGACCTGGAGGGATACAGGAGCGGAAGTTTCGATCACACATTTGGTGCCGAGAAGGA